>JBDRKM010000449.1:0-25256 GCA_043814015.1 Pseudomonadota bacterium
GGCCTCCCGGCTGGCGAGCGGCGACGTGGTCCGCGCGGCCTGGACTGGAGGGGCTGCCGCGCCGTCCGCGGATCGTCGGTGGCTGACGAGGTCGGTACACGCCGTGTTGCTTCGCCTCAAGGCCCCACCAACGCCAATCGGTGGCCACCGCCGTACTTGGGCCGAAGTAGAATTCCGACGTACTAGGGCCGAAGTAAGCTTGTTCCCGCCTCCGACGACCAGAAGCCGTATGGGTAACTGCCCACACATCGCACCGGGCGAGAGTGCATCCGACCCAGGCTCTGCCCTTGGCGTCTTTGCGTCTTTGCGCGAAATTCCTGTTTCCTGGCTCAGGGAGCCGCGGTGTCCGCGACATGGGTGACTATCAAGAAACAAATTCCCGTGGCCACCCAAGCCTTCTCGGTATCGAACTTCGTACCTCGTTCGTAGCTGATTGCTGACCGCTGACCGCTGACCGCTCCCTTCTCACCTCCCCGCCTTCGCGCGCGCCCACCGTCCTTGTGACGAGCGGAGCCCCGAAAACCCCAGGCCCACCAGCAGCGCCAGCAGCCCGCGCCGGCCACCGGGCTGGCCACAGCCGCAGCCGCCGTCCTCCCGCTCGGACCCGTCCGCCCCGTGGCCGCTGTCCCCGACGGCGTCCTCGATCCCGGAGTCCCCCGGGTCTACCGTGCTGCCGTACTGCTCCAGCCACGCGTCGTAGTCCAGCAGCGCCACCCACTGCTCCACCCAGGAGCGTTGGGTGTCCAGGCGGATGCTGCGAGCGCCTGAGCCCATGCAGGCGTAGTTTTCATTGTACCAGACGAGCTGAACGTTGATGGCGGCGGCCACCCAGCCGCCCTCGCTGCCCGGGAGCAGAGCGGGCCCCCCGGAGTCGCCGAGGCAGATGTTCTGATCGCCGTCGGCGTCCTCCAACCACAGGGCGTGGTCGTCGACCTGAACGGGATCCAGGTCGGCCCAGCGCAGGCTCCCCTCACCCCCGCCGTCGTACTGCCAGCCGAACCCCGCGACCCGCACGGACGCTCCCCCCCCAGCCGCGCCTCGAGGTCGGGGCCGACCACGGGGAGCGGGGGCACGTCGTGGACGGGCTCGGCGAGGCGGACGAGGCCGACGTCGTTCATGTGGAGGGCGCCCTCGTAGGGTGGGTCCACGGGGATCGAGCTCTCCACGATCTCGAAGTCCTCGTTCCCCACCCAGGCGCTCGCCTGCACCCAGCGCGCGCCCGGATCGTCGAGCCCGCTGCCGATCATGACCCAGACCGCGTCGGTCTCACCCGCGGCGATGGTCTCGTCCATGACCGCGGTGCAGTGGGCCGCGGTGACCAGCCACTCGGGGGACACGAGGAACCCCGAGCAGAGCATGGTCCCCTCCTCCCTGCGGTCTCCCTGCTGCAACCACAGCAGCACCACCGCCGGGTAGTCGGCGCTGGGCATGCCCTCGATGACCGGGGGAGGAGGAACGGCGGGCGTGCCCGCGGCGCCGACGCACACCGCCAGCGCGAGGGAGCCGATCCCGAGGAGACGCCTCATGCCGACATCGCCGATCGCGCGCATTCTCTTGAAGCCTCCTTCATCGCTGACTTTTCTGCGGCAGACCGAATCCCGGATCATTCATGCTGCCCCCGCGTCTCCGCCCACCCCACCGCCTCCAACCGCGCCCGCTCCTCCACCGACAACCCCCAGGCCTCGGCCGCCCCCACCTCGGCCTCTGTCAGCCACACCCTCGGCACGGGCAGCTCGCGCAGGTCGCGGGGGTAGACGTCCATGCGCGCGCCGCGCTCGATGCGCAGCAGGCCGCGGGTCAGCGGGCTCTGGAGCAAGGCCTGCAGCCAAGCGAGCGGGACCGGCTGGCGATGGAGGGGCTGCAGCACGTTGACGGTGTGCCCCACCCACAGCCCCTCCTCGTCCAGAAAACAGCGCAGCGATCGCATGCCGACGACCCGCGGCACCAGCAGCTTGGGCGCGGCGAACAGGGCCGGCCGCTTGGCGCGGTGCATGCGCGCCGGGTCGAGGGCCAGCCAGCGCCTCCGACCGGCGACGAGATCGGCGGCGTCGGCGTAGGGTACGCAGCCGGGACCGGGCTCCGCGCGCAGCAGGGCCTCGCGGCGATGGCCCTCGCCGTGGACCACCACGCCGGTGTCCACCTCGCACAGGCTGCCCAGCGGCACGGAGGCAGCGTGCACGCGGGCCGCGAGGGCGCCATCCCCGGGCCGCAGGAAGGCGCACAGCGGCGCGGCGGGCAGGGCGAGCAGCTCCCGCGCGGGGACACCGTGGGGTGCCACCGGGCCCGGGCCCGCGTCGATCCGGAGGGCGATGGCCACAACATCCACCGAGGCGCCGGGGAAGCGCTCGGGCGCGGGCAGGGCCGTGACGAGGTGCCGCCGCAGCCAGCGCTCCCGCAGCGGGCGCCCGTAGGGCTGGACGAGCAGCGGGGCGGGCAGCAGCAGGCCCAGGCCGCCCCCGGGGCGCACGCGCTCCGCCGCCGCCGCGGCGAAGGGCACGGCCAGGTCGAAGCGCCCCGAGAGCCAGGGAAACCGCTCGAGGAGCGCGCGTCGGAGGGCCCGATCCTGTCGCTCCGGGGGGACGAAGGGCGGGTTGCCCACCACGAGGTCCACCGCCGGGCCGCCCTCCAGGCCGTCCCGCAGGGACAGGCGGGCGCCGGGCAGCAGGGCGCCGGCCACGGCGAGGGCCACTGGATCGAGATCCTGGCCGTGGATCTCGGGCACCCCGGCCTCGGCGAGGGCCAGCAGGAAGGCGCCGGTGCCGCAGGCCGGGTCCAGCCCGCACCGCACCGGCCCCTCCGCGGCGGCCAGAGCCTGGGCCACCGTGCGCCGCGCCAGGCTCGGTGGGGTGTCGAAGGCGCCCTGGGCCTTTCGCCGGAGCGGATCGAGGGCCGGGTAGGCCTCGCCGGCCGCGATCTGCGCCACGGCGACCCGGCTGCCGGGGGGGACGGGCCGCAGGCGCGCGTCGAGGGCCAGGGCTCGGGAGGCCCACGCAGCCCGTGCCCGGGCGATGGGGGTCACCGCCACCAATGCCGCCCAGGGATCGGCCCCCAACGCATCTACCGCCGCCGCGCAGGCCGCGGCGTGGTCGAGGCCACGAGCGGTGGCGACACACCAGGCCTCCAACGCGGCCACCCGCAGGTCAGTCGCGCACCTGCCCGCCGCGGGGCCCGGAGGCACCGCTCAGCTCAGCGTGAACCCCTCGCGGTTCGCGAGGGCCACGCAGGCGTCGACCACGTCGGGATCGTAGCGGGAGCCGCGGTGGGAGGTGATCTCGGCGAGCGCGCGGGCGACCCCGAGGGAGGGGCGGTAGGGCCGATGGGAGGCGATGGCCTCGACGACATCTGCCACGGCCACGATGCGGGCCTCGAGGCGGATCTGGTCGCCCACGAGCCCCACGGGGTAGCCAGAGCCATCGAGGCGCTCATGGTGCTGGACCGCCACGTCGGCCACGGGCCAGGGGAAGGTGAGCTTGCTCAGGATGTCGTAGCCCACCTGCGGGTGCATCTTCATGATGTCGAACTCGAGGCGGGTGAGACGGCCGGGCTTCGTGAGGATCTCGGACGGCACGGCCACCTTGCCGAGATCATGGATCGCGGAGGCCATGCGGATCCCGGCGATGTGATCCTCGGAGAGGCCCAGCTCCTGGGCGATGGCGCAGGCCAGCTCCGCGACGCGCTGCTGGTGGCCGGCGGTGTACGGATCACGGGTGGCGAGCATCTCGGCCAGGGCATGGATCACGGCCCCCATGGCCTGCTCGAGCTGGCCCTTGGACTCCACCGCGATGCGGGCGACCTGCCGCTGCTCGGTGATGTCCTGCAGGCAGAGCAGCACGAGGCGGTTCGGGCCCACCCGCACCGGGGTGGTGGTGACCAGAAACTCGCGGTCCTGCTTCTCACGCTCCAGCACCACGGGCAGCCGCACCTCCACCTTCTCGTGGGCGATGCCGTTCATGACCGTGTTCTCTGCCTGGCGGCAGATGGTGCACTCGCGGCAGTCCGTGGCCAGACGGGAGCGCCCGCCGGCCGGATCCCGCCGCACGGCCTTGGCGCAGTTGAGCGCGCGGGCCACGGTGCGCCCGAGCAGCGAGCGGCGGTCGCGTCGCACGAAGTGGGAGACGGCCCTGTTGGCCTTGCGGATGCGCAGGCGGCGGTCGAGCAGGAGCATCAGGAAGGGGGCGTTGTCGAACACCACCGCCAGCTCGTGTTCGCTGGCCTGCAGGGCCATCTCGGCCTTCTTGCGGGCGGTGATGTCCTCGAGGCTGCCCTCGTAGTACAGCACGTGACCCTCGTCATCGCGCACGGCGCGGGTGTTCTCGCACACCCAGATGCGCTCGCCGTCCGGGCGCCTGAACTCCGCGACGAAGTCCTTCACCACGTCGTTGGCGTCCAGCTCCGCCAGCCACTCGGCGCGCCGCTGGGGGTCCATGTAGACCTGCTGGGTGTCCAGCGTGACGAGGTTGGTGGACTCGGGCAGGCGCAAGAGCTGGACCAGGGCGGCGCTGGCCTCGAGCAGCTGCCCCGAGGGGGTGGCCCGGTAGAGCCCCAGGGGCAGCCCGTCGAACAGGCGCCGGTAGCGGTCCTCGGCCTCCCGGGCCGTGAGCTGCCGCTCGCGGTGCTCGATGACGCGGCGCACGACCGCGGGCAGCCGGATGAAGTGCCGCGGGTGCTTCACCACGTAGTCGTCGAGGCCCTGCTTCATGGCCTCGACCACGACCTCCTCCGAGCCCGCGCCTGTGAACATGATCACAGGGCAGTCCGGCCAGCGCTCCCGGACCATCTGCAGGACCTGGATCCCATCCCCCCACAGGAGGTGGTAGTCCGTGACCACGATGTCGGCCGGGCGCCCCTCCAGGGCCTGCTCCAGCCGATCCTTCTCCCAGATCTGGGTGACCTTGACGGCCGGAAACTCCTTCTTGAGGACCCGCACGGCCAGGGCGCGGTCGTCGGCGTCTTCGTCGAGCAACAGGACCCGCAGGGCACGCTCGGCCCAGGAGGCGCCGTCGGAGCCCCCACCCCCCGGCTGGCTGGCTCGCGCCGACGAGACGCTGGAGAGCCTCGGCGCATCGCCCTTGCCGAGCAGCTGATCCCGGGACGGCAGCGCCTGGAAGGGATCGAGGTCTGGGTCGGAGATGGCAGCGGAGGGGTCGGTCTCGATGGTGGAGAACTCCTTGAAGACACTGCGCGGCTCGTCATCGCCGCGCTCGCGGCCCTGCCCGCGGGCCCGCTGGCCCTGAGCACCGCCTTGTAGAAGTCTCAGCACCGCTGAGGGGTCCACCGTCACCGGGTCCACGGTCTCTCCCGAGCTCGAAGGACGTTCACACCGCGATCTGTGCGCGGTCGTCCAAGTCTACCCCGGCGGCGAATGAATGACGAACACGGGGCCGGCGGAGCCTGGATGTGCTGGCCGGAGCCTCGCCGCGCCGCGCCCCCCGTGGCATGTTCACACCGCGGTCCCGAGGAAACGCGCCATGACCGTCCCCCCGGTCAACACCCCTGAAGCGCACCCCGGCCTGCCACTGCTCGCGCTGTTGCCGGGCCTGGACGGCACCGGGCGCCTGTTCGCCCCGCTGCAGGCCGCGCTCGCCGCGTCGGAACAGGCGGTGACGGTCACCTACCCGGAGGACATCCCCCTCGACGAGCCCGCGCTGTTGGCCTGGGTCGGCGCGCGCCTGCCCCGCCGCGAGCCCTTCCTGCTCGTGGCCGAGAGCTTCTCCGGGCCGGTGGCCATGGCCGTGGCCGCGTCCGCGCCACCGAATCTGCTGGGCCTGGTCCTGGTGGCGACCTTCGCCGAGCCCCCGCGCCGACCTCCCCGCTGGTGCGTCCGCTTGCTGCTGCCATGGCTGTTCCGGCTGCCACCGCCGGCCTTCGCGCTGCGCTGGCTGCTGCTCGGCCCGGGCGCTCCCCAGGGCCTGGTCCGTGGGCTGCGGGATGCCCTGCGCGCGGTGGCCCCCGCGGTGCTCGCCCACCGCGTGCGGCAGGTGCTGGCCACCGATGCGCTGGCCGCCCTCGCCGCCGTGAAGGTCCCCGTGCTCTACCTCGAGGGGGGCAAGGATCGGCTCGTCCCGGCGCGCTGCGCCCAGCGGATCGCGGCGCACCTGCCTGGCCTGGAGCGCGCCTCCATCGCCGCGCCCCACCTGCTGCTGCAGCGGACGCCCAAAGCGGCGCTGGCGCGGATCAGGGCGTGGTGGCGGGCGCACTCCGATCGAGCGCGCCCGCGTCCAGGCGGGTGAGCAGCCCCCAGCCGAGCGCGAAGCCGGCCGCGAGGGCGTCGTCCGAGACCGCCTCCAGCACGTCGAGGCGCGTGTGGTACTCGGGGATGAGGCGGCCGCTGTCCTGGGCGATGAGGGTGACGGCCGGGAAACCCGCGTTGGCGAAGGGCGCGGCGTCCGTGCCGCCCAGGGGCAGGGTGGCGCGCCGCAACCCCAGGCCGTGCTCGCGGGCGGTGCCCTCCAGCAAGGCCATCAGGCGGTCGTCGTAGCGCGCGCCGGTCCACAGCTCCCGCGCCAGCAGGGTCAGGTGGCGGGCGTCCCCCAGGCCATCGAGGTTCAACACGAAGGTGGGCAGGCCACCCAGATCGACGCGGTGGCGCGCTACGTAGGCGCGGGAGCCCCGCAGGCCCGCCTCTTCGGAGGAGCAGGCCAGCAGCACCACCTCGGTCCCCTCCAGCGCCCGGCCGCCCCCCGGCCCCGCGGCCGCGGCCTGGCCCAGCGCGGTCTGCACCGCGATGCCCGAGAGGTTGTCCAGCGCGCCGGGGACCGGGGTCCACAGCGTGAAGAACGCGAACAGCCCCACCACCGGGTACAGCGCCGCGGCGCTCCAGCCGAGGGCCGAGAAGATCCCCGAATCCAGCGCGCCGAAGGGCCAGGCCATCCACGCCACCGCGCCCGCCAGGGCCAGCCAGACGAAGGCCGCCGCCCCCACCAGCATCAGGGGTAGGGAGAGGTTCTTGAACCGGTACCAGAAGGAGAACTCGTAGGCGGAGTCCTGGTGGGCCACCACGTAGACGCGGCGCGCCACGGGCCCCCGAGGCGCCACGGTGCCGACGACGTTGACGCCCTCGGCCGTGGGGAAGAGCGGATCGAGCAGGGTGCCGAAGCGCACGCCCTGGACCCACAGGACCACGACCCCCGCCCCGGCGAGGGGCAGGGCGAGGGGCGGGAACAGCCACCAGGCGAACAGCGCGGCGAGGTAGAGCGCGGGCAGCCAGTGGAGCCAGCCCAGGAAGGCGCGCGGGTGGCAGGTGAAGGGCTCGGCAGCGACCCGATCGCAGAACTGCGCCCAGTCCTCCTCCAGCCGGGCGCCCAGCCGCCGCTCGGCCGGCGAGCAGGAGGGGCGCGGCCCGATCTCTTCGAGCACGCGCGCCATGAAGGGGCGCAGGGGGGCGATGGCGGTGTGGGGGTCCATGGCCCCCAGGTATCCACCTCCGCCGGGGCTCCGCACCCTGGCGGGCGCCGCGGCCATGGGTCACGTTGGCCTCCCACCCACCCGGAGCGCACCCATGCCCTGTCGTCTCCCCGCGCCGCCCCTGATCGCGTTCGCCCTCGCCACGTTCGCCATCTCATGTGGCGACAAGGACCCGGACGACACCGCCCCCCCAGAAGGCGACACCGACACGGACACCGACGCCGACACCGACACCGACACCGACGCCGATGGAGACACGGACGCCGACGGAGACTCCGACGCCGACACCGACGCCGACACGGACATCGAGATCTACGACGAGGACTGGTTCGACTTCCGCGAGCAGCACTACCCCATGCCCACCGGCAGCGTGTTCTGCAGCGCCAACCAGGGCCAGTACGTGGTGCGCGGCGGCGCCCTGTCCGACACCACCGGGCTCCAGGCCAACGTGTACGCCTACTTCCCAGGCGAGGCCCCCCCCACGCCCGGCGCCTATTCCGTGGTGGAGGATTCCACCTCAGCCCTCGACCCCGGCGAGGTCCGCCTGATGATCCTCGACGTGGCGGACATGACCTTCTGGTGGGGGAGCCCGGACGAGGCCTGGGTGATCGAGCACGAGGGCGCCCTGGTGGTGCGCTGGGACGACATCACCCTCTGGAGCCAGGCCGACCCCGACGTGACTTCGGCGACCGACGCGCAGATGACCTGTCCCTGACGAACTATCCAGCCAGGAACGCCTCGATCTCCGCCGCGCGATCGTCCCAGGTGCGGCAGCGCGTGGGGCCTGGACCGCGGGCGGCGGCGCGCTCGATGGCGCGGGCCACAGAGGGGGCGTCGCCGGGGGTGCAGGGCTCGAAGGCGTCGCCGCAGATGGCGCGCACGGAGGGGAGATCCGGCGCGACCACGGGCAGGCCGGTGGCCAGGTAGTCCCACAGCTTGAGGGGCGAGGCCAGCCGACGGCCGTACAGATCGTCGGCCAGGGAGAGCACCAGCACGTCCATCCCGGCGAGCAATTCGGGCACCAGGGCGTAGGGCACCGCGGGGCTCACGCCGGCGCGCGGCCCGGCCAGGCCGCGGGCGCGCTCGAACTCGGGCTGCCCGGCCACCCCGCCCACCAGCCGCAAGCGGAACCCCTCCGGCAGCAGCGCCGCGGCCTCCAGCAGCACGTGGATGTTCTTGTAGGCCCGCAGCGATCCGACATAGCCGGCCACCGTGCCCGGGTGGTCCACCGGGGGCCGGGCGCGGGCCGGATCCGTGCCGTTGTGGATGACCTGCCGGCGCGCCGGCAGCCCAGGCCCGTAGACCTCCTCCAGCACCTCCAGCGTGCCCTCGCAGTTGGTCACCAGGGCGTCCGCGCCCGCCAGCACCCGCCGCTCCAGCCGCTCCAGCGCCTCGGCCGACTCCCCCCGCTCCCGCGCCTGGGCCGAGGCCACCTCGTGGGACTCGAACACCAAGGTGAACGCCAGCGGCCCCTTCAGCGCCGCGATCTGGGCCGCGTGCCGCTTGGTGCGCGCGTAGACCACCGCACCGTTCTCTGCCCGCAGCAGCCACGCCAGCGCACGCGCGCGGAAGTCGAGCCCCGCCAGCCCGCGATGCTGCCAGGGCAGCAGGGTCAGCTCCAGGTTGGGGTGCGGCGCCAGCCCATAGGGCGCCAGCGCCTCGGCCACGCCCCCGGCGAACCCCGCCAGCGGCTGGGCGAACAGCTTCACCCTGTGCCCCCGCCGCGCCAGCGCGTGGCAGGTGTGCATCACCTGGATCGCCTGCGCCCTCAGATCGGGCACCTGGGGGCGGTAGAGGTGGAGGAGGTGCATCGACGCCGTCTATCCGTCAGCGAGCCCCACCACCGCCTGCACGCACCGATCCACCCCGTGGTGCGCTGCCAGCCAGGCCCGCTGCTCGGCCCCGCGGTCCCCGCCGGCCAGCCAGCCCCGGACTCGAGCCGCGCTGATGAGCGCCTCGTCCGGCTCGGGCAGCATCAGGCCCGGCCCCACGGCCTCGGGCAACCCGCCCACCGGCGAGACCGCCGCCGGGGTGCCGCAGGCCATGGCCTCCAGCACCACGAGCCCCAGGCCCTCGGCGCCGGAGCCGTCCGCGGCGGCCCGCGAGAGCTGCACCAGCAGGCGCGCGCGGCGCATGTGCGCGCGGACCTCGGGCGGCGAGCGCCGCCCGACGAAGTGGACCGGCACCGCGAGGTGCGCCGCCAGGTTGCGCAGCGGCGGGGTCGGATACCCCTCGCCCACCACGGTGACAGGCCAACCCAGGGCATCGCCCAGGCGCAGGACGCGCTCGGTGCCCTTGAGCAGGGTGTGGCGCGAGACCATGAGCAACCCCTCTCGCGGCTCGTCTCCTGCCGGCTGCGGGTCCACGGGCGCCGGCAGCACCGCGGCCGCCACCCCGATCTCGGCCAGGCATCCGGCGAGAAAGCCCGAGACCGCCCCGAAGCGGGCCCAGGCGGCGATGTCCTGCACGGTCCGCCGGTGACCGTGCAGCTCGCGCGTGACCTCGCTGCCGTGGGCGACCACCACCAGGGGGATGCCAAGATCCCGGCAGGGTTTGACGAGGCCGTGGGCCACGGGCCAGGTGGTGGCAAGCACGCGGTCGCCCGGGGCCAGGCCACGGCGCACGGCCCGCCCGGCGATACCGGACTGGCGCTGGTTCCAGCGGAGGCCGACCAGCCGGCGGACCGGGAAGGGCTGCTCGGCGTCCCAGCGCCCCTCGGCAGGCCGGGTGTCGCGGCGCCCGCCGCGGGCGTACAGCACCACCTCCTCCCCCCGCGCCGCGAGCCCGTGCGCGACCGCCTCCACCCAGGTGGCCACCCCGCCCGTGAAGGTGGGCGGGCAGTCGCCGGTGACCACGTGCCAGCGGCTCACTCCAGCACGCTCCGCAGCGCCGCGGTGGCGCGCTCCGGGGCCAGCTCCCACAGGCAGGCCCAGTCCCCGATGGGGCAGGTGTCGCGCCCAAAGCGCGAGCAGGGGCGGCACCAGAGGGGCTGCTCCAGGGGCATGCAGCGCGCGTCCCAGTAGCCGTCGGCCGCGGTGGTGCCTCCGAACACGGTGACCACGGGGATCCCCGCGGCGGCGCACAGGTGCGCGAGCCCCGTGTCGTCGGCGAGGCAGGCGCGCCCGCGGCCCAGGGCCGCGAAGGTGCGTTCGAACCCCGCCTCGCACAGCACCTCGGCGCGCGGACCCAGGGCGTCCGCGATGCGGGTGCAGGCGCGCTCCTCGCCAGGGCCACCCAGGACCATCACCGGGCCCTCCAGCGGCGCCAGCGCCGCGGCGAAGCGCTCGGGAGGCCAGCGCTTGCTGGCGTGACGCGCGCCTGGGACCACCAGCAGCGCGTCGCGGGGGCCCTCGGCCGCGATCCAGGGCGGCGCGGCCGCCACCACCCCGGCGGCCTCGGAGTAGCGCTGCACGAGGGAGCGGGCGGGCGCCACCTTGACGGCCACCCGCATGTGCCGGCGGAGGCGCTGGGCATCGACCAGGTCCCAGGTGCCGCCCAGCGCCAGGGCCAGGGCCTGGGAGCGCAGGCTGCGGTGCAGATCGATCCGCCGGCCGTGGGCCGGGAGCCGCCGGGCGAGGGCGCCGAGGCCCTCCCCCTCCTCGACCGCCACCACCTGCACGACGCCCGGCAGGCGCGCGGCCACCGCGGCGTAGGGGCGCAGGGTGACGAACACCACCGGCGCCAGCGCGCCGGTCACCGCCCCCGCGAGGACCACGTCGCCCAGCGAAGAGAAGCGCACCACCAACGTAGGCAGGCTCATGGCCGCACCTCCCAGGCAAGGGGGCCAGGCGTGCGCAACCGCCCTGGGATGCGCCGTCCCCCCGCAGTACCGCACGGGCCAGGGCCGAAAAGCGTGCGCAACCGCCCTGGGATGCGCCGTCCCCCCGCAGTTACGCACGGATTCCGGCGTCCAGCCGTGCGCAACCGCCCTGGAATGCGCCGTCCCCCCGCAGTTACGCACGGGCCAGGGCCGTAAAGCGTGCGCAACCGCCCTGGGATGCGCCGTCCCCCCCGAGATGCGCACGGATTCCGGCGTCCAGCCGTGCGCAACCGCCCTGGGATGCGCCGTCCCCCCGCAATTACGCACGCCTGCAGGCTCACCCCAGCACCTCCAGCACCCGCTCGGGGCCGATGGCGCCGAGGCAACCCAGATCGCGGTCGCAGCGCTTGCGGTAGCAGGGGCGGCAGTCCAGGGCGGGGCCCTCCACCGCCTCGCAGCCCGCGGGCCCGGTCCGGGTCGCGCTGGTGGAGCCGAAGAGCACCACGGTGCGCACGCCGCAGGCCGCGGCGAAGTGGGCCACCCCGCTGTCGTTGGACACCAGCACGCGGCAGCGCGCCAGCGCCCCGGCCAACGCCCCGAGGGGCAGCCCGGCCAGCAGCTCCGTGCCCGATGCGGCCGCCCGGGCCCGCGCCTCTTCGCCCGGGCCGCAGTAGACCCGCACGGGCTCCGAGAGGACCGCGGCCAGCGCGGAAAAGTGCGGCCACTCCACGGTGGCGCCGCTCACGCTCACCGGGTTGAGGCCCACGTGCACGGGCAGATGGGCCCAGGCGGCGCGCTCGCCCTCCGCAGCCCTGAAGCGCGGCGGCCCCACCACATCCACCCCCAGCGCCCGGGCCACGGCGGAGTAGTCGTCGCGCCGATGCCCACCGGGGGGCTGGACCGCATCGGTGAGCAGCAGCCGCCGGCCGTCGGTGGCCAGCCCCACGCGCCGCCGCGCCCGCCGGGCCTGCCACGCGGCCCGGAAGGAGGGCGCCAGCAGCACCGCGGTCTCTTCCCGCTCCGGCCGGCTCTCCTGGGGCACCCAGCGCGCGCCCGTGGCCCGGTAGACCACCTCACCCCAGGCGGGCGCCGCCACCCGACAGCCCTCGGACGCCGCGGCCAGGGCGGCCACCGCGGGCAGGGCCATGACCCCATCCCCCAGGTGGTTGGGCGCCCGGACGAAGAGGGGCGGCAGCCTCACCGCGGCCCCGGACTACTTGCGCTTCCGCTGCTGCTTGCGCGCCTTGCGGGAGTCGCGGGCCTTCTTCTTGCGCGCGGCCTTCTCCGCCGGGGAGAGCCGCGGCCCCTCGTCGGCCCCGCCCATGTCGCCACCCAACGCGCCCATCCCGCCCGGCATGCCCATGCCCATGCCCATCCCGTCGAACATACGCCGGGCCTTCTTCATCTGCTTGGCCGTACCGAACAGCCCGGTGGCCTGGCCGAGCTGGCCCATCATCTGGCGCGCCATGAGGAAGCGCTGGTGCAGCTCCTGCACCTCGCTGACCTGGTGCCCGGAGCCGCGGGCGATGCGGCGCATCCGCGAGAGGTTGAGCAGATCGGGCCGGTGCCGCTCCTGCTTGGTCATGGACTGGACGATGGACTCCACCCGGGTGAGCTCGCGGTCGTCGAGGGCCTCCTCCGGGATCTGCTCCATCATGTCGGAGATCCCCGGCAGCCGGCCCACGAGATCCTTGATGGGGCCCATCTTGCGGATGGAGCGCAGCTGGTTGATGAAGGACTCGTAGGTGAACTCCCCCGACAGCATCTGCATGGCATCGCGGGTGGCGGTCTCCTCGTCCACGACCTCCTGGAAGTCGCGCATGAGGCCGACCACGTCGCCCATGCCCAGGATGCGGCCGGCCAGACCGTCGGCCCGGAAGGGCTCGAGCTTGTCGAGCCCCTCGCCCATGCCGACGAACAGCACGGGCTTGCCCGTGACCTTGCGGATGGACAGCGCCGCGCCACCGCGGGCATCGCCGTCGAGCTTGGTGAGCACGAAGCCGGAGAAGTCGAGCCGGCGGTCGAACTCGGCCGCGGTGCGCACGGCGTCCTGCCCGATCATGGCGTCGCAGACGAACAGCACGTTGTCGGGCTTCGTCTCGGCCTTGATCTCCACGAGCTCGTCCATCAGCGCGTTGTCGATGGCCAGGCGCCCGGCGGTGTCGAAGATGACCACGTCGCGGCCAACGTTCCTGGCCTGCGCGAGCGCCAACTGGCACATCTGCTGGGGCTTCATGCCCTTGATGTAGAAGACCGGCACCCCCACCTTGCGGCCGAGGTTCATGAGCTGCTCGACGGCGGCCGGCCGGTAGATGTCGGCGGCCACGAGCATGGGCTTCTTGCCCTCCTTGAGGAGGTTCTTGGCCAGCTTTCCGGCTGTTGTCGTCTTGCCGGAGCCCTGCAGGCCGACCATCATGACCACGGCCGGGCGGGCGGAGAGATCGAGCGCGCCCTCCTCCTCGCCCATCAGGACCACGAGCTGCTCATGGCAGATCTTCACGAAGTGATCGGCCGGGGTGACCCGCATGCCCTGGGGCCCCTTGCCCGCCTTGATCTGCACCACCTCGCCCAGCGCGCGGTGCTTGACCGCGTCGAGGAAGGAGCGCACCACGGAGAGCTCGACGTCGGCCTCCAGCAGGCTCACGCGCACGTCACGCAGCGCCTCCTGGATGTTCTCCTCGGTGAGCAGGTTCTTGCCCTGGAGCTTGAGGCGGGCCTGGCGGAAGCCGCGGGAGAGGGTCTCCAGCATGAGCGGGGCTCCTGGAAGAAAATGGACACGCCGGACGCCGGGCGTGGGACGCCCCGCAGGCTATCCCCCCAGCCCCGGCCGTCAACCCGGGCCAGAAGATGTCCCGGGGCATCCCCATCCCAGCGACGAACGCGCCATTCTGTGTTAGGGCGCCGCCGCGCACCACCCCATCCTGGAGGCCCCATGTCCTCTGGCCGAACGCTCCTCTCCCTGGTCCTCGCTGTCCTGGCGGCCTCAGGCTGCACCCCGGACTACGAGTACTACCAGTTCGACGCCACCGACGTCTTCGTCCAGAACCCGACCGACAGCGTCGATATCCTCATGATCATCGACAACTCGGGGTCCATGGAGCCCTACCAGCAGCAGCTGGGCACCAACTTCTCCCAGTTCCTGACCTACTTCATCGAGGCCGACGTCGACTACCAGATCGCCACCGTCACCACCGACGTCATGATCGACTCCGCCGGCGAGATCCGGGGGCAGGTCATCTCGCCCGAGACGGAGAACGCCGAGCAGGTCTTCTCCAACATCGTGAACGTGGGCACCACGGGCTCCGGCTACGAGATGGGCCTGGAGTCCGCCTACGAGGCCCTCACCCCGCCCAACGTGGTCGGCCCCAACCTGGGCTTCCTGCGCGAAGAGGCCTCCCTCTCCCTCATCTTCGTGAGCGACGAGGAGGACTCCTCCCCCCAGCCCGTCAACGACTACATCAACGCCTTCCGCGACATCAAGGGCCAGCGCTCCCGCGATGTCTTCAACGCCTCGTCCCTCGTGGTGGTGAACGAGGCCTCCTGCTCGGCCTACTCCACCCGCGGCGATCGCTACATCGACGTGGCCCAGTAGACGGGCGGCATCGTGGGCGACATCTGCTCCCAGGACTTCGGCGACATCGTCACCGAGCTCTCGCTCAACACCTCGCGCCTGCGCGACACCTTCTTCCTCTCGGCCGAGCCCGACGCCAGCTCCATCAAGGTCCAGGTGAACAGCGAGGTCGTGGAGTGCGACGCGGGCGTCTGGAGCTACCAGCGCAAGGTGGACGAGGAGACCGGCGAGGAGAAACCCGCCATCGTCTTCGAGCGCACCCAGATGCCCCCCTCCAGCAGCCAGATCTCGGTCCAGTACTTCTACGGCAGCGGCGCCGTGGCCGGGTTCTGCGGCAGCTCGACGGATACCGGGGAGTAGCACCATGAACCGCACCGCCTCCACCTCGGTCCTCCTCCTCCTCGCGCCCCTCACGGCCTGCGTGATCAGCGGCCCCAACAGCGGCCCCGACGGCGACTGCCAGGACAACAGCCAGTGCGACGTGATGCAGGCCTGCCTCGAGGGCGCCTGCGAGGACGTGCAGTGCCTGGTCTCCGCCGACTGCCCCCTGCACTCCTTCTGCACCGTCGAGGCCCAGACCTACACCTGCCGCGAGGGCTGCTCCAGCAACGACGACTGCATGGCGGGCGAGAACTGCGACAGCGACTCCCACTCCTGCGTGGCCTACGGCTGCCGCAGCACCGAGCTCGACTGCCCGGTGGGCTCCACGTGCAACACCGCCACCGGCCAGTGCACCGACGTCGCGGGCCTGTGCACCACCTCCTGCGACGTGGGCTCCATGTCCGACACCTGCGGCGGCAGCGCGAGCTGCCAGGTGGGCGAGACCGCCGGTGAGTGCACCCGCGACCGCGACTGCGACACCGGCTACCTCTGCGACATGTTCCAGGTCACCAGCGAGGAGTGCTACACCAACCAGGACTGCTCCATCGGCACCTGCTACGGCGCCATCCCCGGCTTCTTGGCCGGGGCCTGCGTCCAGAACCTGTGCCACGTGGACTTCTGCATGCCCGACTGCAACACCAGCCAGCCGAACTGCCCGGCGGGTTTCTCCTGCGAGTCGCTCGGCGTGGGCACCCAGGGCGTGTGCTGGGGTGCATGCCAGTGGTTCCTGGACAACGGGTATCTGTAGTCGTCCGATGGCGTTGCGCGTTCCGGTCGAGGTGCTCGCCCACGGTGAAGGGCTGGAGCTGCCGGTGGCCGCCAGCGAGGGCGCGGCGGGGCTCGATCTGCGGGCCGCGGTGGCGGAGCCCTTGGTGATCGGCTCGCTGGAGCGGGCGCTGGTGCCCACCGGGCTCGTGCTGGCCATCCCCCGCGGGTACGAGGGCCAGGTGCGCCCGCGCTCGGGCCTGGCCTGGAAGCACGGGCTCACCGTGGCCAACGCGCCCGGCACCATCGACGCCGACTACCGCGGCGAGGTCAAGGTCATCCTGGTGAACCTCGGGCGCGAGCCCGTCACGGTGGAGCGCGGCATGCGCGTGGCGCAGCTCGTGATCGCCCCCGTGACCGCGGCGGTGCTGGAGCCCGCGGCGAGCGTGGACGCCACCGAACGCGGAACCGGCGGGTTCGGGTCCACGGGGACCTGAGACCCGCCGGGGAAAGGAACTGCCGCTAGAACGCCCCCGCCGACTCGATGGCTTCCTTGCGGGAGAGGCGGATCTTGCCGGCCTTGTCGATGTCGATGACGCGGACCAGGACCTCATCACCCTCGTTCACGACATCCGTCACCTTCTCCACGCGCTCCTTGGCCAGGTGGCTGATGTGGATGAGGCCGTCGGTGCCGGGGAAGATCTCGACGAAGGCTCCGAAGTCGGTGATGCGCTTGACCACGCCCACGTACAGCTTGCCGATCTCGGCCTCCTGCGTGAGCTCGCGGATCATGCCGATGGCCTTCTCGGCCGCGCCGCGATCCGTGGCGGCCACATCGACCTTGCCCGTGTCGTCCACCGTGATCTTGGTGCCCGTCTGCTCCTGGATGCCGCGGATGACGCGGCCTCCGGGGCCGATGATGTCGCGGATGCGGTCGGGCTTGATCTGGATGGAGGTGATGCGCGGGGCGTAGGCCGACAGATCCTCGCGCACGCTGCCGATGGTCTTGGCCATCTCGCCCAGGATGTGCAGGCGACCCTCGCGGGCCTGGGCCAGGGCGCGGGACATGATCTCGCGGGACACGCCGGCGATCTTGACGTCCATCTGCAGCGCGGTGACGCCCTTCTCGGTGCCGGTGACCTTGAAGTCCATGTCGCCCATGTGATCCTCGTCGCCGAGGATGTCGGACAGGACGGCGTAGTCATCGCCCTCCACGATGAGGCCCATGGCGATGCCGGCCACGGGGGCCTTGATGGGCACGCCGGCGTCCATCAGCGCCATGGTGGTGGAGCAGACCGTGCCCATGGACGACGAACCGTTGGAGGAGAAGACCTCCGCGGTGGAGCGCAGCACGTAGGGGAACTGCTCCTGGGTGGGCAGCACGGGCTCGATGGCGCGGTGCGCCAGGGCGCCGTGTCCGATCTCGCGGCGCTTGGGGCCGCGCAGGGGGTAGGTCTCGCCGGTGCAGTAGGGCTGGAAGTAGTAGGTCAGCATCCAGGGACGACGCCCTTCGGGCTCGTTGGCGTGCTCGATGCGCTGGGCGTCGTAGTCGGTGCCCAGCGCGATGCTGGCGTAGACCTGGGTCTCACCGCGGGTGAAGACGGAGGAGCCGTGGGCGCGGGGGGCGATGCCGACCTCGCACCAGATGGGGCGGACCTCATCGGTGGCGCGCCCGTCGATGCGGACGCCCTCCTCGATGACGGCGCGGCGCATCAGGGCCTTGACCAGCTTGTCCCAGGCCTCGGCGGCGTCGGTCTTGATCATCACCTCGGACTCGGCGTCGGTGGCCTCGGCCACGAGGGCCGCGATGACGTGGTCGCGCGCGGCGCGGATGGCGGCCTTGCGCTCGTGCTTGCCGGTGATCCCCATGGCCTTGATCAGGGGCTCGTTGCCCAGCTCGAACACCTTGGCCTTGACGTGCTCGTCCAGGGTGCGGGGCGGAGGGACGGGGATGAAGGGCTTGCCGGCCTGCTCGCGCAGGGACTCGATGGCGGCGATGATCTCCTTGATGGCGCCGTGTGCGACCTCGAGGGCGTCGATCAGCACGGCCTCGGACACCTCGTCCGAGCCGCCCTCGACCATGACCACGGCCTGCTTGGTGCCGGCCACCACCAGGCGCATGTCCGAGGCTTTCTGCAGCTCCTGGGAGGGGTTGAGGTGGAACTCGTTGCCCACGCGGACGATGCGCACACCGGCGATGGGCTGCGAGATGGGGGCGCCCCCCACCCACAGGGCCGCGGAGGCACCGCAGATGGAGAGGACGTCCGTGTCGGCGTCCACGTCGTAGGACAGGGTGGTGGCGATGATCTGGATCTCGCTGCGGAAGTGCTTGGGGAACAGGGGCCGCACGGGCCGATCGATCAGGCGGCTGACCAGGGTCTCGCGCTCGTTGGAGCGGCCCTCGCGCTTGAGGTAGCCGCCGGGGATGCGCCCGTAGGCGCTGGTGCGGTCCTGGTAGTCGACGGTGAGGGGGAGGAAGTCGAAGTTGCGCTCGGACTCACCGATCACCGCGGTGACGAGGACGACCGAGTCGCCCTGGCGGACGGTGACGGCCCCGGTGGCCTGGCCGGCGTACTTGCCGGTCTCGAAGACGATGGGACGACCGCCGAGCTCGACGGAGACGGAATTCACGTTCATGGTTCTCTCACTGGTTGGGCGGCTGCACGCGGGGGACTTCCTCCCCGCTGCGGCCGACCCGTTGCTTGGACGCACCCATGCCTCGGGCCAACGGCCTGCAGGGTGCACATTTCCGGGCGGAAGCCAGCGTCTTCGCTCCCCCACCACCACGGTTTCCCGTTGGTCTTCCAGGATTGAGCGACAGCACCGAAGACGGCCGCCAGCGCTCGACCCGAAAAGACCCGCGGAAGGTGCGCGGAGGAAGACAGCCCGGCGGGCCCGCGGAGGGTGCCGCGGACCCGAGACTCTACACTTGAAAAGAAAGAAGGCCCCCGAAGGGGCCCAAGAACGCCTAACGCCGCAGCCCGAGGGACTTGATCACGGCCTGGTAGCGGGCGGGCTCGTTGTTGATCAGGTAGCGCAGCAGACGGCGGCGCTGCCCGACCATCTTCAGCAGCCCGCGGCGGGAGGAGTGATCCTTGGCGTGGGCGCGGAAGTGCTCCGTGAGGTAGTTGATGCGCTCGGTGAGCAGCGCGATCTGCACCTCGGGGGAGCCGGTGTCGTTCTCGTGGGTGCGGTACTTCTGGACGATCTCGTCCTTGCGTTCCTGGATCATGGCCATGGTGATCATCCTCGTGAAAACGCGGCAACCGCAGATGGGGTCACATGGCGGGAGGCTCCTTGGCCTCCGTCACCCCGTCCGCAGAGACCGTCGCGGGACGGACAGACCTCAGGCGGGATGCCCGAGGCGGCCCTCATATGCCCCACTACGGCGCAGCCGTCAAGCGTCCGCCTGGTTGGCCCGCCACAGGACGGCGCTCTTGCCTCCGCCCTGGTACTCGGCCACGGCCAGCGCCTCCTCCCCGAAGGCGATCAGGTAGTGCTGCCCTGGCTTGTGCCCCGTCGGCGGCGGGGGCACCGCGGCGCCGCGCAGCAGGGCATCGGCCACACCCCGGGCGACCAACAGCAGCGGCAGGTGCCCGAGGGCCTCCAGGATGGAGATGCGCTGCGCGGCCAGGTCGCGGTGGACATTCTCGCGGGGCAGCCAGGGGACGCGCTCTTCCCCGCGCTGGCGCCTGAGGGCGTGGGCCCAGTCCTCGGTGTCGGCGACGATCCGGGACAGGGCGGGCAGGCCGATGGCCCGCTCGATGGTGAAGGGCCCGCTGCGCCGCCGGGAGAGCGCCGAGAGGTGCCCCACGGTGCCCAGGGCCTGGGAGATCTCGTCGGCCAGGCCGCGAGCGTAGGTGCCACGTGAGCAGGTGAGCAGCACCCGCAGGCTGGCTCCCTCGAGGGAGAGCACCGCGGCGTCGTAGATGTGGATCGGGCGGGGCTCCGCCTCGACCTCCTCGCCCTTGCGGGCGTAGTCGTACAGCCGGCGCCCGTTGACCTTCACCGCCGAAAAGCGATGCGGGACCTGCATCCGGTCCCCCCGGAAGCCCTGCAGCACGGCCTCGACCTGGGCGCGCTCCAGAGGCGGAACGGGCCGCTCATCGATCACCGTGCCGGTGGGATCGCCCGTATCCGTGGCCTGACCGAGCGCGATGGTGGCGTCGTAGACCTTCTGGGACTCGTCCAGGAAGCGGATCAGGCGGGTGGCGCTGCCCAGCGCCAGGGGCAGCACACCGCGGGCGAAGGGATCGAGGGTGCCCGTGTGCCCGACCTTCTTGATCCCCGTGACCGCGCGCACCATGGCCACGACGTCGTGGGAGGTGATGTCGGGTTCCTTGTCGAACACCAGGAAGCAGGGCGCGAGGCTCATTCCTCTCCCCCTTCGGCGAGCTCGAGCGCGCCGAGCAAGTGGGTCAGCCGCACGGCCTCTTCGAGGTGGTCGTCGATCTCGAACACCAGGGCCGGGGCGTAGCGCAGGCCGAGGTTGCGCCCGATGCGCCCCCGCAGGAACCCGCTGGCGGCCACCAGGCCCCGCAACACGGAGCTGCGGTCGCCCGCGCCGCCCAGCGGCAGCACGCTGATCACGGCGCGCCTCAGGTCCGGGGTCAGCTTGACCGAGGTGACGGAGACCGTCTTGACCCTCGGATCATGGACCTCCTCCCGCAGGAGACGGTCAAGCTCGCCGTGCACCTGGCTGGCGACGCGATCTGGCCGATGATGGGACATGCGCTCCTCCACCTCCGCCGCCAGGGCGGAGGCCGGCCGCCTCTAACGGCCGCCGCGGCGGCATGTCAAACGCGGCGTCGGCGGGATTCGCGGCCTCGAGGAGGGCGGATTATCAAGCGCCCGGCCGGATGGTCCGGCCCCCCCCCGCGGAGGTCGCGCCGGTGCACATCGCGCTGCTTGGAATGGGGCGCCTGGGCCGAACGCTGGCCCCCGCGCTGCGGCGCGCGGGCCACCAGGTCCACCCCTGGCGCCGGGGTGAGCCGTTCCCTGTCGCCGAGGTCCGCTGGCTGACCGTCCGCGACGACGCCCTCGCCGGCGTGGCGGCGGTTTTGCCCCCCGGCGGGGTGGTGCTGCACGCCTCGGGCGCGGCGGGTGTGGACGTCCTGCGCCCCCACCGCCCCGCCGGCAGCCTCCACCCCCTGATGACCTTCCCCGGGCCCGAGATCGCCAGCCCGCCGCTCACGGGGCTTCCGGCCGCGGTCGCGGGCGATCCCGAAGCCATCGAGGTCGCCCGGGCCCTGTGCGCCAGCCTGGGGATGGAGCCCTTCGAGGTCCCCGGCGATCGCCGGCTCTACCACGCCGCCTGCACCATGGCGGGCAACCTCCCCCTCCTGCTGCTGGCCGAGGCCGCCCGCCTGCTGGCGATGGCCGGGGTAGGCGAGGAGGAGCCCCTGCGCCTGCTCCTGCCCCTGGCGCGTGCCGCCCTCGAGAACGCCGCCAGGGTCGGCCCCGCCCGCGCGCTCACCGGTCCTGTCGCCCGCGGCGACGCCGCCACCCTGCGCGCCCACGAGGAGTCCCTCGCCGTCCACGACGAGGGCCTCGCCAGGCTGTACGCCGCGATCTGCGCCCGCGCGGCGAGCGCCTCCGACCCCCACCGCGGGAGCCCGTGAGGCAGCCCAGAGGAACCCGCCGTGGACGCCCTCCCAGCGGCTTGCCGCACCCCGCGTGGGTGCTATACTGCAGGCAACGCTGGAGACGCCATGCTCGACGCCTTCATCATCGATCGCATCCGACGGGAGCGGGAACGACGCGACGCCACCCGCACCCCGCTGCGGGTGGAGGTCCCTGCGGCCAGCCCCGACGAACCTGACCGGCGCCACGGCGACATCCCCGCCGATCCGGAGCGCGGCGCGACCATCATCGAAGACGCCTCCATCGAAGACGCCTCCGAAGACCTCCTGTAACCCCTCGCGCCCTCTCTCCCCTTGCTCCCTCGGGCGGGGCGTGCTACCCAGCGGCGCCGGGCAGGGGCCTGCGAATTCCGGGCCGACCTGCCGATCAGCTTTACGAGGTATCCCATGGCCCGCATCTGCACGTTCACCGGCAAGCGCCCGAACACCGCCAACAAGGTCTCGCACTCCAACATCCGGACCAAGAAGCGGCAGCTCCCGAACCTCCACACCCGGCGCCTCTGGTGGGAAGAAGGCGAGAAGTTCGTGCGCATCAAGCTCTCCACCCGCGCGCTGCGCACCGTGCGCAAGAAGGGCCTGAACGCCTACGCCGCCGAGTGCGGGGTCGATCTGTCCAGGTACTAGCCTTCGGCTAGCCCTCTTCCGCCACCACCCGCTCCAGACCATAGAGGAGCTGCAGGCGCGAGAAGGGCCGCGGCAGCGTGGGCACCCCGTCGGGGTCGCTGCGCAGCGTGCTGCCGATGAAGATGGTGCGCGCGCAGATCCGCGGGTTCCAGGTCGCGATGGTGTGCCTGAGCTCGACGCCGCTCATGCCGGGCAGCTGCAGCCCGACCAGCAACGCGTCGAAGTCCTCGTTGCGCAGCACGCGCAGGGCATCCTCACCCGTACGCAGCACCTGCCAACGGCAGCCCGTGCCCGTGAGCATGAGCTCGAGGGTGTGGACCATGAGGGGATCGTCGTCCACGCACAGGACCCGGGGTCCCTCGGCCCCCTGAAGCGGCCCGGCTTGCAGGGTCTCACGCTCGGGAAGGGGCAGCAGCAGGCCGACCTCCGCCTCGCCGGAGGGGAGATTGCCCGCCCAGGGGATGCCGCCGTGCTCCAGCACGATGTTGCGCACGATGGCCAGGCCGAGGGCGTGGTTCGACCGCGGGCGGCTGCCCTGCTGGGCTGGCGTCAGCAGGCGCTCCATGAGATCGGAGCGGATGGCCGGCCCCGCGTCCACCACCCGGATGGATACGCTGCCCTGGTGGGCCAGCAGCCCGCGGCCGGGCCCTGGCGCGACGGAGAGGAGGATGCGGCCCGTCCGGCGCATGCGGTCCGAGGCGTGGGAGAGCAGGGTGACGAGGGCCTGGGTCAGCTGCTCGTGATCGGCCTCCAACGGCAGGGCGGCCGAGGACACCTCGGCGTGGATGACGGTCCGGCCGACGAAGGGGGCCGCGGCCGCGGTGGCGCCCCGGACCAGGGCGTGCAAGTCCAGCGGCGCCCGATCCGCCTTCTGGGGACGGGCGACGGCCTGCAGGTCGCTGACGATGCGCCCGACCCGGTGCCCATGCTCCAGCACCCGCGCCAGCTGCCGCCGTATCCCCTCGGGATCGTCGAGATCGGACTGCAGCAGGAGTTCCAGCCGCCCGAGCATCACGGCCAGCGGGTTGTTGATCTCGTGACCCACCACCGACGCCAGGTTCCCCAGGAAGGCCAGGCGGCGCGAGTTCTGCAGCTCCTCCTCCAGCAGCCGCCGCCAGGTCAGGTCGCGCATGACGATCTGGGTCTCGCCCACGAAACCCGGCAGCGGCGCCGCGGTCAGCGCCACCTCGATCCCACTGCGCAGGGTCACGACCCGCTCCACCACTCCCTCGAAGCGCCGTAGGATCATGGCGCCCAGCCGGCGGGCGGAGGCCTCGTCCAGGAATGCCTCCAGCGCCTGCTCCACGAGCTCGGTGGCCGGGCAGCCGAGCGCGCAGGCGGCCGCCTGGTTGGCGCACCGGATCAGCCCCTCGGCGTCCACCGTGACCAGCATGTGCGGCCCGTGATCGAACAGGGTCCGCAGCCGGGCCTCGGAGGCCTGCAGGGCCCGGGCGCTGGCGTCCAGGCTCCCCTCGAGGGTGGCCAGGGCGCGCCGGATGGCCACCTGGTCCACCTGCAGGGGGCCCTGCAGCCCCTCGTAGCGCCGCACGAGCACCTCGATGGTCTCGTGGGCCGCCGCGAGGTCCTCCCCCAGCCCGACGGTCTGGACGCCTGGCTTCGCGTGATCAGCGCCCATGCGGCCACCCCAGGAGCAGCCCCGTGAGGGTCTGGTTCAACAGCATGGGGCCGAACTGCTCGCCATAGGTGGTGAAGCCGATGGCCGGGACCTCGCCCTGGGCCTCGAACAGGGCCTGCACCTGCCCGCGGGCCTCCGCCTCGAACAGGCGCCCACCGCAGTTGAACAGCAGCATCGCAGCGGGCCTGGCCCCGAGCTGCTCGATGGCCCGGGCGATCCCCTGGCGCGTGGAGGTCAGCATGTCACCGCTGCGCATGAGGGTCAGGATGGCGCCCTCCTCCACCGCGCCCGCCATGATGAGCGCCTCGCCCTCGATCTTCATCACCGCGCGCAGGTAGTACTCCGAGCCGGCGTGGAACCCGAACTGCAACCCGTGCAGCGCGAGCCCGACGCTGCCCTCGGAGCGCAGCCGCTCCAGGGGTACGCCGACCAGGTCGGCCAGGACCTGCGCGGCCGGCCGGCCGTTGAGGCGCTGCACCACGCGGCGCTGGGGATCGGCCCGCGTGACGACCACCCGCTCGGACGTGGCCTCGAAGTGGTGGATCTGGAAGGGGTGGAAGGGAACCGAGGGCTCGAGCAGCAGCACCACGGCGCCCCCCGCGCAGGCGCGCCCGTCGACCGCCACCTGGGTCTCGATGAGGCGCAGGTCATCCCCGGCGCTGCCGCCCACCAGCGAGACCGCGGGCAGGCTGGTGCCGATGGCGGCGACCACCAGCTCCTCCATCCCGGACAGGCCGTCGAGCAGGGTGATCAGCACGTGCCGCCCAGGGACGATGCTGTCGTCGGCCAGGCCGAGCTGATCGCGGAGCTGATCGAGCACGTGGGCCCCGTCCTCGAAGCGGAAGGAGGTCAGCTCAGGCACCAGCGCCGCGGCCGCGCGGCAGGGGGAGCCCAACCCGAGGGCGACGACCGCGCCGCGGGTGAAGCCACAAGGCCCGATCTCGCCGAGGGTGGTGCAGCCGACCGTCAGCGCCTCGGGGAACTGCTCCTGCATCCGGGCGGCCAGGGCCGCGAAATCGTGCCTGGGGTGGGCGAAGAAGAGGACCGTGCTGGGGCTGGCTGGCCGCAACCGCCTGGCCAACTCGACCGCCAGCGCGCGGGGGGCGCCGTCGGTCGCGACTGCCAGGGCAAAGAAGGGCGGAGCGGACGTGACTGCGGTCAAGCTGACCTCGTGCCGTTCGACCCGAGTATAGATCAGCTCGCGACACCGTCGGCGACGTACACGACCCCCTCCACGACCAGAACCCGCAGGATCCCGATTCGGTCCTCGGGGTTCACGTGACACGAACCTGTGACGATATCGAACGACCAGCCGTGCATCGGGCAGGTCAGCGTGGTGCCGTCGAGGATCCCCTCTGCCAGCGGGCCGCCCGCGTGGGGGCAGGTACCCTCCACGGCGTGGACCGTCTCCCCCACCAGCGCCACAGCCACAGGCCGCCCGTTCACCAGCACCTCGCGCAGCTGCCCGGGGACGAGCTCCGTGCGGCGCACCGCGCGGGTGAAGCCCTCGGGCACCCCCGGAGCCGGCGCCGG
>JBDRKM010000450.1:0-4617 GCA_043814015.1 Pseudomonadota bacterium
AAGGACATGCTGCAAGCAGTGCCTTCGGCATCCTTGACCCAGCCGCCAGGTGTCCAGGGAAGGCTGGGTGGATCGGAAAGGGGGGCTCTGGACTGGGAGCGCCAGGTGGGAAATCCCGGGAAAAGATCGTGGTACGGGACAACAAGCCCACCCTCCGCGCCACCAAGACCCCCTTCGACTTCCGGCGCATCGCCCGCGCCTGCTACGGCCCCGCCTTCGGCGCCCGCAACCCCCGCGCCCTCGAGCGCGCCCGCGACGACTGGGCCGACCTCACCGACGAAGACCGCGCCTTCGCCCTGGCCCACCTCCTGTACCTGAACCTCATGGCCCAGGCCGCCAGCGTCCGCCTCCAGACCCAGACCCGCGACCTGCTCGACGAGATCGCCGAGGGGCTGGCCGGGGAGGAGCCGGAGGGCGGCGAGGAGGAGCCCGCGTTCGCGCCGGCCGAGGCGCCGCTCACCCTGGCCGAGGCCGTGGGGGAGGAGCTGGGCGAGGTGGGGGACGAGGAGCCCGCCGCCGAGGAGGGCGACCAGGCCGAGGCCGAGGCCGACGACGGGAGTGCGGCGTGAGCGCCCGCGCCCCCCGGCCGCGGCAGCCTCGGCTGCCCTTCCCGCGCAAGCTCCGCTTCCTGCCGCGCGAGGTGGTGGTGGACGCCCTGGACCTCCAGGGCCTCTACCACCAGCAGGTCGCCCGCCAGCTCGGGCTGTCCCGCGGCTACTGGAGCACCCTCGTCAACCGCCACCACCCCGTCTCCAACCGCATCCGCGCCGCCCTGCTCGCCTGCCCGGCCTTCGCTGGCCTGGGCGAGGCGGAGCTGTGGGACATCATCGAGCAGATCCCCGAGGTGAACCCATGAGCCGCGACCTGGTCCAGCCGCCCGCTACCCCCGCCACCGGCGCGGGCGCGCCCATCCTCCTCAACCTGACCCTGCCGGTCACCCGCGTGGGGTTCGGTGTCTTCTCCTTCGATCCCGTCGAGCAGCTCGTCGGCATGCCCATCGCCGAGATCCTGTCCTCGCTCCTGAGGGCGCCCGTCTACAAGCGGCCCTCGGCGGCCGGGGTGGCCGTGGACGTCTACCCGCTGGCCCTGCCCGACGGCGAGGGCGCCATCGTGCCGCTCGGGCGCTTCGGGGAGCTGGGGTTCAAGGCGGCCAGGGGGCTTCTGCTGCTCACGGTGCCGCTCCAGGCGGCGGGGTGGGTGCAGCAGCGGTTCGCCGGCGCCATCGAGCGCGGGCCCGTGCAGGGGCCGAGCAGCGACGGGACCGCGCTGGTGGTCCACTTCGCGATCCGGCTGCGGCCTGGGATGAAGGCGGGGTTTCCGCTGGGCGTGCTGGGGGAGGTGGGGGTGGAGGCGGGGTAGGAGAAGCGCTACTCACGCCTCGTGGGATCGGACGTAAGCATCCATTGCGTACATCACGACCAACCTTAGGGCATCCCGCAGGGGTTCTGCCGCGTCCGAAAAAGACAGCAAACGCATAGCTTCTGGGCCGTTCTCCCGCACTACTGTTGCTAGGAACGCATGCAAGGCGCTCTGGGTGGAGTATCTGGCACCTCCGAAGTCCACATGAACACGCTTCCCTGCGGCAATCGCTTGAGAAACGATAGCCTGGTGCTCTTTGTACCAGGCCTTGTTCATGGCAAATCGTGTGGCGTCCACTGGCGGCTTCAGAAGCACCGACTCACCATCATACGCCTCCCACCGTATCGCCCAGGAACCAGCCGGAATTGCACCGAGCGTGAGTGGAGACAGCCTTGAAACGTTCTTCCTATCAGTCTTCAGCGTCACCGCCACCACAGTCCCAGGCCAAGGGACTCCGACGTCAAGCCAACTTTGACCCTTCGCATACGACTCGTAGAA
Organism: Pseudomonadota bacterium; assembly: GCA_043814015.1. Taxonomy (GTDB): domain Bacteria; phylum Myxococcota_A; class UBA796; order UBA796; family JAFGLY01; genus JBDRKM01. Next base: position 1,858 of record JBDRKM010000450.1, read on the forward strand.
ACAGGCCTTGCCAGAGAAAATAGTGATGCTCCCTCCAGCATCAAGGGCAGCAGTACGCGTATTGTGAAGACCCAAGCCAGCGTTATCGGGGGCGTAGATGTCCCCTCTTTCTCCTGCACCTGTCACAAAGGGCTGAATGGCTTTCTCGATAGCGGATTTGTCATCGTCTTCAAGATTAGCAACACCCTTTCTTCGCAGCGCACGTAGGATACCCACCCCATTGTCTGCTACAGCAAATGTCACTCTGCGCTGGTTTCGGAACCATCCGGCGCAGAAAGTCGCAGGAGTATCACTGCGAGAGTGCTCCTCGGCGTTTCGCACTATTTCATGGATCGAAGTCGCGAGTGCGGCAGCAGAATCCGCATCCGGAATATGAAGCGTTTGAACAACGCCACCTGGAATCGCATCCACGCGCCGTTCCCCAGCAATTCGGCATAGGGGGAAGAAGTTGTCCGTGGCTCCGGCCTCATCGGACCAGGGAAGTTTGTTGGCGATCGCTGACAACAGTCCTACATTTAGGGTGTACCTGGACTTCAGCGCGTCTGCAATTCGTAGTCTGCTACCACCTCGGTGAGCGCGAAGAGCCCAAGCAGCTACCGCAACCAGCGCTACTGGCTCTGCGTGCTGAGGGGGACCCTCAGAGGCGACATCTATCTCCCCTGTGAGCGGCCAGCTGCCATTGCCGAAGGCTTGAAGCACCTGCGACAGGTCCAGCTGGTCAGGAAGATCCATTCTTGTCATTTTTTCCTCAAAATAGTCTGCTGCTTTTTTTTTTCTTGACGGGCTGGCCGATGATGAGTAAGCTGCCAGTGAGTCGAGGCCGTCGGTCTCGACCATTCAGCATCTTTATTTTTTCGCGATTCTCGTTTCACGGCCGCGAGAATCGCGTAGCTGATAGGCCGCTACGCGCCAGTCTCTTCCCACCTGGGTCAATAGAGATCTGGCGCGTATGTATTTCCGGGTACGGTCCATGTCGCTCAATCAAGCCCTTGACGAGATTCGAGAACGCTCTGGTGGAGAAGGTGGTCGCGCGAATCTACCAGACATCGGTAACTGGCTCAAGGACGCAGGGGTAGATACCGGGGGTCGAAAGCTGTCGGATATCCTTCGTTCAATGCCACAGTTTTGCAGAGTCGAGGGGGGGACTGTAGTATTTGAGGGGGGGGAACCCACGGCTGAGGATGCGGGGGAGAAGCCACGGGTACTGCAGCACCTCCACCCAGCGCTGTTCCATGCGTTCATCAAGGACGAGCCAGGCCAAGGGCACTGGATGCACCTAAAGACCTACAAGGTCGTGCAGGTGACTATGGAGGAGGGTCAGCCAGGGCCTCCCGTGTCGGAGGCGGACTTTGAGTACGTTCTAATCCCGACTATCAGCACGGAGGACCAGAAGGAATTCGCGCGAGATGTACTTTCTTCAAAGCTCGACGATGAGGCCCTTGCGTACGTGCTGGCTCCGGACGACGCCTCATGGATCAAGCGCGGAAGGGACACCGTTCCACCGGAGGTGTGGGCGGAGTTTTGGGATCGGCGAAGGGACTGGGTGGTTCAGCGTGGGATCGACTGGCTGCGAGCGCATCGCATCCCCGTTGAGAGCTTTGTGAGGAGGATGGTGCTTCCTGGTTCCGCGGAGTCTGCACGAAGGAGCCCCCCCATACGAGTAGGGGTGCTTAGGGGGAATGGAGCCACTCAGGCCCTACGGAAGAAGCTGCACGCCGCCATTGATGGCATGACCATCGAGGAGCTCTGCGAGCTACGTGTCCCTGCGAGGTTCTTGATCGAGATGTAGGTGTTGGTTTCGTGCTTCACCCTGGAAGGCACCCCTTGCGTGCCGACGAACCGCGTCCTCTGATCCGCAGCCAAGAAGTGAAGCTATAGCGAAGGTACTCGTTCATGGCTTGATGGGCTCATCAGACAACGTGTTTAGACAGCCTCATCTGCACCTTCAGCTCATCGCTCGGCTCCAGGAACGCTTCTCTAGTTTTGACCGCCAGCGGGAGCTTTTTTGTCGTTCGCGCCCCTGGATTCGCGTCCCGGGGCGCGTCGTCGTTCTGGGCCACCGTGGCATTCGCCAGGATGTCGAATGGTTTCCGCCAGGTGACCTTGAGCCCTTCGGGCCCCCAGACCGAGTTCAAGAAGAGGAAGTCCAGCAGGCGGCGTTTCTCGTCGTCATCCTGCCGTTTGTAGATATCTACGGCCCTTCCCGCGAGTTCAAGGAGGCTCACTCCCTGGTCCATGTAGGACTGGTCGGCGGACTCGTGCAGGGCCATCTCCGCGCGGACCAACCCCTGCTGGTTGCGCCAGTCCGAGGCGAGGCGGTCGAAGTCCTCGGCGGTGATGTCCCCGTCGAGCTTCTCGCCGTAGGCCGCGTCGATGCGGGCCTGGAGCTTCTGGTACTGGGCCTGCAGGCGCTGGATGGAGTCCTCGTGGTAGCGGGCCTCCAGGTCATGGCTCTCGCGCAGGGCGCGGGTGACCCAGGTGACCACCTCGCGGTCCAGGCGCAGGCTCTCCAGCGCCTTGGTCACGGCGGCGTCCAGGTCGCGCTCCTTGGTGTACTTCGCGCGCCCGAGCTGCACGCAGCGGGTGCAGTGGTAGTACAGGTACTTCTTCTTCACCAGGTGTCCCGTACCACCGAAGATGCCCAGCTCAGGAGGGGGTCGTCCGGGGAAGGTCTCCCGCATCCCAGGGCCGGCTACCGGTAGCCGGCCCTGGGATGACGTCCTCCGCCGCGACGGCGAGGCCCGGACCGGGTAGCAGGGC
>JBDRKM010000451.1:0-10904 GCA_043814015.1 Pseudomonadota bacterium
GGCGGGGCGCCCGCGGGCCTCTCGGGGGGTGTTTGGGTGTGGCAGGCGGTCCGTGGTTCGGCCCCCCCCCCCGGGGCCCCCCCCGACGCCGCCCCGCGGGATGCCCCGGCGCGCGCAGCAGGCGGACAACGCGCTACAGGCTCCTATTCCCTGGCCCGCGAGTCGAGCGCCCAGCGGACCTCGGGCAGGGCCGCGACGTGACGCCCGAGGATGGCTCCGGCCTGCTCCTGCATGCTCAGCGCCAGGGCCTGGGCCTCGCCCCAGACCTCCTCGCCCCCCTGCACGTGCAGCGCGCGCAGCAGGACGGGCTTGTCGCCGGCCTGGCGGGCCACCCGCACCGCGGCGCTCACCGCCGCGGCGTCGGCCACCACCTGGGCCCCGGCGAGCAGCAAACGCGCCATGTAGTGCCGCGCGCCGACCTTCTCGAGGACATCCAGCGCCTCCTCCAGCGGGTGGGCGCTGGCGGTGAGCACCCCCGTCATCCCCTCGCCGTAGGCGGCGATCACGGCGTGCCCGAGCTTGCGCGCCAGATCGGTGGCCTGGTCGAAGGCCGCCAGGGCGGCCTGGCGGTCCTGGGCCAGGATGCGCAGCTCCCCGGAGGCCACGTGGTGCTGCAGGCGGGTGAACACGTCGGCACGCGCCTCGCGGGCCACGCGGAAGCGCCGGAGGAGGCTGGCGGCGCCCGACAGATCCCCCGCGGTCATGTGCACGCGGGCCCGCGCGACGCCGATGCGCGCCTCGAGGTAGGGCTGGCCCAGGCTGCGTGCCCACTGGGAGGCCTGCTCGAGGTGATCGAGCGCGCTGCCGAGCTTCCCGTCCGAGATCCGCAGCTCGGCCACCTGCTCCTTGGCCTGGCAGCCGGCCGGCGAGGGTGGGCGCCCCTCCATGCACTCGAACGCGGCCAGCAGGTAGCGCTCGGCCCGATCCGCCCGCCCCGCGACGGCGTGGATGGCCGCCTGCGCCGTGCGGATGGAGATGGCCAGCTCCGGCTCCACCAGCGTGGCCGCCTCGCGCGCCGCGGCCTTCATACGCTCGATGGCGTTCCGGTCGCTCCCCCGCAGGAAGGAGCAGAAGCCCTTGAGGTAGAGGGACCAGCACAGCGCGAGGGGCTCCTGGACCACGCCCTCGCCCGCTTTCTCCGCCTCCAGGGTGAGGGCCTCGCAGCGGATGCCCGAACCCGAGGCGAGCTGCCCCCGGGCCAGCCCGAGGGTGGCCGCGGCGACCACGGCGGCGTCGTGCACCTCGCGTCCGAGCTGGCGGGCGGCGACGAAGGCGACCCGAGCCTCCTCGATCGCCCCCCGGTACATCAGCACCTCGCCCCGCAGCAGGGCGACGGCCGCGTTCAGGCCGAGGTCCTCAGGAGGCCGCTCTGCGAGGTAGCCCAGCAGCAGGCGCGCCCGCCGAAGGTTGCCGCGCTGCAGGGCGATGCGCCCCAGCGCCAGCAGCTCCCGGGCGCGCTCCTCCCCCTCCGAGCCCATGACGATGTGCAGGCCATGAGCCTCGTCGCGCCACCGGCTGGTGGGCAGCTCCTCGATGGCGGCGGCCAGCGCGCGGTGGATCGCCTCGACGTGGCGCGGATCGAGCGCCTCGTACACCAGGCTGACCAGCGCCGGCCTGCGGATGGAGACCCAGTCCAGCCCCTCACGCGGCTCGATGGCGAAGATGCCCATGCGCTGGAGGTTGGCGACGTCGAGCCCGGATGGGTCCACGCCCGCGGCCGTGATGGCGACATCGACCGGCAGGGAGTCGCCGGCCACCGCGAGCACCTCCAGCAGGGTGCGGGCGCTGGGGGAGAGATCGGCGAGCGCCTGCCGGAAGAGCGGGCGCAGGCCGAAGGTGCCGACCTGGGCGACGCCCGCGTCGAGCAGCCACTGGGGCTCGCCGTCGTCGTCGAGCCCTTCGCAGCGCAGCGCCCCGCGCCCGTGCAGCTCCCGGACGGCCTGGACCACCAGGGCGGGCAGCCCGCCCGTCTCGCGGTACAGGAGCGCCGCCAGATCTCCGGGCGGCGAGGAGGTGCCGAGCATCCGCGCCACCAGCTCCACCACCTCCTCGTGCTTGAGGGCCCGCAGTCGCACCTCGCGCCCCGGCAGCCCGTCGATCTCGAACAGGGAGGTGGTGACCACGGTGAGGCCCTGCCCCACCCCGAACACACCCACCATGGCGGCCTGGTCCTCGGGCGGCGCGAGGTGGATGTCCTCGAGCAGCAGCATGAAGGGGCCTTCAGCCACCAGGGAGGCCAGGGCGGACCGGGTGGCCTCGACGGTCTCCGGGACCTCGGCACCGAGGATCAGCGCGAGCCCGTTGGCCAGCTGTGGCAGGAGCCGGTGCTGCGCCCCCCACGGCCGGAAGCGCAGGGCAAGGGACTCCAGCCCGGCCTCATGGGCCAGCAGCATGGCCGTCCGGGCGACGCGCCCGGTGCCCGCCCCGATCTCGCCGACCACGTGCACGAGCCCACCGGCGTCGATGACGGCCTCGATCGCGCCGCGCACACCCCAGCGCCCCACGAGCGGCGGCGGGCGCAGCTCATTGTGCCCTCCCTCGCGCCCCGTCAACAGGGCGGCGGCGATGCCGGCCGAAGCGGGCCGGGCCGAAGGATCACGCGCCATGAGCTGGTGGATGAACTCCATCAATCGGATGGGGGCGTCGGGCACGCGCTCGGCCAGGGGCTGGGCGGAGCCTGCCCGGTGGGCGCGCAGGTAGCCGGCGGTGCCCCGCGCCGAGAACGGGCGACGGCCGCACAGGGCCTCGTACAGCGTGATGCCGAGGGAGTAGAGGTCGCTGCGCGGATCCACCGCCGCACCGGCGATCTGCTCGGGGGCCATGTAGGCGTACGTGCCCATGACATCGCCGAGGGTGGTGGTGAAGGGATCCTCCGGGTCCATGGCGAGGCCGAGATCCAGCAGCAGCACGCGCCCGTCCTGGCCGAGGTGGATGTTGGAGGACTTCACATCGCGGTGGATGACGCCCCGGGCGTGCAGGTAGCCGAGCACCCGCAGCATCTCCAGCGCGATGAGGAAGACCTGCTCGGACGCCACGGCTCCGTTGCGCGAGAGGCGCTCGGAGAGGGTCCCCCCCTCGAGCAGCTCGAGCACGAGGGCCGGCCGGGGCTCCTCGACCACCCCGAAGCAGCGCGGCAGCCCCGGATGGTCGAGGCGCTGCAGCAGGTAGCCCTCACGCAGGAAACGACGCACGTTGGCACGGGAGCGCTCGGGCTCGCGCAGGATCTTGACGGCCACCACGCGCCCGTCGGCCTCCGCGACGGCCTTGTGGACGTCGGCGATCCCCCCGCTGCCGAGGAACTCTTCGATCCGGTATCCGGTGATGGTGGTGTTCACCCCGGAACACTAACGCAGCGCGGTGTCGTCCGGCGGCCCAAAAGGCTCCCAGCCCGGCATCGACGACGCGCAGATCCCGTCATGATCGGGGTCGTTGCAGCCCGTGCCCGACAGGCGCCGGGTGAGCTCCACGTCGTTTCCGCCGACCGAGGCCAGGAAGGTCAGCCGGCCGATGTAGGTCCCGACGGCGTCCGGGTGGAAGCGCACCTCGACCACGGCGCTCTGCTCGCCCTCGACGACGCAGGGGCTCGGATCATCCGCGAGGGTGAAGGCCCCATCGCCGTCAGGCGAGAGCAGGACGGACTCCAGCGCGATCCGCCCGCCCCCCTCGGCGCTGACCGTGGCCTCCAGCGTGACCGGCGAACCGGCCGGGCTCACCGGGCCGAAGGAGAGCTCGTCGGGGGGCTGGATGTCCACCACGGTGGCGTCGGCGGGATCGGCCACCTGCTCGAGGTACCAGAGCCCGCAGCCGGTGAGCGAGAGCGCCAGGAACGGGAACGACGCATGGGCCGGGCGTGGCAGCACGGAGATCCTCGACGGGGGGGGATCGGGTTGCGCGGCACCCGGGGGGCGCGCCGCATCATCCTATCACCGGTTCCACACCGCACGAAACCAGGCGGAGCCGGGAGGTCAGAAGGTGCCGAGCACGCCCGGGAAGCCGAGCTCCACGCCGATGAGGAGCTGGATCGCGCCATCGACGGGCACGACCGCGAGGCGCACGGTGCTGCCCGCGAGCCCCAGCCCGGCCGCCGCGGCCGGGCGCAGCACCGCCGGCCGGGACCAGATCTCGACGCGGCCGTCCTCCACCTGGCCGTCGATGGCCTGCAGGAGCAGGCCGGCCCCGCCAAGATCCAGGGCGGTGCTCCAGCGGCCACGCCCGATGCGCGCGCGCAGGCAGGCACCGAACGAGGCCGTGACCCAGTGGGCCTCCCCCAGCCCGAGCGCGGTCCAGCGCTGACCCATGGGGAGGTAGAGCGCGCCCTGGGCCAACACCCGGTCGCGCAGCCCCACCTCCCCCTGGAGCCCGATGGACGGGACATCGGCGACCTCCAGCCCCTGCACCCCCACCAGGGACAGGCCCCAGGTCCCGCCAAGGAGGGGGCGCCGGGGCTCGCGCTGCAGCGCGATGAGCCCCGAGGCGGGCGTGATGAAGGCGATGTTGTCGGCCTGCAGGCGGCGGCTGGCGATGCCGAGGATGGCGCCCTCCGCGTCCACCACCGGCCCGCCGGAATTGCCGGGATTCAGCGCCGCGTCCACCTGGACCAGGCGCTCCCCGATGCCGCTCACGACCCCATGGGCGGCGCTCCACAGCAGGGTGCCGGCCAGCAGGGGGCTGCCCTCTTCCTGGGGTGCGTAGGGGTGCCCCAGGGCCCAGACGGCCTCACCGCGCAGGGCCGGGGCGGCGCGCACCACGAGGGGTGGGACGGCGCCCGCCAGCGCCGGCACGGAGAGCAGCGCGAGGTCATCGCGGTGTGAGAGGGCCGTGACCCGCCCCACGAAGCGGCGCCCATCGCGCAGCCTCACCTGGGGCCGCCGCCCGTTCGCCACGCAGTGGTAGGCCGTCGCGACCGTGCCCTCCGCGTCGACCACCACCCCGGAACACCACGCTGGGCCCGTGACCAGCAGCACCACGCTGTCGAGCCAGCGCTCCACGGGCGGCACGGCCCTCGCCGTGGCGGGAGCATCCTCCTGCGCGATGGCGGAGGTCAAGAGCAGCGAGAGGGCGAGCAGGGCGGCGAGCATGGGCAGGGACTATCAAGAATCCGCCGCAGGCTCCCGGGCGGACGCGATAGGAGAGCCATGATCGCGCTCCCCGAGGTCCCCGTGCAAGCCTGGTCGTGCCTGCTGCTGCCGCTGCTCATCACGCTCGCCCTGTCGGCCTGCGTCGAGACCCCCGCCCCCCCACCGCAGCCGGAACCCACGGCGCCACCGGCTGTGGAGCAGGTCGCAGCGCCCCCAGGCGTGGAGGAACCCGAGCCCGCGCCCCAGGCGGACGTGGCGGAGCCCCCCGCCACGGATCCCACGCCCGTGTCGGCCCCCGCGCTCCCGACGGATGACGGCGGTGAGCGCATCGCGGTCCGCCACATCCTCGTGGCCTGGACCGGCGCCGTGGACGCGCCCGTGAACGTGCATCGCAGCGAGGGAGGCGCCCGAGAGAAGGCGGAGGCGCTGCGCGCGCGCATCCTGGCCGGCGAGGACTTCGCCACCCTGGCGAAGCAGGAGTCCGACGACGCGAGCCGCAGCCGGGGCGGCTTCCTCGGGGGCTTCGGCCACGGCGCCATGGTCCCGGCCTTCGAGCAGGCCGCCTTCGCGCTGCCCGTGGGCGGCGTCAGCGCGGTGGTCGAGAGCCCCTTCGGCTTCCACATCATCCTGCGGGAGCCGCTGGAAGAAATCCGCGTGGCCCAGATCCTCATCCAGTGGCAGGGCGCGCCGGGCTCCGGCGTCACCCGCAACCGTCAGGAAGCCCTCGTCCGGGCCGAGAATGCCTGGGCACAGCTGCAGGAGGGCGGCGCCTTCGAGGACATCGCCCGCGGCTGGTCCGACGGCGCGGCCGGGCTGCGGGGCGGCGATCTCGGCTGGTTCACCCGCGGCCAGTTCCTCCCCGCCTGGGAGAAGCGAGCCTTCGCCCTGGCCCCCGGCGAGACCAGCCCCCCCTTCGAGACCAGCGTGGGGGTCCACATCGTGCGGAGGCTAGAGTAGCTCCTCCACCTCCGCCCGGATCTGGGCGTCCGAGAGGGGGGTGACCTCCTCCACCGCCACGCGCATGGTGCGGTCGATGACCTGGACCTGGGGGAAGGTGCCCGCGGTCACCTGCAGCGCGATGCCCGCGTCGTCCGCGAGGATGGGCGCGCTGAGCCCGAAGTAGTCGCCCCAGTACTGGAGATCCTCCACGTCCGGGACCTCGTGATCCGTGTCCTCGGGCAGCAAGGTGAGGTACATGAAGCCCTGCTCCAGGTAGGTCTGCCAGGTGTCCTCGGCGTCCCGCGCGAGGTCCTGGCACTGGGCGCACCACATGGTGGAGTGGTCGAGCACCACCACCATGCCGTAGAACTGCCACAGCGAGACCTCGTCGCCGTGCTGGTCGAGGAGGCGGAAGTCGGGGGCCACCTTGCCCTGCTCGTAGGCCTGCCCCCTCAACCCGAAGGGGGGCTCGCCCATGGGCCAGGTGTTCTCGGGGGCCTCCCAGGACCAGTCGGTGTCGCCCGTGTCCACGGGGCTGTAGAGGTGCGGGACGCAGCCGGCGAGCAGCAGGGCGAGGACTGGGGACATGGGACCTCCGCCCCGCAGCGTATCCGCGCCGGCCCCACGCCCGCACCCCCGGGACTCCTTCCACCGTGAGGGCGCCCGCGGGGAGATGGCCACCCGTCACGCCGCCCCGTCACCGGGCAGCACCCCCTCCTCCACCAGCCGCTCCAGGGCCGCGATGGCCGCGAGCCGTTCGGCCTCGCGCTTGGAGCTGCCCTCCCCCTGCCCCCGGATCTCGGGCTCGCCGTCCGGCGCGGTGACCACCAGAGCGGCGCAGGTGAAGCGCCTCATGTGATCCGGCCCCGTCTCAGCCAGGGTGGTGTAGGTGGGGGCGGGCAGCCCCAGGGCTTGCAGCGCCTCCTGCAGCAGGCTCTTGGGAGCGCGCGCCTCGGCCAGCTCGGGCTCCTCGGCCGCGACCCATGGGGCGAGCAGGGCCTGCGCCGCCGCCAGCCCACCGTCCAGGAAGATCGCACCCACCAGGGCCTCCACGGCGTCCTCCAGGATCTTGTCCTGGCCGCGGGCGATCTCCTGGGCGGGCAGGTGGCCGAGGCGCACGAGCCCGGGCCGATCGAGGCCCAGGGTGCGCGCCAGGGCGGCCTGCCGCGGGCCGCTCACCAGGTGACGCCGGAGCATGGTGAGCTGCCCTTCGGGGGCCTCGGGGTGGGCGATGTAGAGCAAGGCGCCCACCAGGGCGTAGAACACGCCGTCCCCCAGGAATTCGAGCCGCTCGTTGTCCTCCAGCGCACCGCCGGTGTCCCGCGCCTGGGCCTCGTGGGCCCAGCTCCGGTGGGTCAGGGCACGGTCGAGGAGCGCGATATCCTCGAAGAAATAGCCGATGCGAGCCTGGAGCCCCTCCAGGAGGGCTGCGCGGGGGGGGTTCATGGGCCGTCTCCGTCGTCGGGGGCGCCGAGCGTAACGCGCCCAGCGAGGCGCTCGATCTTCCTGGGGCCGATCCCCTTGACCCGCTCGAGGTCCTCGATGGAGGCGAAGGGACCGTGGGCCTCGCGCTCGGCCACGATGGCGGCGGCCAGCACCGGGCCGATGCCCGGGAGGCGCTCCAGGGTGGTGGCGTCGGCCTGGTTGAGGTCCACCGGGGAGGCGACGCGCGGCGGCTGCGCGGGGTGGGGCACGAGGTCGCCCACCTCGAGGAAGGGCCGCAGCGCCGCCAGGGTGGAGGGCCCGATGCCCGCCACGCGGGTCAGGGAGTCCACCTCGGGGAACGGCCCGCGGGCCTCCCGATCCGCGACGATGGCCGCCGCGGTGGAGGGGCCGATGCCCGGCAGCTGGGCCAGCAGATCGCGGTCCGCCAGGTTGAGGTCCACCGGGAGCCCCACCAGCAGGCGCTCGTCGGCCAGCCACACGCGCAGGCTGCCGTCGGGGCGCAGCTCCACACGGTAGCCGTCGCGCAGGGGCAGGTCGAGGAAGGGGTCTTCCGCGACGGGCACGCTGGGAGCCGCGGCCGCGAGGGCGTCGCGCGGGGTGGCGCCCTGGGGGAGCTCGTGCAGCCCGGCCTGGGCCACCTCGCCGGCGACCTCCACCAGCAGCGGAGGCGGTGCCAGGGCTCGCTGCCGCAGGAGGCGCTGGCCGAGCAGGATCGCCACCAGGATCAGCGCCAGTATCCCCAGGGCGCGCAGGCGCCGCAGGAGATCGGTCCGGCTGGGGCCGGGCTTGCCGAAGGGCGCGCGCCCCTCACGCGGGGGCATGGAGCAGGGCCTCCAGCGGCCGGTGCCGCGGCCCGGTGGCCTCGACGCGCACGGCGCGCCGGCGGGGCTTGCCCGGTATCCAGCGCAGCTCGACCCGCAGGTGGTCGACGGGGAGCAGGCCGGGCAGCCGGTCGGCCCACTCCACCACGGCCAGGCCGTCGCCCGCCAGGGCCTCGGGCAGGCCCACCAGCTCGGCCTCCTCCAGGTCGGCCAGGCGGTACAGGTCCGCGTGGACCAGGGGCAGCCGCCCGCCCTCGTGCAGCATCATGAGCACGAAGGTCGGGGAGGTGGGCGCTCCGGGCAGGGCCAGGCCGCGCCCGATCCCGCGGGTGAGCAGGGTCTTGCCCACGCCGAGGTCACCCACCAGGGCCAGGACGGCGCCCGGGAAGGCCGCCCGCCCCAGCCGCATACCCAGGGCCGTGGTCCAGGCCGGGGAGGTGCTGATGGCGCTGGGCACGCTAGCTTCCCCCGCCGACGGGCACCCAGCGGGCCGGGTCGCCGGAGATCAGCACGCCGTCGCGCCCCTCCTGGCGGGCGAAGACCGCGTTGCCGGTCTCGGCCACCGCACCCAGGGGTTCGTCGCGCCAACCGAGGGCATCGCGCACGAGGCGGTGGACCTGGGAGGAGCCGGTGGCCAGCAGCCAGGCCTGCCCCCCCTGCCCCACCACCTCGACCTCACGCACGGAGTACTCGCCGTCGAGCTCGGCCACCGCGCGCGCACGCCGCCACCCGGGACCCTCCAGCAGGCGCAGCCGGGCGCGGGCGTCGCTGCCGTAGCGGAAATGCCAGCCGTCGCCCACGATCAGCTCGTCCCCGCCATCGCCGTCCAGATCGGCCACGGCCAGGGAGCGCACGCCCCGCAGGGAAGGCAGCACGGTGCGCACGGCGCCCACGTGCAGGGCCAGATCGCCGTCGGAGCGGGGCTCATCGCCGTACAGCCGCCCGACCACCACACCGCCGCCGCCGACGGGCGCCTGCCGCAGGCCGAGGGCCACGGTGAGCTGCGGTTCGAAGGTGGTTTTCCCGCCCTCCCCCGGACGGAGCCAGCCCCCCTCCACCTGGCGTTCGTCCGCGAAGACCGCCATCCACAGCCCCCCGGGGCCGCAGCGCAGCTCCGCGATCTGGTCGCGGACCCCCTGCCGCTCCCAGGCGATCCGGGCATCCCCCTGCTCCAGGGCCCAGACCCGCGCCGGAGCCTGGCTCTGCCCGCGGCCGTAGCCGGTGCCCAGCAGGAGGGCCTCGCGCCCATCGCCGTCGAGATCGCAGCGCGCCACCACCTGGACCCGGCCGCCCAGCAGGGTCTCGCGCCCGCTCCAACGCGCGATGCCGCCGCGCACCAGGACCAGCTCATCGGACCCATCGCCGTCGAGATCGGCGGCGCCCACGGCCTCGGCGGGCTCCAGCTCCCGCACCGCGGCGGGTGGGTCCGGTGCGGCGGTCGACGGCGCCGGAGCGGCAGGCGGCGAGGACGCGCATCCGGCCAGGAGAAGCAGGGCGAGGACAGGGGCTGGTGACAGGCGCATGGCGGCATTCGGGCAGGCGGAGCTCCCTGGTACTTCCTCCCCTGGGCGCCGGCAACGCGCCCGCCCTTGCCCTTCACGCCTCCCCCGTGCCCGATGGATCGCAGCGTGGTACCTTTGCTGCCGAGACAGACCGATGGAGGAAGCGTGCCCACCGAGGCGAGCGCCACCCTTGCGGAAGGACGCTACCGGCTGATCGAGGTGATCGGCTCTGGCGGCATGGCTTCGGTGTACCGCGCCTACGACACCCGCCTGCAGGTGCCGCGGGCCATCAAGGTGCTGCTGCCCGCCCTGGCCACCCGCGAGCGCCTGCGCAAGCGCTTCGAGGCCGAGGCGCGCACCATGGCCCTGCTGGAGCACCGCAACATCGTCCGGGTCTACGACGTCGGCAACGAGGGCAACCGCGTCTACATCGTCATGGAGCTGGTAGAGGGCGGCAGCCTGGTGGACCGCCTCGAGGCCCACGGCCCGCTGCCCCCACGCCAGGCGGTCGATGTGTGCATGCACGTGCTCGCCGGGCTGTCCGTGGCCCATGATCGCCACATCATCCACCGCGACATCAAGCCTCACAACGTGCTGCTCACGGGCGACGGCGAGGTCCGCGTGACCGACTTCGGCATCGCCCGCGTGGCCGAGCGCGAAGACAACCTCACCAAGACCGGCGCCATCATGGGCACCTGGGGCTTCATGGCCCCCGAGCAGCGCGACAACTCCAAGGGGGTCGACGCCCGCGCCGACCTCTACTCGGTGGCGGCCACCCTCTACTCCTGCGTCACCAACCAGACCCCGATGGACCTCTTCGCGGCCGCCCTGGACTCCAAGATGCTGGCCCGCATCCCCGAGCCCATCGCGGAGGTCGTCCGCAAGGCCACCGCCTACGATCGCAACGACCGCTACAGCGACGCCGCGGACATGTCGGCGGCCCTGACCGCGGTCCGCGAGCGGCTGCCCCCGGTCCCCCCCGACGCCCCCCCCCTCGTGGTCCGTGCCTCGTGGGCCGAGGAGCGCCCACAGCAGGCCAAGCCCCTCGCGCCGCCGCCGGTGGAGTCCTCGCCCGCCCCGCCGCCCGCCGACGCCGCTCCGCCCGCCCCCCCGCTGCC
>JBDRKM010000452.1:0-6516 GCA_043814015.1 Pseudomonadota bacterium
GCCGCCTTCAAGGCGGCGGTGCTGGCGGGCCGTGGCCTGCCGGATGCCGACCGCGAGGCGCTCGAGGAGCGCGCCTACGCCCACTGCGTGCGCACCGGCGAGGCCGCCCGCGGCCGCGCGGGCTTCGAGGCCGTCCGCCAGGGCCGCCTGGTGGACTGGGGGCCCTGGGAGCCCTTCGAGCCATGAGGCGCTGGGCTCTCCTCGCGCTGCTGGCCTGCGCCTGCCGGGGCGGGGGCCACTGCGCCCAGGCCGACCCGGTGGCCCGGGAGAACTGCCGCTTCGAGCGGGCCGCGGCCCTCTTCAGCGCGGGGGAGGAGGGCTGGCGCGCGCAGCTGGAGGCCCTCCCCACCGCCTCCAGCCGCGATCTCCTCCGGCTGCGCCTGGCGGTGCTCGATCCCCAGCAGGGCCCCGCCCTCTGCCGCGAGGCGGAGACCGCCGCCGCCCTGGAGCGCTGCCGGCAGGTGGCGGGCCGGCCCCACCTGGCCTCGCCGCCCCGCCCCGAAGGGGCGCCATGATCCCCTGGCCCCTGCTGCTGCTGGGCTGCGGCGCCGGCGACCCGGCCGCCTCCGCGCTGTCGGACGCGCCCGCCGACCCCCGCGAGGCCCTGGCGGCCTGCGCCGTGGAGCCCTTCGAGCAGCTGCAGGTCCTCTGCCGCATCGAGGCCGCCGCCCACGCCGCCCACGAGGGCGAGGAGGCCCTCGCCGCCGAGGCCTGCGCCCTGGTCCCGGAGGGCACCTGGCTCCAGGAGTGCCACTTCCGCGTGGGTGAGGAGCTGGCGCGGGCCGGCCAGCCGGCCGCCGGGCTGCCCCACTGCGCCCGGGCCGGCCGGTTCGATCGCTTCTGCGTCACCCACGCCGCCTGGGTCATCCCGGTCGAGCTCGGTCGCTCCACGGACGCCGACGCGCCCGCCCAGGCCGCGGCGATCCACGCGCAGCTGGTGCCCATCGTGGCCGCCGGCGCCGGCCTGGAGGCGGATCTTCGCCGGGAGGCCGCCGACAGTTTCCGGATGAGCCTGTGGTACATGGCCTACCTGGGCACTGGGCGGGCCGACCCGGCCAAGGCCCAGGCCGCGGATCCGGACGAAGCCCCCGCGGCGCGCAGCGCCTGGGCCCTGGAGGCCGCCCGCCTGCTGGCCCCCGGCGGCGGTCCCCTGCCTCAGGACGCCGTAGCTCGCCTGCAGGCCGCCTGGCGCGAGGGCACGGTGACCGAGGGCCCGCCCCTGCTCCCAGAGCGGCGTCACGGGCGCTTCGAGCCGCCCTCCCCCATCCCCTGCGAGCGCGCCCTGCCCTGGCTGCCCCTGTACGGCGGCGGCCGGCGCGTGCTGGGGGCCGACGCCGATGAGGATCTCCTCATCGCCATCCTCGAGGCCCTCTGGTTCCAGCCCGACGCCCAGGCGGAGCTCTTCCTCCCCTGGGTCGCCGATCCCCGCGACCGCGTGCGCTGGACCGCCGTGCGCCTGCTGCGCCTCTCCGCCCCCCTCTCCCTCGACCTGCCCGCCGCCCTGCAGAAGCTGCGCGCGAGCCCCGATGACTGCGTCGCGTGGAACGCGAAGCGGGGCCTCGAGCAGCGCGCCTGGGAGCGCGGACACCGGAAGCAGCCATGATCGTCTTCGTCACCCGCCCCATCCCCGAGCAGGGCCTGGCCGTGCTGCGCCAGGCCGACGTCGAGGTGCGCGTCCGCAAGGAGGAGCGCCCCATCCCGCGCGCCGAGCTGCTGGAGGGCGTGCGCGGCGCCCGCGGCCTGCTCTGCATGCTGACCGACCGGGTGGACGGTGGGGTCCTCGACGCCGGCCCCCTGGCCGTGGTCGCCAACATGGCCGTCGGCACCGACAACCTCGATCTGGCCGCCGCCAGGGCCCGCGGCGTGGTGGTCACCAACACCCCCGGCGTGCTGACCGACGCCACCGCCGATTTGGCCATGGCCCTGCTGCTGGCCGCCGCCCGCCGCATCGTCGAGGGCGACCTCATGGTGCGCCGCGGTGACTTCGTGGGCTGGGGCCCGCTGGTCATGGTGGGTGCGGATCTCGCGGGCCAGACCCTGGGCATCGTGGGCCCGGGTCGCATCGGTGCGGCCGTGGCCCACCGCGCCAGGGCCTTCGGCATGGAGGTGGTGGTGGCCGCCCGCTCCGAGCACCCCGAGGTGGGTCCGCGGCTGCCGCTCGATGAGCTGCTGCGGGTCTCCGACGTGGTCTCCCTGCACTGCCCCCTCACCTCCGCCACCCACCACCTGCTGGACGCCCGGCGCCTGGCCCTGATGAAACCCGAGGCGATCCTGATCAACACGGCCCGCGGCCCCGTGGTGGACGAGGGCGCCCTGGTGGCGGCCCTGGCCTCCGGGCGCCTGGGCGCCGCCGGCCTCGACGTCTACGAGGGCGAACCCGCCGTGCACCCGGGCCTGCTCGCCCTGCCCAACGTGGTGCTCGCCCCCCACAGCGGCAGCGCCACCCGCCGCACCCGCGGCACCATGGCCGCCATGGCCGCCGCCGACCTCGTGGCCGTCCTCACCGGGCGCGCCCCGCGCCACCCGGTGGTGTGACATGCCGCACCGTCGCGACGTCCTGGGCATCGGCATGGCCGTGGTGGACACCTTCGTCCGCGGCGACGACGCCTTCCTCGTGCGCAACGGGCTGCCCCGCGGGGGCACCGCCTTCCTGGACCGCGCCGCCTTCGCCGCCCTGATGGAGCAGGCCGCCGAGCTGGGCTTCCTGGCCCACTGCCCCGGCGACAACGCCCGCAACATGTGCACCGCCGCCGCCGCCCTGGGCGCGCGGGCCACCTTCCTGGGCGCCTCGGGCAACGACGAGATCGGCGCCCTGTTCGAGGGTGAGCTGCGCGCCGCCGGGGTCGAGGCCCGCATCGAGCGCCACGACGGGCCCTCCGGCTCCATCCTGGCGGTCATCACCCCCGACAGCGAGCGCAGCTTCGCCCTGCACATGGGCGTGGCCGACCGCCTCCAGCGCCTGCCCGAGGGCTGGCCCGACGGCTTCCGCTGGCTCTACGCCACCTCCACCACCCTGCTGGAGCCCAGCGGCACGCGCGAGGTGGTGTTCGAGGCCATGGCCCGCGCCGAGGGCGCCGGCACGAAGCTGGCCCTCTCCCTGGAGAACGCGCCCTTCTTGCGCCGCAGCGAGGCTCGCTTGAGGGAGCTGCTGCTCCAGCACCCCTGGGCCCTGCTGATGGGCAACCAGGAAGAGCTGGAGGTGGCCTTCGGCGGCGGTGGCGACCTGGTGGGGCAGGCGCTCGGCGCCGCCGAGGTGGCCATCCTCAAGCGCGGCGGCCAGGGCTCCACCGTCGCCACCCGCGAGGGCCAGCGCTGGGACGTCTCCGCCTGCCCCGCCCGCCTGGTGGACACCACCGGCGCGGGCGACTTCTTCGCGGGCGCGGTCATCGCCCGGCTGTGTCAGGGCGCCGATCCCCCCTCGGCCGCGCTCGCGGGTTCCTGGGTCGCGGCCCGCGTGGTGGAGCGCGTCGGGGCCCTGCTGCCCCGGGACTTCGATCCGGCGCGGGTGCCGGTGAGGTGGGCGGTGGGGATCTGATCCCACGGGTTATTTCCCCACGCCATGCGCCCCCTCCCCGCCCTCCCCCTGCTCTTCACCCTCGCCTGCGGCCCGCCGGCGCCCGCGGGCCCGCCCGACATCATCCTCGTGTCCATGGACACCTTGCGCGCCGACCGCCTCGGCGCCTACGGCAGCACCGCCGGCCTCACCCCCAACCTCGATCACTTCGCGGCCGAGGCGGTGGTGTTCGATGACGCCTGGGCCGTGGCCAACGAGACCCTCTACTCCCACGGCGCGGCCTTCACCGCGCGCTACGCCACCGAGACCGGCCCCATCTTCGACACCTTCCGCCTGGCGGAGGCCTGCCCCACCCTGGCCGGGGTCCTCGGGGTCTACGGCTACCAGACGGCCGGCTTCACCGGGGGCGGGCACCTGAGCGAAGGGTTCGGGCTCGGGCGCGGGTTCGCCACCTGGGAGGTGAGCCAGGGCTGGGGCAGCCTGTACCACTCCGTCCCCGACGCCCTGCGCTGGCTGGATGCGCGCGCCTCGGAGGCGCCCTTCTTCCTGTTCGTCCACGGCTACGACACCCACCATCGCTACCTCAAGCCCGGGCCCTACGGGTTCGCGCACGTCCGGGCCGACCAGGAGGGCGCGGGGCCCAGGGCCGCTCGCGGCAACCTCGGCACGGTCCAGATGGTGGACGGATGGTTCTTCCCCCGCCTGAACCCGCCCGATCTGCTCGACTTCAGGGCCCTGCGCGTCCGCGGCCCGGGCGAGCGGCGGCGCATCGAGCGCCTCGCCCGGCGCAAGGACATGGGCGCCGAAGAGATCACCCAGGCCGACATCGACTTCGTCCGCGGCGTCTACGACGGGGCGGTCAGCTACGGCGACGCCTGGTTCGGGCTGTTCATGGCCGCCCTCCAGCGCCGCGGCGTGCTGGACCACGCCGTGGTCGTGCTGATGTCGGACCACGGCGAGGAGCTGGGCGAGGACGGCCTCTTCCACCACCGCTACAGCCTCTCCGACATCACCCTGAGGGTGCCCCTGATGGTGCGCCTGCCCGGCGGCGAGGGAGGCGGGCGCCACCTGTCGGGCATCGTGGAGCTCACGGACCTGATGCCCACCCTGCTGGAGGCCGCCGGGGCCGAGGTCCCGGCCGGGGTCCGTGGCCACTCCCGGTGGCCGGCACTGCACGGCGCCCCGCTGGAGGGGCGCCCCGCCGCGTTCTCCCAGACCATGTTCCGCGCGGTGAGCGCCCGGGCCGAGGACGGTCGCCTGACCTTCAGCGGCGTGGACGCCGACTCCCCCTACCTGGCCGACCTGCTGCGGGTCACCCCGCTCGGTGAGCCCGCCTTCGAGGCCACCCCGGGGCTGGCGCCCTCGCGCCAGGAGGAGCTGCGCCAGGCCCTGGTGGTCTGGGCCGAGGGCCTCGCCCAGCCCAGCGCCGACGGCGCCACCGGCCCCAGCCCCGCCCAGATCGAGACCATGCACGAGCAAGGCTACTGGGGGACGCCGTGAGGTGGCGGGCGCTGGGGGTGCTGCTGGCCCTGCCGCTGCTGGGGGCCGGGGCCTGGCTGCTGCCCGACTGGAGCATCGTCGGCGCGCTGCGCCCGGGGATCGCGGCGCTGGATCACGACGGTGACGGCGCCCTGAGCGCGGCCGAGGCGGCCGAGGGATCCCCCATGATGGTCCCCTTCCACAAGCTCGACGCCGACGCCGACGGGGTCCTGGACGAGCCCGAGGTGCTGCGCCACCTCCTGGCCGAGGATCCCGCCGTCTTCCTCGGCGACAAGCAGCAGCACGCGCCCCGGCCCGACGAACACTTCGAGTACTTTCCGGACCCCAGACCCATCCGCGTGCTGCGGGTGCTGTTCGAGTTCATGGCGGTCCAGGTCCACGCCACCGCGCCGGATCTGTTGCTGCCCCGCTACGACGACATGGTGGCCGCGGCCCGCACCGGCAGCCTGGAGAGCCCCGAAGGCGCGGAGGTGGCCGCCAACCTCGTGTGGGCCTACCAGCAGGCCGGCCTGACCGTGCCCGCCTGCCTGGCCGGGATCGCCCCGGTGCCCACCGCGCTGCACGACCCGGCGGAGAGCCGCAAGCCGGGATACGAGCCATCACGGCCGAGCCGGGCCCCGCGCCAGGGGGGCCCCCGACCCGGCCGCGGGGCAGGAACGGGGCGCCGCCCCCACGGCGATGGCCCGCGCCCACAGCCGCCACAGCCACCACAGCAGCCCTGACTCCTCACACGCGGGAGGGACGATGAGCGCGTTCACAGCACGGAGGATCCCACTCACGGCGGTCCACTGGCCCACCGGCACCACCTGGGCCCTCGCCCGCGGCCTGCGCCAGGCCGCCGCGCCCGATCCCTCCTCCCCCGGCTTGGTGCGCGGCCTCGAGCAGGAGGCCGCCTTCCACCTCGCGGCGGCTCACGCCGTGGCCTTCGGCGCCGGCCCCGTGGCCCTGGCCGGCCTGCTGGCCGCCCTCGCGCTGCCCCCGGGCGCAGGCATCGCGCTGCCCGCCATCGCCGCCCCCTGGGCCCTGCAGGTCGTGCGCGACGCCGGCCTGCAGCCGGCGCTGGTGGACATCCAGCCCGACACGCTGCACCTCGATCCCGCCGCCCTCCCCGCCGGCTGCGCCGCCGCGCTGGTACGCCACACGGCCGGCGTGCCCGCCGACATGGACGCGCTCGGTGCCGCCTGTGCCCACCGCGGGATCGCGCTCATCGAGGACTTCGGCCCGGCGCTGGGGGCCCGCTGGAGGAGCCGCCCGGTGGGCGCCCTCGGGCGGGCGGGCGTGGCCCTGCTCGACGAGTCCCGCGCCCTCTCCGCCTTCGGCGGCGCTGTGGTCTGCACGGATGATGACGCGCTCGATGCGCGCCTGCGCGCCGGGGTGGCCGGCCAGCGGGCGCCGGGGGCGCGCCTCATGGCCACGCGGCTGGCCAGCGGCCACCTCCGCATCCTGCGCTCCTGGCCGTGGGGCGCCGCCCTGGTCCCCGCCCGCGGGGCGCGCGGCGCCGC
>JBDRKM010000453.1:0-13273 GCA_043814015.1 Pseudomonadota bacterium
CTGACCCGCCGGGCGGGGCTCCCGGTGGGGGGTGTTGGGGGGGCGGGGTCCCCCCGGCGGGTGGGGGGGCCGCCCTTGGGCGCGCGGGGGGTGGGGGGGTGGGGGTCGGGGGCGGGGGCTATTATCGTGGAGCGCGTTCTCCTGTTGAAGGTTCGCGCTCCTCAATGTAGGTTGCGGGGCAGAGCGCACCACCACCGGTGCCCCTGGAGAACCCCATGCGCACCCTCTTCGCCATCACGACCCTGAGCCTCCTCGCGTTGACCACCACCACAGGCTGCGACCCGGTCTACGTCTACAACGGCTACACCCTGCCGCCCTACTTCCCCCTCGATGGCTCGGTCCGCGAGTGGGAGTACGCCAGCACGGATTCGGCCGTGGAGGGTGCGCTCCGGGTGGAGAAGGCCGACGCGATGGTCGTGGACGAGGTCGAGGTGGTCACCCTCGAGTACTGGAACGTCGGCGTGGATGAGACCGAAGACCTCGCCTGGAGCGTGGACTGGTCCACCGACGATGTGCAGGGCGTCCGCATCCACCGCTACCTCGAAGAGGCGAGCGGGACTGAGGTGACCTTCGATCCCCCCGTGCAGTTCCTGGGCCGCGACGGCGTCACGGGCGATCAGGTCGTGACCTCCTCCGGTGGGTTCACCTGGACCGCCACCTTCGAGGCGGTCGATGGCTGTGGCACCTACTGGGTCCCCGACTGGGACGACCAGGACTGCCTGGTCATCAACCTCGACGACGGCGACGGCGATCCCAGCACCAACAGCGTGATCGTGGGCACCTACTGGCTGGTGACCCGCTGGGGCGCCGCCCTGATGGAGCTGGACGCCTACGACACCCGCTGGAGCCTCGCCGACACCAAGTGGGAGTCGTGAGCCGGGGGCTCCTCACCCTCGCGATCCTGGGCTGCGCGGCCGGCTGCGCGCGTGAGCGCTGGCGCAACGCGGATCTGCAGCTCGACGTCATGGCCCCGCTGCCCGATCTGGCCGCGCAAGTTCGACTCTGCGTGGTCGCCGGGCCAGCCCGCACGCTGGGCGCCGGCCCCGACCGCTACGCGCTGCCCGGCCTCGTGGCGGGCCAGGCCGCGGTGCTGACCGTGGACCTGCTGGCCCCCGCCAGCGCCGACACCGGCGCCGACGGCGCCGAGAATGCCCTGGTCCTCGCGCGCGTGGAGGAGGTTACTTTGTCCGGCGAGGTCCCCTGGCAGGAGGCCCCGCTGACGATCTTCGCCGACACCGCCGCCGAACTGCAGGCCTGCACCGGGTGCCCGCCAGCCTGCGAGGAGGCGGGCCCCGGGGCCGGCGCCGAGGAGGAGTCGTGGCTGCTCGCCGTTCGCTTCCAGTCCTGATCACCCTGGCCGTCTGCGCGGGTTGCTCCGAAGAGGATACCCAGGTCGAGGACACCGGCTTCCGCGTGGCGGCGGTCGTCCCCGTCGATGGCGACGAGGCCGCGGTCGAGAGCACCAACCCGGAGCTGCGCGTCTCGGCCTTCGCCGACCCCACCACCTGCACTGAAGAGACCGTCCGTCTCGTGGCGGTGGACGAGGGGAACACGGTCGTCCGGGAGCTCAGGTACTCCCTGAGCTTCCCCGACAACGGCCGCAAGATCCGGCTCGATCACACCGATCCGCTGGCCCGCGGCTACTGGTACATGATCACCGTCCGCTCCGGAACCTGGGGCTGCACCGACACCGACCAGCGCATGATCAGGCCCTTCGCGTCCAGCTTCTACGTCCCCTGAACTACTACTCGCGAAAGTCCGCGCGCCAGGCGCGGATTTTGCGAGTAGTAGTTCACGCGCCGTAGGCGCGCGCGCCAATAGGGCGCGGGGAGGGGGGAGCGCCAGCGATGCGGGGGGAGGCAGCCTCCCCCCCCAAACAAGGGGCAGCGCGGGCCAGTGCGATCACATTGGGTTTCGGGCGGAGCCCCGCGCTGAGGGATGGCGGGTCGCCTCGCTGGCCGCTACCATGCGCTACTCGGAGGTCTCCATGCGCGGCCCGCGCTTCACCCTGCTCCTGCTGCCGGTCGTCCTCGGCTGCCACCCCAAGGAGCCAGGCGACTCCAGCGGCCAGGACAGCGAGCCCCCGTTCATCTACCGCGACACGGGCGCGGTGGTGGAGACCGGTGATCCCGAGACCGCGGCTCCCGATGACAGCGGCCCTGTGGACGACACGGGCGACACGGGCGGCGTCGAGCCCACCATCACCGGGCTCGAGCTCTTCCCGGGCTCGCTCGCGGTCTTCCCCGGGGCTGCCTGGTCCCTGCGGGTGGTGGCCGAGGGCGACGACGGCGAGCGCGCGGACGTGTTCCCCGAGCAGGTCACCTTCACGAGCAGCGACGAGCACGTCGTGGCCGTGGACGCCGCGGGCCTGGCCAGCGCCATGGCCGAAGGCGAGGCCACCCTGGCCGCCGCCTTCGGGGGCCGGGAGGCCTGGGTGGCGGTCGAGGTGATCCCGGCGGGGTACGCCGAGATCACCGTGATCGACGTCGCCAGCGGCGCGGCGCTCGCCGGCGCGTGGGGCTCCACCCCGGACAGCGCCCGCACCACGGGCGATGCGGCCGGGCTGGTGCGCGTCCCCATCGAGGAGCCCGGGCCCGCCACCTTCACGGCCTGGACGAGCGAGCATGTGCCCCTGAGCGTGGTCGGCACGGTGGATCGCCGCGTGGTGCTGCCGCTGCGCACCCTGGCGAGCGTCCACGAGCGAGGGGTCGAGGTGGCCGGGGCGGTGGACCTCACCGGGGTGGACCCGGGCGCCTACAACGACGTCATCGTGGGCCTGGCCGCCGCCACCATCCAGGTGCACCCGCTGTGCTTCGACCTGCCCAATCTCATCGCCGAGGACCGCGAGGTCACGGTCTGGGGGGTGGACGCCGTCCTGCCCGGCAACCTCTTCGTGCACAACGCGGTGGAGGACTGGCAGGGGCACGCCGCCGCGGGCGACTTCGGGGTCTGGTCCCTGGCCGGGGCCGTGCCCATCGCCGACATCACGGCCGCCCTCAGCGGAGACACCGGCGTGCTCGACCTGCTGATGGAGAACCTGGACGCCTTCGCCTACGGCTTCACCGGAGGCTACTCCGGCGCCGACGGCGAGGCGGTGGTGGCCCCGGTGGCCCCCTCCGTGCCGCTCTCCGAGCCCGTGCAGGTGAGCGTCCCGGAGCTCTCCCTCGGGTTCTCGGGCGACGAGGTGCCGCTGGTGTTCGTCACGGACCGGGCCGCCGACGGCAGCTGGGCCGTCACGGGGCTCGGCTGGGGCACGGGCGAGCAGGTGGCCCAGCGCGCACCGCTGGGATCCGTGCCCCCCGGCGACGAGAGCTGGGCCCTGGCCGTGGCCCAGGTGGGGGGGCTCGGCTCGGGCAGCGCCATGGCGCTCTCGGCGGCGCCGGTGGCGGGGGGCGCGGCCGCACCGCCGGCCTTCCAGACCATCCCGGTCATCGCCTCGTTCTCGCCCGAGACCCAGGAGTATTCCTTCTCCACGGACCCGCGCGCCACCCTGGTGCGCGTCACCCTGGCCGGCCGGCACGGCGATGTCTGGGACCTCTACTTCCCCGGCGGCGAGCAGCAGGGCGTGCTGCACCAGCCCCAGGGCTACGGGTTCGACTTTGGCCGCACGAGCTGGACGCTGACCGCGGTGGAGCTCTGGGGCGACACCTTCGACGGCCTGGTGGGGCGGGGGAGCCTGACAGACGAGGCCCTCGCCCCCCGCGCCGCCACGGCCACGCGCGAGATCGCGAACTTCGCCGAGTGAGGGCTACTGCTCGAGGATGATGAACTCGACGCGGCGGTTGGTGGCCTTTCCCTCGTCGGTGCTGTTGTCGGCCAGGGGACGGGTGGGACCGTAGCCCTTGGCCACGAGGCGGTTCGGATCCACACCGTGCTGGGCCAGGTAGAGCATCACGGCCTCGGCCCGCGCCTGGGAGAGGCTCATGTTGGCGGCCTCGGAGCCGGTGTTGTCGGTGTGGCCGGCGACCTCCACGGCGCGGATGTCGGGGTTGTCCAGGAGCACCTTGGCGATCTCGTCGAGCAGCTCGAAGGAGACCTTCTTGACCTTGGACTTGTTGTTGTCGAACTGGATCTTCTCGAGGATCTCGATGCGGTTGCGGCCGACCACCACCTTGCTGGGGCAGCCGTTGGAGCGGGCTGGGTCGATGCGCGGATCGGCGGGCTCGGCGGGGCAGGCGTCGGCCTTGTCGGGGACGCGGTCGCCGTCGGCGTCGGGGCAACCGCGGGTGTTGGCGGGGCCAGGTTCGCTGATGCACATGTCCAGGGAGTCCACCACCTCGTCGCCGTCGGCGTCGGGGCAGCCGCGGGTGGCGATGGTGCCGGCCTCGGTGGGGCACTCGTCCTCGGTGTCCAGCACGCGGTCGCCGTCGTTGTCCGGGTCGGGGCAGCCGTCGGCGTCGTTGAAGCTGTCCATGTCCTCGGGCTGGCGCGCGCACTGGTCCTTGTCGTCGGGGATGCCGTCCTGATCGTTGTCGAGGTCGGGGCAGCCGTCCTCGTCCTGGAAGCTGTCCACGTCCTCGGCCTCCAGCGGGCAGGCGTCGGCCTCGTCCAGGATGCCGTCGGCGTCCTGGTCGTAGACCGGTGGGACCCCGGCGGTGTGGTAGGACACGAGCAGAAAGAGGCGTACGTCAGGGGCGCCGACGCCCGCCACGAGGCCGGTGCCCGCGCCGGCGGTCAGGGCGATGCCCTTCTTGCCGCCGTACTGGGCGTAGAGGTGCCCTTCGGTGGGGTTCTTGTTGAAGGGGCCGAGCCCGCCCGCCAGGGTGAGCTTGCTGGTGACCTCGGCGCCCACGACCATGGCGTCGGCGACCCGCAGGTTGAGCCCGAGGCCCGGATCCAGGCTGCTGCCGAGATCGAGGGTGCCGAGCTCCTCGGACCCGCCGAGCTCCAGGCCCAGGTTGGCGTTCCAACCGAGGCGATCCGAGTGGCCACCGGCCACCGCGGCCAGGGCGAACTGGGCGCCGGCGGCGCCGGTGTAGTCACCGCCCGTGGGCAGGCGCAGGCTGGCGTGCGCCGCCAGGCCCGGGGTGCTGGACCGGGGCGCGAGGATGGGCACCAGAGCGCCCAGGCCGATGTCGCCGATGGTGGCGCCGCTCCAGTCGGCGTCGGGGGCGCCGGCGTAGGGGTAGAAGGGCACCCCCAGCTCGAGCCGCGCGCGGCCGGCGATGTCGTAGCCGCCGGCGAGGCGGGTCCCGACCAGGGCGTGGACGTAGGGCTCCTCGGTGCCGTCGCCGTGCTCGATCACGATGGGGTCGTCGGTCCAGGCCAGGCCCAGACCGGCGTACATGGCGTTCTTGAACCCGATCTCCGGCTGGTGCAGCTGTAGCGAGCCGCGGGCATCGAAGGCCGACCCCGACGGCTCGAAGGTGTCGGAGTCCACGGCGAACGCGGCGGTGGGAGCGGCGAGCAGCACGAGACCGGCGATGGACAGGCAGCGATGACTCATGGGGATCTCCTGGTGCGGCAGGTTGCCACAGAAGGGCCCCCGGGGCAAGCCGCGCGCTGCGAGATCCGCGCGTCGACCGTACGCCGGGATATGCTAGGTGGCCGCTTCGCGCGAAGTCATCGAAGGTCCGTGGCGCCGCGGACCTTCCGGTAGAGGCCGCCGTCGGAGGAACGGATGCAGGGAGAGCCAGTGCAGGATCCCATCGCGGCCCCCGAGCCGCCGCAGCCGGCGCAGCATCGTTGGATCATCGGGGTCATGGTGGCCGCGCTGCTGGGGCTCCTGTTGTACCTGGCGGTGCAGTACACGGGCCCCTCCACCGTCACCGACGAGCGCCTCGAGGCCGAGGCGATCGAGGCGGTAGAGAGCGGTAAAGCGGCCGAGGCTGCCGAGCGCTACGCCGAGCTGGCCGGCCGCGCGCTCGACACCAGGGAGCGCGCCTCCTGGATGCTGGAGCAGGCCTCCGCCCTGGTCCAGGCCGAACAACCCGAAGCGGCCGTGGGCGTGCTGCGCGCCGCGACCGGCCTGCAGATCGATGACGAGGACCTCCGCCTGCGCCTGCGCCTGCGGCTCGCGGCCATCCTGCAGCAGGAGGGCGAGGCGGGGGCCGCCCTCGAGGTCTTCGAGGGCATCGCCGCGCAGCCCTCCACCTCGCCGGAGTACCTGGCGGTGGCCCTGCTCGGCGTGGCGGACGCCAAGGCCGCCGCCGGCGACACCGAAGGTGGCACGGCGGCCCTGCAGGCGGCGCTGCAGGCCTACCCCGGCAATCCCGAGACGGCCCTGGTCCTCGGCGAGCGTCTGGCGGAGATGCTCGCGGCGCGCGACCGTGGGGTCGAGGCCGACGCGCTGCTCGCCTCGGTGCCCGTGGAAGGCTGGCCCGCTGCGGAGCGCGCCTCCTGGCTGCTCTGCCGCGCCCGCGTGTTGGACGAGCTCCGGGAGTTCGATCGCGCCCTGGCCCTCTACGACGAGGCCCTGGCGGTGGTGGGCGACGACGACGACATCGCCCTGCCCACCCGCTACGAGGTCGCCTGCCTGCGCTTCCGGCGCGGCGACCTCGCGGTGGCCCGGGCGCAGCTCGCGGCCCTCGACCTGGACACCACCCCCCACGAGCTGCGGGGCAACGTCAAGCTCCAGCGCGCCGAGGTGTTGCGTCGCCTGGGCGAGTCCGAGGCCGCCCGGGTCGAGTACCGCGCGGTGATCGACGGCTGGGTCGAGCAGGAGGAGCTGGTGGCCGAGGCCCGCGAGGGGCTCGGGGCGCTGCTGACCGGCGCCGGCGGTCAGGCTGCGCTGGAGGGTTTGATCACCAGCATCCAGGGGGGAGGCGCGGGCGCCGCGGAGGCCAAGGACGTCCTCCTCGGTCGCGGCCACGCCCTGCTGGAGCGCGGCCAGGCCGAGGACGCCCTCGACACCTTCAGCCGGCTGCGCGAGGCTCTCGCGGACGATGACCCGGCCGCCCTGGTGGCCGACCAGGGGCGCGCCAGCGCGCTGATCCAGCTCGACCGCAACAGCGACGCCATCGAGGTCCTGCGCGCCCTGCCGGCAAGCCTGCCCTCCGAGCAGCGCCTGGTGGTGGACGCCCAGATCGGCGAGACCCTCCTGGCCTCGGGCCAGCTCGACGAGGCCGCCGCGGCCTTCAGCTCCCTGGTGGCGCTCTCCGCGGAGCTGGGGCGCTCTGCCGCCGACGCCGAGCTGGGTCTGGCCGGGGTGGCCGAGGCCCGGGAGCAGAGCGAGGAAGCCATCCGCCTCTACCAGCGCGTGGCCAGCGCTCCTGTGGATACCGAGAAGCGCGTCGCGGCGCTGCAGGGCCTGGCCAACCTCCTGCTGCAGCTTGGGCGCGACGAGGAGGCCATGCTGGCGTACCGGGAGCTGACCTCCCTGCTCCCCACCGACAGCCCCACGCTGGCCCTGGTGCGCATGGGCGTCGCCGAGATCTACGCCCGCCGCGCCGACTTCGACCGCGAGCGGGCCGTCTGGGAGGAGCTGCTGCGGGGCGAGCTGAACCCCGAGCAGCGGGCCCAGGCGCGCATCCGGCTGCTGGAGATCGCCCGCTCGGTCGCGGCCGAGGCCCAGGACCGCCGTGGCCTCCAGCGGGCGCTCGCGGGCTTCGAGGCCCTCGCGCGGGAGCCCGACCTCCCCGCCAGCCAGCAGCCCGACGTGGTCTTCGGCCAGGCGGCCTGTCTCGTGGATCTGGGGCGCTACGACGCCGCCGTGGCCTTCATCGAGGCGGCCCTGGTGGGAGTCGGCTCCGCGAGCGACGCCGCACCGCTGCAGACCCTCAAGGGGCAGGCCATCGCGGCGCGCGACGGCACCCCCGTCGACCCCGATCTGCCCGCCGACGAAGCAGGGGAGGGCCCCACCGACCAGGAGATGGCCGGCCTGCTGGCCCAGGTGGCCCAGGCCGGCGCGCTGCGCGATCGCGGGTCCTACGCCCAGGCCCTGGCCCGCTTCCGGGAGCTGCAGCAGATCATCGACGACCGCCCCACCCTGGCCTCCATCGACCGCGAGATAGCCCAGACCCAGGCCGCCTCCGGAGACCTGGTCGCGGCGCGGGCCACCCTGGGCGCCAGCCTGGAGGCCTACCCCGAGCTCGAGGAGGCCACCCTCCTCGCCCAGCTCGCCCTGGCGGGCCTCGAGCTGCGCGAGCAGGACGCGACCGCCGCGATCCGACGCCTGCGCACCCTGCAGACCGCCGACCAGGGCCTGGCCCTCCTGCGCCTGGAGGCCCTCGCCCGGGCCTGCTCCACCGCCGGCGACACCGAGGCGGCCCTCAAGACCTGGCGCGAAGCCATCGAGCTGGCCGAGGGCGATCCAGAGGCCTCCGTGGTGGCCTGGACGGGCCTCGGCGACCTCTACCTCCAGCTGGGTGAGGCCGACCGCGCCTCCGACGCCTTCCAACGCGCCGCGGTGCTGGCCCCGGAAGGCCCGGCCCGCGACCAGTCGCGCCTGCGCGCGGCCCAGGTGGCCATGGAGCGCGGCGACCTGCTCGCCGCCGAGGATCTCCTCCGCGACCTGCAGGCCGAGGTCAGCGACGCCGAGGGCCATGTCCAGGTGGCCCTGGCGCTCTCCTCGTTGCGTCAGGAGCAGGGCGACTGGCAGGCCTGCCTCGCCGCCCTCGAGGGCGTGGACGCCGACAGCGTGGGGCCCGAGTTCCAGGCCCAGATCGCCGACGCGCGCGGGATCTGCCTGTTGGCGCTCGGGAAGGCGGAGGAGGCCAAGAGGGCCTACTCCGACCTCGCCCGCGGCTGGCCCGACAACCCGGAGGCCGCCGCCATCAGCGCCTTTGGCCTGGCCGAATGCCAGGCCGCTGCCGGTGATCAGGCCGCCGCCGTCGCCACCTACGAGGCCTTCGTGGCTGGTTCGGATGATCGGTTTCGCCAGGGGCAAGCACTCCTGAGGTTGGCCCAGCTGCTCGAGAACCATGGCGCGGCCGAGCGCGCGCGCGCGGTCTACCAGCGTGTGCGCGACGACTACGCCGACGAGCCCGAGCTGGCCGCCACCGCCTCCAGCGCCCTGGATCCTTCTCGATCCCCTTGACAGCGCCCGCATTCAACGCTTCCATGCCTGGTACCCTACCCCGAAGGAGACGCCGATGAAGCTGTCCAACGCCTCCCTGCTGCTGCCCCTGCTCGTCCTTGGCGCCTGCAAGGACGATCTGATCCTCGCGGACGACACCGGCGAGACGGGGGATTCCACCCCTGAGGACACGGACGACACGCAGCCCCACTCGGTGTGGGACGACCAGCGCGCCGAGACCTCCTCCACCTTCAACGGCGTCTACGCCTCCGGGCGCGGCGTCTTCGTGGTGGCCAGCGGTGGCGAGTTCTGGACCTTCCGCTCCGCCACGGGCTGGACCAGCGAGGCCCTGGACGTGGAGGAGGAGGAGCTGAACGGCATCTGGGGCGTCGGCTCGGATGAGTCCATGATCTGGGTCGCCGTGGGCGACGCCGGCAAGATCGCCCGGAGCGAGGGCGGTAACACCACCGTAGTGGATCTGGGCACCGCCAACTTCGAGACCGCGGACGGCAGCGCCGACGCGCTGACGGCGGTCGGTTGGGGTGGCGTCTACGCCTGGGATGGCACCGACTGGAACTACCAGACCCTGCCCAACCACGAGCGCCTGGACGACGTGTGGGTCTCGGGCAGCACCGCCATCGGCGTGGGCGAGGAGGGCGCCATCGTGCGCCGCCAGGGCGGCACCTGGGTCGCCATGGAGTCCCCGACCGATCAGGCCCTCTATGGCATCGACGGCGCCGCCGACACCGACCTGTGGGCCGTGGGCAAGGACGGCGTGGTGCTGCACTTCGACGGCAGCGTCTGGACGGAGCAGGAGTCCTTCACCTCCCAGTCCCTCTGGGACGTGTACGCCCCCTCGACCTCCTCGGTCTTCGTGGTCGGCAACAACGGGGTGGCCTTCCACTACGACGGCGCCACCTGGCAGAGCTTGCCCACCGGCGTAGACGAGAACCTCTACGCGGTCAGCGGCTCGAGCGCTTCGGACTGCTGGGCCGTGGGCAACCGCGGCACGGCGCTGCACTACGTGCAGTAGGAGGTTCTACTCCTCGCCCTCGCCCTCGCCCTCCCCCGGATGATCGAGTGTCCAATCCAGCTTCTTCTCCATGCCCAGCAGGATGGAGACCTCGCGCACGGTGGGCCGGGCGCGCTGCAGGAGGTGGTAGAGGGTGAGCTGCACCTGGTCGGGGCTCTTGCCCGCCAGGTAGGAGGTGCGGGCCAGCAGCCCCACGGCGCGCCGGGCGACCGCGATGGTCATCTCGGCGGGCGCGGGCAGCTCACCCGCGCCCGGGGTGTGGGGCTGCGGATGGCTCGGGAGCTCACGCCCGCCGCGGCGGGAGCGCCGGCGCCGGGGGGGCGGACGGTAGCCGCGCCGGCGGGCCTCCTCGAAGATGTGGTGCGCCAGCAGCAGGACCGCCTGGGCCAGGTTCAGGGAGGGGGCCTCGTCGGTGGGGATGGTGGCCAGGGCGTGGCAGAGGAGGAGATCCTCGTTGTCGAGCCCGGAGTCCTCGGGGCCGAACAACAGCGCGATGTCGCCTTCGGTCTCGAAGACCTGCTTCGCGAGCTGGGCGGGCTCCAGGATGGGCCAGCGCAGCTTGCGGGCGCGCACGGTGGTGCCCACGATCCAGCGGCAGCCGGCCACGGCCTCGGCCGTGGTCTCCACGACCTGGGCGGTCTCCAGCAGGTCGTGGGCGCCGGGGGCCATGCGGCGGGCGAGGTCGGGGCGATCCTCCTGCGGAGACACGAGCACGAGGTGCCTGAGCCCCATGTTCTTCATGGCCCGGGCGGCGGAGCCCACGTTGCCCATGCGCAGCGGGCGCACCAGCACGACGCGCACCCGATCGCGGAAGTCGGCGACCTCGCTCGGGTCCACGGGCAGGTCAGCTCCCGAAGAACGACTTGAACCAGCCGGCGACGCGACCGAAGAGACCGTTCTTCTGGCCCTTCTCGGCGGGCTGGGCGGCGGGTTTGGCCTCGGTGGGCTTGGCCTCGGCGCCCGCGGGCGCTGCGTCGAGGGGTTCGGCCTTCTTCTCGCCCTGGGCTCCGTCCTTCCGCATGGAGTCGGTCACCACGTCACCGGCGGCACGCTCTTCCTCCGGCTGCGCGGGAGGCTCCGACGCCCCAACGTCCTCGCCGGGCTTGTCTACGATCTGCTGGTCGAGGCTCGGGGTGATGGAGGGCAGGGAGTCCTGCTCGGCGTCTTGCTCGGGCGGGGACTTGGGTTTCAAGGGCTGGGAGCCGGGATCGCTCGCCCCGCCGGAGATGGCCTCCGCGAGGGAGGAGGTGGGCATGGAGATGCCGGATGAAGAGGGCGTGGGCTTCTCTTGCGCCTGTGCCACCGGGGTCTTGGAGGTGGGGGGCCGCGTGGCGGGACGCTTCCGCGGCGGGGCGTCCTTGCGCTTGCCGAGCTTGAGGGCCGAGGCGACGCTCTTGCCGGTGGTCTTGTCGCGGGCGGACAGGTTGAGGATGCCCTCCGAGTCGATGTGGAAGGTGACCTCGATGTGCACCTGGCCCCTGGGTGCCGCGCGGATGCCCGAAAAGACGAAGGTGCCCAGCAGCTCGTTGTCCTCCACGCGGCGGCTCTCGCCCTGGTAGATCCGCAGCAGGATGGACTTCTGGTTGTCCTTGCTGGTGGTCAGGGTGCGGGTCTTGTAGTCGGGCAAAGGCTGGTTCTTGTGGAACAGCACGTGCATCGTGCCGTCCACCTTGTTGATGCCGATGGGCATGGGCAGCACGTCGAGCAGGGTGACGTGGGAGCCCTTCTGCTCCGCGAGAGAGTGGGCCATGATGGCCGCGCCGATGCCGACCGCCTCGTCGGGGTGGACCGCCTTGCTGGGCGGCTTGCCGATCATGTCGGTGACGACCTTCTGCACCAACGGCATGCGTGACTGGCCGCCGACGAGCAGCATCTCGTCGATCTGCGCCAGGGTGGTGCCCGCCTCGCGGAAGATGCGCTCGCAGGTGCTGAGGGTGCGCTCCACGAGGTCGCGGGTGAGGGACTCGAGCTTCTCACGGGTGAGGATCTCGTCCACATCCAGGGGGCCTTCCTCGCCGCGGGTGATGAAGGGGATGTGGATGCGGGTCTCGGCCACGGTGGAGAGCTCGATCTTGGCCGACTCGGCGGCGTCGCGGATGCGCTGGATGGCGACGCGGTCCCAGGAGAGATCGACGCGGTGCTTCTCGTGGAAGCGCTCGAGCAGCCACTGCATGACGCGGCCGTCGAAGTCGACCCCGCCGAGGACGGTGTCACCGCCGGTGGCGATGACCTCGAAGACTTTGTCTTTGATGTCGATGACGGAGATGTCGAAGGTGCCGCCGCCGAGATCGTAGACAGCCACCCGCTGGTTGAGGGTGCGGCCCAGGCCGTAGGCCAGCGCGGCGGCGGTGGGCTCGTTCAGGATGCGCAGGACCTTGAGGCCGGCGAGGCGCCCGGCGGTGCGCACGGCCTGCCGCTGGCGATCGTTGAAGTAGGCCGGCACGGTGATGACGGCGTGCTCGACGTTCTCGCGCAGCGCGCCCTCGGCGAAGTCCTTGATGCGCAGCAGGATGGCCGCGGAGATCTGCTCGAGGGTGAAGACCTGGTTGTTCACCTTGATGAGCACCTCGGAGGACTCGCCCTCCATCAGCTCGTAGGTGAAGACCTGCCTGATCTTCTCGATGGTCTTGGAGTGGAAGTTGCGCCCGATGAGGCGCTTGGCACCCATGACCGTGTGCTGGGGGTTGAGCTGGGCCTGGCGCTTGGCCTCCTGGCCCACCAGCTCGCGCCCCTGTTCGTCGATAGCGAAGATGGAGGGGACCGTCGTGGCGCCCGTGGGCGAGGTGATGATCCGCGGCTTCCCGCCGTCGATGATCGCCGCGCACGAGTTCGTCGTTCCCAGATCGATTCCGATGGCTCTGCCCATCAAGTGCCTCAGCGCGCAGGAGAATGCTCAAGTCGTCGCTTTCTATCAATACCGACGGGGATACGTCAACGCGTGCCCAGATGAGCGGAGGGGGTGGCTTCGGGTGCGGATACACCCGACAGGGGACTAACCGCCCGCGCCCGATGATTCTTCTACCATGATCTTTCCATCGATCCGGAGGCGAGAACGATCCAGGGCGGCGGGGAGGGCGGAGAAGGGGAAGCGCGCGGTGATCATGGGGGAGGGGTCCATGATGCCCCGCTCGAGCAGGCGGATGACGTTGGGGAAGCAGCCCCCACCCGCGTGGCCGCGTGCCCCCACGATGCCCGAGGCGCCGGAGACGAGGGCGTCGAGGAACACCGGCGCGCGCTGGCCGGTGCGGCCGAGGTACACCATGCGCCCGCCGGGCGCGAAGGAG
>JBDRKM010000454.1:0-31634 GCA_043814015.1 Pseudomonadota bacterium
GCAGCGATGACTCCGACTGCGACGATGACGCCGCCGCGGTGCACCCCGGCGCCACCGAGATCTGCAACGGCATCGACGACGGCGTGACCTCCACCTTCTGGGCCGATGCGGACGGCGACGGCTACGGCGACCCCGCCAGCCCCACCACCGCCTGCAGCGCCCCGAGCGGCCACGTCGCGGACGACACCGACTGCGACGACACCGACGGCGGCGTGTACCCCGGCGCCGACGAGCACTGCGACGGCGTGGACGAGGACTGCGACGGCGCGGTGGACGAGGCGGCCGTGGACGCCCTCACCTGGTACGACGACCTGGACGGCGATGGCTACGGCGACAGCGGCGCGGCCACCGTGGCCTGCACCGCCCCCTCCGCCACCGTCGCCACCCCCGGTGACTGCGACGACCGCGACGGCGGCGTGCACCCGGGCGCCGCCGAGCACTGCGACGGCGTGGACGAGGACTGCGATGGCGTCGCGGACGACTCTCCGGTGGACGCCGACACCTGGTACACCGACGCCGACGGCGATGGCTACGGTGATCCCGCCGCCACCACCGAGGCCTGCATCGCCCCATCGGGCACCGTGGCCGACGACACCGACTGCGACGATGGGGCCGCGGGCGTCAACCCCGGCGCCGCGGAGGTCTGCGATGGCCTGGATGATGACTGCGACGGCCTCGTGGACGACGCCGACGGCTCCCTGAGCGGCGCGCCCACCTGGTACCTGGACCACGACGCCGACGGCTACGGGACCAGCGCCTACACGGCCACCCGCTGCACCGCCCCCTCCGGCTACATCGCCATCGACAGCGACTGCGACGATCTGCGCGCCGCGGTGCATCCCGGCGCCGCCGAGGTCTGCGATGGCCTGGACGACGACTGCGACGGCCTGGTGGACGACGACGATCCCGACGTCACCGGCCTGGCCACCTGGTACGCCGACAGCGACGGCGATGGCTACGGCGACGCCGGCACCTCCGCCGCCGCCTGCACCGCGCCCACGGGCTACGTCGCCGCCAGCACCGACTGCGATGACGGCGACGCCAGCGTCAGCCCCGGGGCCACCGAGGTCTGCGGCGGCGGCGACGAGGACTGCGACGGCCTGGTGGACGACGCCGATCCCGGCGTCACGGGCGGCGCCACCTGGTACCTCGACTACGACGGCGACGGCTGGGGCGACACCCGCATCACCACCACCGCCTGCCTGCAGCCCTCCGATCACGCGGCCAGCGCGGGCGACTGCGACGATCTCGAGCCCGACGCCTTCCCGGGCAACACCGAGGTCTGCGACGGGATCGACAACGACTGCGACAGCCTGGTGGACGACGACGACCCCGACATCGCCGACGCCCTCTCCTGGTACGCCGACGCCGACGCCGACGGCTTCGGCGCCGCCACCAGCGGCGTCACCGCCTGCGACGCCCCCACCGGCTACGTCGCCGACGACACCGACTGCGACGACGCGGACGCCAGCTCCCATCCCTCCGCCACCGAGCGCTACGACGGCGCGGACAACGACTGCGATGGCGACGTGGACGAGGATCTCTGGGTGGGCGACGGTGCCGATGGCGACCTGACCGTGTACGGCACGGTGGACCTCTCCACGCTGTACTCGGGCAGCCGCCTGTGGGCCGACGCGGAGCGCGTCCAGGTCGCGGCCATCAGCGGCGACACCCTGACCGTGAGCCGCACCCCCTGGGGCATGGCCAGCGGCGACGAGGTGCTGCTGATCAACCTGCAGGGCTCTGAGACCGCCCACGCCGCCGTGGGTACCTACGAGTTCGCCACGGTGGACTCCGTCTCGGGCACGGACGTCGTCCTGGCCGCCACCGTGACCGAGGTCTATGGCGAGACCGACAACAGCGACCTGACCGACCAGATCATCATCCTGCAGCGGGTGCCGCACTACGCCGACGTCACCGTCTTCGCCGGCGGCGTGCTCACCACCGACGCCTGGGACGCGAGCGCCGGTGGCGGCGTGCTCGCCTTCCGCGCCTCCGGGACCGTCTACATCGAGGACGGCGGCACCATCGACGTGAGCGCCCTGGGCTACGCGGGCGGTGACACAGGCACCTGTGAAAACTGCGACGCCTTCCAGGGCGAGAGCTACACGGGTGTAGGCATCGGAGATGCCTACGGCGGCCCCTACAACGAGACCATCGGCGGCTACGCGGCCAACGGCGGGGGCGGGGGCGCGAACGTCACGGGCGGCGGCGGCAACCACGCCGCGGGCGCCACCTACGGCGACTCCTGGAACTACGGGGGCTACACCGCGCCGTCCGCCGGCGGCAGCTACGGGGTTCCCTCCCTGGTCACCCTGTTCTTCGGCTCGGGCGGCGGTGGTGTGTGGAACGGCGGCCACGACGACCCCACCGAGGATCCGGGGCCGGGCGGCTCCGGGGCCGGCATCCTCTACCTCGGCTGCGGCACGCTGGTGGCCGAGGGCGCCGACGCGCTGCAGGCCGTAGGCGAGACCACCCCCTACTGGGCCCACGGGACATGGACCTACGGGGCCGGCGGTGGCGCCGGTGGCAGCGTCTTCCTCGTGGCCGAGGAGGTCGACCTCGCCCCCGCGGCGGTGAACGCCGAGGGCGGCTTCGGTGAGTCCACCCACCTGCGCGTGGGCGGCGACGGCGGCTACGGCCGGGTGCGCATCGACTGCAACACCTGCAACGGCTACGCCCAGGGCTCGGGCCTGGCCTCCATCGCGCTGGACGACGCCGCCGAACCGGATCCGGGCTACTCCTCCAGCCCCTACTGATCCGGAACGGGCATGATCGAACCACTCTACGACGAGCTGTCAGAGCTCTGGCTGACCCTCTCCCCGCCCGAGCAATACGCCGAGGCGGGAGAGCTGTACGCCGCCGCCCTCGCCCAGGCCGCGGGCGGCCACATCGGCAGCCTGCTCGAGCTGGGCGCGGGCGCCGGTCACCTCGCCGCGAGCCTGCCCGGGGGCTGGCGCCTGACCCTGGTGGACCGCGCCCCCCGCATGCTGGCGCTGTGTGCCGGGATCGTCCCGCGGGCCGAGCGGATCCTGGGCGACATGCGCAGCCTGCGCCTCGGCCGCACCTTCGACGCGGTGCTGCTCCAGGACGCCGTCATGTACCTGCGCAGCGAGCAGGAGCTGCGTGAGGCCTTCGCCACGGCCGCGGCGCACCTGCGCCCGGGCGGCGCGCTCCTCGTGGTGCCGGACACCGTGGCAGAGGACTTCGAGGAACACTGCGTCATGGGCGGGCGATCCGAGGGCACCCGCGCTGCCCAGCTCATGGAGTGGCACTGGGATCCCGATCCCTCCGACACCACCTACCAGGTCGACTTCGCGGCCCTGATCCGCGATTCGGGGGGCCTGGTGCGTTGCGCGCACGATCGTCACACCCTCGGCCTGTTCCCCGCGAGCACCTTCGCGCGCCTGCTCCAGGCGGCCGGCTTCGAGCTGCTGGAGCCCGAGGCCGCGATCTGGACGGAGACGGGAGTGCCCTTCCTGGCCCGCCGGTCTTGAACTACCTGTAAGTCCAACTTACAATCGTCCGATGATTCCACGCCGCATTCAGCCCACACTCCTCGCCCAGGCCCGGCACTTCCCCGTCGTGACGGTCACCGGTCCGCGCCAGTCCGGCAAGACCACGCTCTGCAGGATGGCCTTCCCCGACAAGCGCTACGTCTCCCTCGAAGATCCCGATGACCGTCGCTACGCCGTCGAGGATACGCGCGGATTCCTGCGCGACCTGGAGGCTGGCGCGGTGATCGACGAGGTGCAGCGTGTCCCCGAAATCCTGAG
Organism: Pseudomonadota bacterium; assembly: GCA_043814015.1. GTDB lineage: Bacteria > Myxococcota_A > UBA796 > UBA796 > JAFGLY01 > JBDRKM01. Next base: position 3,777 of record JBDRKM010000454.1, read on the forward strand.
CTACCTGCAGGGCATGGTGGACCGGGACCCTGCCCCGGGGCGCTTCATCCTCACGGGTTCATCCAACCTGGCGCTGCGCGCCGGTGTGACCCAGTCCCTGGCGGGGCGCACCGCGTTGCTGGAGCTGCTCCCACTCGATTTGGACGAGCGCCGGTCCCTCTCGCCAGTGGACGATCCCTGGCAAGCCATCTGGGAGGGGAGCTACCCAGCCATCCATGACCGCGGCGTGCCGGCCGACCGCTGGCTCGGCGCCTACGTGGCTACCTATGTCGAGCGGGACGTGCGCCAGCTCCTCGCCGTGGGCGACCTGACGGTTTTCCAGTCCTTCATAGAGCTTACCGCCACGTGGACGGGAAACCTGGTCAACCTCTCCGCGCTGGGCGCCGGTGTGGGCGTCTCACACAACACAGCGCGTTCCTGGCTCTCCGTGTTGGAGGCCAGCTACCTCGTCCACCGCACCACGCCGCTGCTGCGCAACCTGGGAAAGCGCGTGGTCAAGGCCCCCAAGCTGCACCTGCTCGACGCTGGGCTCGCATGCTGGCTGCTCGGCATCCGATCTCCCGCGGAGCTTCAGCGTCACCCGCTGCGCGGCGCCCTGATGGAGTCCTGGGTGGTGGCTGAGGTGCTGAAAGCCTTCTCGAACCAGGGGGAGCGCCCGCGCCTGCACCACTGGCGGGATCCTCACGGGCAGGAGGTGGATCTGGTGGTGGACCGTGGCCGTGATCTGTGGGCGGTGGAGGTCAAGGCCGGGGCCACGCTGCATCCCTCGTTCTTTGCCACCCTCGAGCGTTTCTCGAGCCTGGCCCGCGAGGCGGTCCCTCCACCCACCGCGGGCGTCCGGCCGATCCTGATCTATGCGGGCGACCGGCGCCAGGAGCGCAGCGCGGGCCTCGCGCTGCCATGGGGTGAGATCCAGACGGTGGACTGGACTGGCGAGCCCTCCGGGTAGCTACAGCCTCGCCACCGCCTCCCAGATCCTCCGCGTCTGACCCATCAGCGCTTCACGTGAGAACGTGCTCAGCGCCCGTTTTCGCCCCGCCAGCCCCATGGCCCGCGCCCGCTCGCGGTCCGCGAGCAGATCGATGAGCGCCCTCGCCAACGCATCCCTGTCCCCAGGCTGGTGTATCAGCCCTGTCTCACCGTCGAGCACCGCCTCCGGGATGCCCCACACCCCCGTGGACACCACCGGCAGCCCCACCACCATGGCCTCCACGATGCACACCGGGAAGCCCTCGTTGTAGGAGGGCAGCGCGAACACCGACGCACGCCCGAACGCAGCGCGCAGCGTGTCACCGCCGATCCAGCCCGGTGTCGCGACGAAATCACCGACACCTGCCGTGGCGATGGCTTGTTTCACCTGCTCGAACTCGGGCCCGTCGCCCCCCAGGGTGAAGCGCACGCCGGGTACGGCGGCCCGCACCCGGGCGGCCACGTCGATGAGGTCGAAGACCCCCTTGTCGCGCACCATCATGCCCAGAAACAGCACCTCGGGTGGGCCCTCTCCCGCGCCCGGTGTGGGCAGCGAGGCCGGGTCCACGGGGTTGTAGACCGTGTGGATGGGCACCCGCCCGCCTGTCCACTCCCGCACCCGGGGCTCCAGCGCCCTGGTGACCACGATGACGGCGTCGGCGGCGGACAGCACGCGGCGGATCACCGCCTCGTTGGCCCTGCTGCGCTCCGCCGGGCGGATCAGGTTGAGGGGCGCGTGCGTGTGGGCCACCCAGGGGATACCGAAGGCCTCGAAGGCGGCCACGTATTGGGCCTCGCGGGCCATGGACGCCATGCCGCCGAAGTGCACGTGGCCCACGTCGGGCCGGTATCCGGCGGCGAGCGCGGCCCACAGGCGCAGGGGCCCGGCCAGGGCGTAGGCGCCCTTGCGGGCCATGGAGCCGCCGGTGGACACCCGGAACAGGCGCAGCTCCACCCCGGCGAGCTCGGGCGCCTCCAGCCAGGTGCGGACCAGGGAGGCGATGCCACCGACGGTGCGAAGGTCGGGCGTGCAGACCGCGACCTTCATGGGCATCAGTGTTCACGGGGGGCCGGGCCCCCCGACGCGCCCTCCGGGCGCCCCCCCTGGCGCCCGCCCCGCTCGGCGCGGAGCATGTACTTCGCGAAGGTCAGATCGTGCAGGATGCGTTTGCCGAACCGCTTGGGCTCCAGCGCCACCCGCCAGGCCCACTCCAGGCCGTTCTCGCGCACCAGCTTGGGCGCGCGGCTGTGCAGACCCGCCAGGATGTCGAAGCAGCCGCCGACCCCCATCACGAACACCGGGCCCAGCGCCTCGCGGTTGCGATCCACGAACTCTTCCTTCTTGGGGCTGGTGATGGCGATGAGCAGCACCTCCGCGCCGGAAGCCGCGATGTCGGCGGCGATGCCGGGCTCGTCCTCCACCGTGTAGTAGCCGTGATGACGGCCCACGATCTTCATGCCCGGGAAGCGGCGCTGGGTGTTCTCCACCGCCGCGGCGTTCTGCTCGTCCTTGGCGCCCAGGAAGTAGAACCTCCAGCCGCGGGCGTCGCCGAAGTGGAACATGGCCTCCATCAGGTCCGGCACGGCCACGCGCGCGGGCAGGGGCCGGCTGCCGTAGCGCCTCGAGAGCCAGACCACCGGCTGCCCGTCGGCCAGCACGAGATCGCAGCGGTTGACCAGCGCGGCGAAGCGCGGCTCCTCGTTGCACTTCAGCAGGTGGTCCATGTTGACGCCCACGGCCTGGCGCAGCGCCGCGCGCTCGGCGATCCAGCGGTCCACCCGCTCCAGCGCCGAGGCCAGGTTCACCGGGTCGAAGTCGCAGCCGAACAGCGAGACGCGCGCTTGCATGGGGGCCTACCCGTGGCGGCAGAGGACGGCGCCGCGCACCGCGGCGGAGGAGCCAGGCACGTAGGAGGCGGCGCCCTCGATGCGCTCCCAGTTGGCCTCGAACCAGGCGATGTTGGCCTCGAGCCCCTCGTCGAAGTCCATGACGGGCTCCCACTCCAACAGCTCCTTCGCGCGGTCGATGCTGGCCAGCAGGCGCACCTTGGTGTCCCACTTGCGCGGGGTGCCGCGCACGATGCCGGCCTTGTTGCCCGTGAGCTCGTTGACCCGCGCGGCCATGTCGAGGATGCGGATCTCGCGACCACCGGCCAGGTTCATCTCCTGGCCCACCGCCTTGGTGTAGTAGGCGGAGCGCACCAGGCCATCCACCAGGTCGGAGACGTAGGTGAAGTCGCGCGAGGCGATGTCCTCGCCGGTGAAGGGCAGGGGCAGGCCCCTCATGGCGCGGTGGATGAAGTTGGGGATCACGTTGCGGTACTGGCCGGGGACCTCACCGGGCCCGAAGCTGTTGAAGAAACGGCACTTCACCACCTCCAGATCGTGGTGGTGCCAGAAGAAGTTGGCGTACAGCTCCCCGAGCATCTTGGTGACCTGGTACGGCGTGGTCAGGTGCAGGGAGACGAAGTCTTCCTTGAGCGGCAGGGGTGCCGAGTGCCCGTAGATGGAGCAGCCCGAGGAGGCGTAGACCACGCGCTGCACCCCGGTCATCACGCTGTACTGGAGCGTGAGCAGGGTGCCCATCCCGTTCACCATCAGATCCTTCTGGGGGTAGTCCACCGAGTTCTGGTTCGCGAAGAAGGCGGCCAGGTGGTAGACGATCTCGGGCTTCTCGGCGAAACAGCGCTTGAGATCGACCTCATCCGTGACGCTGCCCTTGACGAACAGCACGTTGGGTAGATCGGGCACGTTCCAGAGGGGGCTGGCGGACAGATCATCGAGCACGATGACCGTGCGGGCGCCGGCCTCGGCCAGGGTGCGTACGAGGTTGGACCCGATGGCCCCGGCGCCGCCGGTGACCAGGATGGTCTTGCCCTGGATGTGGGAGAGGTACGGTTCCATGGGTCCTTCCTCGTGTTCGCGTGGAGGCGCGCGCCGTGTTCTGGGGGGCATCCCGTTATCGGAACGCCGGGGCAAGGTCAACGCGCCGAAAACGCCCGCTTCGGGCGTGAGGCGCTGCACCGCTGAGGTGGGGAGAGGACAGCAGGAGGATCCCCCGCCTCGTCCGACGGCGCGGTGAATCGTCCGTCGCCCGGACGTCCGCGGCCGCTTCCGGATACACTTTGGCCCCCCGCCCCTGGAGATTCCCATGCGCGCCCTCGCCGCCCTCCTGTTCCTCCTCGCCCTGCCCAGCACCGCGCTGGCCGGCAAGCTCTCCAAGCTGTCCGATCCCGACCTCGCCAAGGTGGTCGCCGACCGCGCCGCGGATGAAGACGACCGCGTCGAGGCCGCCGAGCTGCTGGCCGAGCACCGCGCGCTGGGCCAGGCCGCCGCCATGGTGGCCGCCTGCACCCCCGAGGACATCCCCAACGTCTGCGAGCACGTCCTGGCCTCGCTGGAGGACATGAAGGACGAGCCCGCCATGGCCGCGGTGGACCAGATCCTGATGGTCCCCGGGCTGCACGACGGGCTCCGGGACAAGGCCCTCACCATCCTGCGCAAGCAGGACCCGGAGCGGGCCGATCCCCGCGTTCCCGTCCTGCTGGCCGACTACCGCAAGCTGGACCCCGGGTTCGCCGTGGCCCTGATCGAGTACCTGCCCCAGCGCCACCTCACCGCCTGGCAGGACATCACCATCCTCATCGCCACCGACCAGGGGGCCAAGCGTCGCCTGCGGGTCGCGGCGCTGGAGGCCGCCGAGGCCTTCGACCACCCGGCCCTGTACGACGCCTGGATCGGCATGCTCACCGATGAGGACAAGAAGATCCGCGCCAAGTGCGCCAAGGAGCTCGGCCGCTCCGGCCTGCCCGCCTCCCTGGTGCGCCCCGCCCTGATGAACGTGGTCCAGACAGATGAGGCCGGCAACGTGCGGGCCGCGGCCCTGGGCTCCCTGCGCTTCTACGCCAGCCCCGAGCTGTTGCCCCTGCTGCACGACGAGGTCCTCAACGAGAAGAACCCCATCGCCTGGGGCCAGGCCATGGAGCTGCTGGAGCCGCTGGCGGACGCCTCCTCCGTCAGCACCCTCTGCCAGCTGCTCGGTATGCAGGCCAACCTCATCGACGAAGGCGTCGTGCGCATCATCCACACCCTGGTGCGCATCGGCGAGCCCACCGCCGTGCCCTGCCTGGAGGCCCTGGAGCGCAGCACCCAGTCCGAGCCCGTGCGCGCCGAGGCCCGCGCCGCCATCATGCTGCTGGGCGGCCCCACCCAGGCCCGGTTCGACGCCATGAACGCCTGGAACGTCATCGAGATCCACGTCCTCGACCCGGTCGCGCCCGAGCCGGCGCCCGTGCACCTTGGGGTCACCCTGGACGCCACCGGCATGGCGGTCTGGGCCACGGTCCCCGCGCCCTGACGCTCGACAGAGTAAGCTGGTCGGGAGGTCCGCATGAAGCTCCTGGCCGCGCTCGCCCCGCCCCTCCTGCTGCTCGGTTGCCCGGCGAAGCCCGTCGACACCGGCGAGCCTGGGGAGGCCTGCGCCTGGTACCGCGACGCCGACGCCGACGGCTACGGTGAGACCGCCCTGGTCGCCTGGCGCGCCTGCGAGGGCACCTTCGACGGCTGGGCCGTGGCCCCGGGCGACTGTGACGACGACGCCCCCGCGGTCCATCCAGGCGCCGACGAGGTCTGCAACCTCCTCGACGACGACTGCGATGGCTTTTACGACGAGGCCGACCCGAGCGTCACCGACGCCGCCACCTGGTACGCCGACGCCGACGCGGACGGTTTCGGCGATCCGGCCACCGCCACCCTCGCCTGCGAGCAGCCCCCCGACACCGTCGCCGAGGGCGGCGACTGCGACGACGCCGACGCGGCCGTGAACCCCGCCGCCGCCGAGGTCTGCGACCGCATCGACGACGACTGCGACGGCGTCGTGGACGAGGACGACGCCCTCGACGCCCCCACCTGGTACGCCGACGCCGATCGCGACGGCTACGGCGATCCCGCCGCCTCCACCCGCTCCTGCCGCCAGCCCCCGGACAGCGCGGCGAACAGCGAGGACTGCGACGACACGAACGACGCGGTCAACCCCGCCGCCGCCGAGGTGTGCAACCGCATCGACGACGACTGCGACGGCGTCGTGGACGAGGACGACGCCCTCGACGCCCTCACCTGGTACAGCGATACCGACGCCGACGGCTACGGCGACCCCGTCTTTTCTACGCGCGCCTGCCTCCAGCCCCCCGACAGCGCGGAGAACGGCGAGGACTGCGACGACACGAACGCGAGCGTCAACCCCGCCGCCACCGAGCTCTGCAACCTCCTCGACGACGACTGCGATGGTGTCGTGGACGAGGACGACGCCGCAGACGCCCCCACCTGGTACGCCGACGCCGACGCCGACGGCTTCGGGGACGCCGGCCTCGCCACCCACGCCTGCGCCGCCCCCGCGGGCACCGTCGCCGATGACACCGACTGCGACGACACGAACGCGAGCGTCAACCCCGCCGCCACCGAGCTCTGCAACCTCCTCGACGACGACTGCGACGGCACCGTGGACGAGGACGACGCCGCGGACGCTCCCACCTGGTACACGGACGCCGACGCCGACGGCTACGGCGATCCGGCCAGCGCCACCCGAGCCTGCGTGGCCCCGGGCGGCCTCCTCGCCGACGGCACCGACTGCGACGACCTCGATCCGGCCGTCAACCCCGCCGCGGAGGAGCTCTGCAACACCATCGACGACGACTGCGACGGCGCCGTGGACGAGGACGACGCGGCCGACGCCCCGACCTGGTACGCCGATACGGACACCGACGGCTACGGCGACGCCGCCTCCAGCACCCGCGCCTGCAGCCAGCCCACGGGCTACGTCGCCCCCGCCACCGACTGCGACGACCTCGATCCGGCCGTCAACCCCGCCGCCACCGAGATCTGTGACGGCCTGGACGACGACTGCGACGGCCTCACGGACGACGACGACGACAGCCTCGTGGGCGCCCCCACCTGGTACCTGGACTTCGACCTCGACGGCTACGGCGATCCCGCCGACACCCTCACCGCCTGCGAGGAGCCCAGCGGCTACACCGACGACGACAGCGACTGCGACGACGGCGACGCCGACGTCAACCCCGTCGCCTCCGAGGTCTGCGACGGCCTCGACAACGACTGTGACGGCAGCGTGGACGACGGCGCCGGCTGCCCCTGCAGCGTCCAGACGTACGGGGGCCACGGCTACCTGTTCTGCACCCCCGGCGGCTGGTGGTACATCATCTACGACGACTACCGGAGCTACGGCTACGCGCTCGCCACCGTGAACGACGCCGTCGAGCAGGCCTGGCTCGTGGCCACGGCGGCGGCCTACTCGGCGTCCCACTGCTGGTGGATCGGCTTCAACGACCGCGGCACCGAGGGCCGCTGGGTGTGGGACTCCGGCGAGGTCTCTTCCTACACGAACTGGGGCTCCGGCCAACCCGACAACGGCTCCACCGGCGAGGACTGCGCCGAGTTCGTGGCCTCCGGAAGCGGCCTCTGGAACGACGAGCAGTGCTGGACAAGCTGCTACGCCATCTACGAGTCTCCCTGAGGATTCCATGCGCCATCTGCCCCTCCTGCTGTTCGCCGTCGCCTGCAAGCCTCCGCCGGAGGCCCCGAGCGAGCTGGACGAGCTGGCCGCCTACATCTACGCCCACCACGCCGACGAGGATCCTGCCGCCGAAAAGGACGCCCTCGAGAAGCTCACCGCCTGGCTGGAGCAGAACTGGGCGGACGCCGAGGAGGGCTACGAGATCGGCGCGCTGGACGAGGCCACCATGGACAGCCTCGATGACGTGGATCGCGCCACCGAGGGCATGCTCGGCCTGGCCGTGCCCACCGCCAGCGTGCACACGGTGGATGAGGCCGCCTACGCCATGCTCGCGGTGCTCGAGAGCGAGGTCTACCCGGACATGTTCGTGGAGTACCAGCGCGAGGAGATCGGCGACGTCGACTGCTTCCTGGCGCACGACTGCGAGCGGGTAGAGGCCCGCGAGAACATGAAGAGCGACTTCGTCGTCGTGGAGAGCGTGTCACAGGCCTTCAACCAGTATCTGTGGGTGGACCTCGATGACGGCGTGGCCTTCGTGCAGCGAAACTGGCTGGAGTACCCCCCGGACGTCACCGGGACCCTCGCCAGCTACGTCGAGGTGGACGAGCAGGGCTACCTCAACCTCTTCATGCCCCGCCCGGAGGGCTTCTGGCGCCTGCAGGCCACCTGGATGATCTTCTCCCAGGACGGCGTCCCCGAGGATGCCGCCATGCAGATGGCCATCTCCAACATGCAGAACAACTCCAAGACCCTCGACGAGTACCTCGACACCCTGACCCTGGACCCGTCGGAGAGCGGCTGCGCGAGCGCCCCGGCGCGACCCGGGCGTGCGCTGGGCTGGCTGCTGGTGGTGGCGGGGCTGGTTGGGCTAGGGCGGAGGCGCTGAACCAGCCCATCAAGCTCGGCGTGACGCCAGCCCAGCCCCAGGTGGTTCCTCCACCCGGGGCACCGCCAGCGCCGTCCCGAGGGCTCGCTATGGGGCTCCGTCCGGCTCCGGCTCCGGCTCCGGCTCCGGCGCGGCCGGGGGCTCCGGTGCGGCGGGGGGTTCCGGCGTGACGGGCTCCTCAGGCTCCACGGGAGCCGGGGGGCTCACCGGGGGGACGGGATCGGGGTTGCAGCCCGCCAGGCAGGCGTCGAGGCACTCCACGTAGTCTTCGGCGAGCCCTTCACTGCAGCTCTCTACGCACCTGCTCGCGCAGTCCGCCCGCGCGGGACGGGGGATGACGACCCAGGACAGCAGCACCGCCACCAGGACGACTCTTCTCATGATCTGTCTCCAGCGCCCTCTGCCACGGCCACAGGCGCGTGCTCGGGCCCCCTCTCGCTACCTCGCGCCCTGGCCGCCGTCGAGGCGTGGGTGGGGGGCTACACGGCCGCAGGACCCCGCCGAGCGGTCGCGTCGACGACGCGAGCGGCCAGATTCCCTTGCTTCTCCCTGCTACCCTGCGAGTCATGGACGACTATCTGCTGGCCTCCCTGGCCGCGGTGGAGGCGCCGATGCTGGTGGTCACCGGCGCGGACGAGCGCCGCATCTCGTTGCGATACACCGAGGCGTGGGTGGATGTATTGCGCGCCCACGGGGCGCGGGTGCGCTTCGAGGTCTTCCCGGAGGAAGACCACTTCCTGCAGTTCAGCCAGCCTGACGCCGTGATGGAGACGCTCGGGGGCTGGGTGGACGGGGTGCCCTGATCTCGCTCAAGGCGCTGTGCGCACGACGCGCAGGCCCAATTCGTCCCACTCCGCGGTGGGCGAGTAGCCATAGCGGACGGCCGACCGCACGCGGTAGGGCTGCTCACCCGCCGATCCGCCCCGGCGTACGTGCTGGGTGCCCTCGCAGGGGCCGAGGGGATCCGTCAGCTCGGCCGTCGGGGTCTGGGAGTACCAGTCGTTGATGTGCTCCCAGACGTTGCCCACCACGTCCACCAGGCCCCAGGCGTTGGGCGGGCGCAGGCCCACCCGCTGGGGCTCATCGCCGCTGTTGCCGCAGTAGATCACCCAGTCGTCCAGCACCAGGCCGTCGGACAGCTCCAGCGCGCCGCTGCAGTCGAACGCGGTGCCGTCCACCAGGTTGGAGCCGAAGGGGAAGGCCGCCTGCTCGCCGGCGCGCGCCGCGTACTCCCACTCCGCCTCGGTGGGCAGGCGGTAGCCATCGCAGGCGTAGGGGTCCTCGGGGCCGGAGCAGACCGCGTCCTCCTGCTCCCCGGCGCAGAGATAGCAGGTCTGGAGGCCTTGATCCTCGGAGAGCTGGTTGGCGAACCAGGCCGCGCCGTTCCAGCTCACGTTCACCGCCGGGCAATCGCTGCTGGTGCAGTCGGACACGGGGTTGAAGCCGGCCCACTCCAGGAACTCGGCGCGGGTGACCTCGTGGACCCCGGCGCAGAAGCCCCGGGTGAGGGTGACCTCGCGCGGATCCTCGCTGCCCGCCGCGCGCCCGACCTCATCGGGCGGGCTCCCCATGATGAAGCGGCCGGGGGGTATCCAGACCATCTCGATGGGGGCGCCGTCGCAGCGGTCCGTGTCGGCGTCGGCGTCGGCGTCGGCGTCTGTGTCTGCGTCAGCGTCGGTGTCGGTGTCGGCGTCCGTGTCGGTGTCGGTGTCCGTGTCGGTGTCGGGCAGCGATCCGCTGTCGAGGTCGCCGGGGGGGGGCAGGCAGGCCGGGATCAGCAGGACGAGGAGGGGAAGCAGGGTTCGCATGGTGCCTCTCCTCTAACTCGGGCCTACTCCAGCGCGCAGTGCCCCAGGCCAGCGAGCTGCTCCGGCGTGAGGATCACCCACTCCTCCGGGGTCTCGCCGGTCATCCCGGCCCAGCCGGCGGGCAGCCCGAGCCAGGCGTAGTAGAAGGCGCGCGTCGGCGAGGTGAGCCCTGGGCTGTAGGCCAGGTAGGCGCCCACGCCGTCGTGGCACAGGGCGTCGGCCAGCGGATCGCCCTCGGTCAGGCTCTCGGAGGCGTCCGCGTCCTCGTACAGGCGCAGAAACTCCAGCGCGCCGTACCAGGCGTGCTCGCCGTGCTCGGCGAAGTGATCGGTGGGCGGCGGGCCCGCGATGTCCAGAGACCAGGCCTCGCCCCAGACCAGGGGCAAATCCGCCAGGGGCGCCTCCACGTCCATGGGGGCGATGTCGCCGCCGCTCTCGTCGCCCTGCCCCGGCCGCACGGACAGGCGCACCGGCGGGGCATCGGAGGCCTCCAGGGTGCCGCCGATGGCGAGATCCTCCACCGGCCACAGGCTGGCGTCCACGGGCAGGTCGAGGGGGTCGCCGAAGGCGATGCCGTCGGGATCGGACATGTCCAGGCTGTTCCAGCCCAGCTCCAGCCCGAAGATGGCGGCCTCGCCGGGCAGCTCTCCGGACAGGTACAGGGGCCACTCCAGCCCGGCGCCCACGATGATTTCGCCCTCGTCCACCTGCAGATCCCCGTCTCCGTCGGCGAAGAGGGTGGGTACGTACATGGCGGCGTACAAGCCCGGGAACTGTTTGGGGGACAGCTCCACGAGGTCGGCCTCGGGGGCCTCCAGGGCGCCAAAGCCGGCGTGATCGCCGGCCACCGGCGCGGTCGCGAGCAGCGCGCCCTCGAGGTAGCCGCTCTCGGTGGGCCAGGCCCAGGTCAGGGCCAGGGCCGTGCCCTCCGTGGGACCGGAGAGGGCGAAGGAGAGCACCTCTGGATCGGCGTCGGTGTCGGCGTCGGTGTCGGTGTCGGTGTCGGTGTCGGCGTCGGCGTCGGTGTCCGTGTCCGTGTCGGTGTCCGCATCGCCTTCAGGCGATGTGTCGGCTGTATCGACGGCAGGCGGGCAGCCCATCGCGAGCAGGAGCCACAGCAGGCGCACGGCGCTACCGGCTGGTGACCGTCCCCGCGGGCCACGAGATGTCGGCGAACGGGACGTAGCTGTTCTCCGTCGCGACGTTGCGCGTGTCGGTCCAGACCTGGTAGCCGCCGACGAAGATCACCACCGTCACGTCATTGGCGCCGTTGTAGACGCTCCCCGGGTAGTCGTGGACGTAGACCTCGAAGGTGCCGCTCTCCGGGGACTCGATGTTGATGTTCTCCGGGCCCGTGCCGGGGATGTCGTCCATGTCCAGGGAGGGGTTGTCCGTGGTGTCGCTGCGCACACCCCAGTCGAGGCCCGCGCCCACGCAGTTGGCGTAGTAGCAGTCGGTGTTGCTGACCAACGTGCCGCCGGGCTTGAGCAGGTGCAGATCCATGTCGTCGCCGGAGTGGGTCCAGTACATCTGGATCCAGAGATCCTCGACCGGGGTGGCGGTGAGGGTGGCGGTGCAGGGATCCGAGATCTGGCCGAGCTCGTTCGTGACCACGAGCTGGCCGACGTACTCGCCCGCCAAGTCCGGGCGGAAGTTGCGGCGATCCGCGCCGCCCGACGGCATGGTGGCGGTGGAGCCGCCCGGCTTGGTGATCAAGGCCCACTCGTAGTCGGTGATGGCGTAGCCGGCGGCGTCGTAGGACTCGTTGCCATACCAGGTGGCGGTGTCGTGGTTGGGCTGGACCTCAGTTGGATCCACGCTGCAGACCGCGATGGGCCCGGAGGCCTCGGCCCAGCCGATGAGCTCGGCCGTGGCGGACTCGGCCGGGGAGGCGGTGTTGACCGTGATGGTCTCGGCGAAATCTCCACCGGCCTGTGGATCGAAGGTGATCTCCATGGTGGTGTCGTCGCCCGGATCGAGGGTGAGGGGCCAGGTCTCACCCTCCAGCCCCGAGAAGGCATGCCCCGAGATGCTGAAGGACTCCAGCGTGATGGGCGACTGGCCCACGGAGGTGAGGGTGAGGGTGCCGGTCTCGGGCGAGCCCACGCGGATGTCGCCGAAGTCGAGCGGGTTGGGGGTGATGGACAGCGCGGGCACGTCGAGCCCGCCCCGCAGCTCCACGCTGACCTGCGGCGAGGTGGGATCGCTGGACAGGATCTGGACCGCGCCCTCCTCCATGGCGCCCTCGAGCGTGGGCGTGAAGGTGACCACCACGTCGAAGATCTCGTCCGGCGCCACACCATCGGAGAAATCGACCTGGGTCAGGCCGAAGGTGCCCGAGCCGATGAGGGTCATGGCGTCGATGGAGAGCCGGGCCGAGCCGGTGTTGGCCACCGTGAACACGTCAGAGACGGTCTGCCCGACGGGGACGGCCCCGAACGAGATGAGCTGAGGCTCCACCTCGATGATCGGGCGGTAGTCGTCGCTCGGCGGGAGCTGCTCCACGCCGTAGTCGGGGCTGCAGGCGGTCAACAGGGCGAGCATGGACAGGAGACGGCGCATGGGAACCTCCGGCCAGGGCAGTATAGCCGTCAGGGCAGTGCGGGGCGCCCGCAAAATCGATCAACCCGGCGACCGGCGGCGCGCCCGCGCTATGCTGACGCCACCATGAAGCCCACCGCGCTGCTCCCCTTCCTGGCCCTGGCCGCCTGTGACGTGCACTGGATGGAGTCCGGCGGCCGCAGCCGCCGCTACCTGCTGCACACCCCCGCCGCTTGGGACGGCCAGACACCCCTGCCCCTGGTCCTGGCGCTGCACGGCCGGCTCGGCACCGGGCGGAACATGGCCAGCTCCTCGGGCTTCGACGAGCTGGTGGACCCGGAGGGCTTCGCCGCCGTCTACCCCTGGGGGGTGCGGCGCTCCTGGGCCGACGGCCGCGGCGGCAGCCCGGCGGAGGCGGAGGGCGTGGACGACGTGGCCTTCATCGGCGACCTGCTGGACGAGGTGGAGGGGAAGATCCCGGTGGACACGGGCCGCGTCTACGTGGTGGGCATCTCCAACGGCGGCATGATGACCCAGCGCCTCGGCTGCGAGCTCACGGCGCGCTTCGCGGCGGCGGCCACCATCATCGGCGCCCTGCCCGAGGCCGTGGCACCAGGCTGCCAGCCCAGCGTGGCCCTGTCCATGCTGGTCATGAACGGCACCGAGGATCCGCTGGTGCCCTACGAGGGCGGGCCCATCCAGAGCGACAACGAGGGCGTGGTGCTCTCCACCGCCGACACCATCGCACACTGGCGGGAGGCCGACGGCTGCACGGGCGCGCCCGAGACCCAGGACTTCGACGCCGTGGACGACGGCACCGCGGTCCACGTCTCGCGCTGGGAGGGCTGCGAGGGCGGCAGCGGCGTGGCGCTGTACGAGGTGGAGGGCGGCGGCCACACCTGGCCCGGTGGGCCCCAGTACGCATCGGAAGATCGCATCGGGCGCGTGAGCCAGGAGCTGGTGGCGGCCGAGGCCATCTGGGCGTTCTTCGAGGGGCGCTCCCGGTAGCTACCGCTTCCCTTCCTTCCTCTGGTACTCCTCCCGCGTCTTGATGGGCGCGGGTGGGAACTCGGGCAGGATCCAGCTCCCCTCGGCCCGGAGCTTCTGCAGCTCCTCGATGGCGCGGTCCAGCTGGGGGTCGCGGCCCGCGGCTACGTCCTGCGGCAGGTTCTGCACGGGGATGTCGGGCTCCACCCCGCGGTTCTCCAGGCCCCAGCCCCTGCCGGGGAACCAGAAGGCGAACTCGGGCTGGGTCTCCAGGCCACCGTCCACGAAGGGCTTGTCGCCGCGGATGCCTACCACGCCGCCCCAGGAGCGGGCGCCCAGCACCGGGGCGATGCCGGTGACCTGCACGGCCATGGGGAAGATGTCGCCGTCCGAGCCGGCGAACTCGTTGGTGAGCACCACGAAGGGGCCGTTGAGCACGCTGTCCGGGTAGGACCAGACGCCGCCGGAGCGGGCGCGGTCGTAGCCCACCAGGGTGCGGCGCAGGCGCTCCAGGATGAGCTGGCTCACGAAACCGCCGCCGTTCCAGCGCACGTCCACCACCAGGCCCTCCCGGTCCAGCTGGGGGTAGAACCAGGTCTCGAAGGCCACCAGGCCGGCGGTGCCCATGTTGGGGATGTGGACGTAGCCCATCTTTCCGTCGGTCTTGGCCGCCACGTACTCGCGGTTGCGCCGGACCCAGTCCGCGTAGCGCAGGGGGCGGTCGTCGCCGGTGGGGGTGACCACCACGTCACGGGTGTGACCGCCCTCGGCCTTGTCCGAGACGGTCAGCACCACCTCGCGCTCGGCCAGGCCGTCCAGCGCGGCATAGAAGGGCTCGTTCGCCGGGAAGGGGCGGTGGTTGATGGCCTGCAGAAAGGCCCCCTCGGCCACGCCGACCCCAGGCTCGGCCAGGGGGGAGCGGACGTTGTCGGCCGGATCGCCGTGATACACCCGTGAGACTTTCCATGCGTCACCCACCCGCTCCACTTCGGCGCCGAGCTGCCCCACGGAGCGCCAGGGCTGCTCGCGGCCTTGGTCGCCGCCCCAGACGTAGGTGTGGGAGTTGGACAGCTCGCCGATCAGCTCGCCGATGAGATCGCGCAGATCGTCGCGGCAGCCCAGCAGGGGCAGCAGGCTGGCGTACCGATCGCCGACGGCCTCCCAGTCCAGACCGCCGAGACCTGCGTCCCAGAAGAAGTCGCGCTGCAGGCGCCAGGCCTCCTGATAGATCTGGCGCCACTCGGCGGCCGGGTGCAGATCGAGCACCACGTCGGCGGTGTCCACCGCGGCCTCCGACAGATCGTCACCGGGGGCGCCGTCGGTGCCCACCACGAAGAGGGCGCCGCCGCCCCTGGACACGACCATCTTCTTGCCGTCCAGCGACAGCTCGTAGCCGCCCACCCCGGACAGGTAGACCTCGGCCTCCTGCTCCTCCCAGTCGAAGGCCATGAGGCTGCCGGTGGGGCCGTCGCCGCCCGGGGAGGCCATCCCGCGGGTGGGCCAGCTCTGGTAGAAGAGGGTGTCGGCCGTGGCCGCGAGGGAGCCGTAATTGCCGGCCTCCACGGGCAGGGCGATGACGCGCTCCGTGAGGCCATCGAGGTCGATCTTCACGGGCACCGACGCGCCGGACGCTTCTTCCTCCTCCTCCGCGCAACGCCGCAGCAGCTTGCACTTCTTGTCCTTCTTCCGCTTCTCTTCGCCGCCCACCGCCGGCTCGCCGGGCTTCGGCGGCAGGCCCGCGGCCTCGATCAGCGGGTTGTCCACGTCGGCGCGCAGCAGGAAGGCGTAGGGGCGGGTGGCCTCGTGCAGCACGTACTCGAAGTCGCGCACCCCGAGGTAGGGGTTGATGGTGCGATCCGAGAGGAAGTACAGGTAGCGGCCCTGCGGGTCCCAGGCCGGGTCGCTGTCCTGGGTGGTGGGGCCGGTGAGCCGGTGTGTCTCACCTGTGTCGGTATCGTAGAGGCAGATGGAGCCGAAGTCGCGGCGGTCCAGCACGGTGTAGGCCAGCCAGCGGCCGTCGGGGCTCCAGCGGTACTCCGTGATCTCCCACTGCTCGCTCTGATCCACCCTCTTCGCCGCGCCGCCCGCCGCGGGCGCGACCCACAGGGTGCGGGTCTGATCCGCCCAGGCGATCCAGGCGCCGTCGGGGGAGAAGGCGGGAGGGAAGTGCCAGGCGGAGACCCCGGCGGGCACCACCGTCTTCACCTCGCCCCGTCCCCCAGGCGTCGGCGCTGGCGATGTGCTCCTCGCCGCCCTCGTCGGTCACGTACAGCACCCGCTCGCCCTTGGGGTCGAAGGTGGCCCAGCTCTCCTGGGCGCCGCTGCCGCGGGTGACGGGCAGGGTCACGCCCTCTTCGGCCGGGACGGAGAAGACCTCGCCGCGAATGACCAGCAGCACGCGGTCGCCGTCCGGAGAGAGGGTGAACCAGGAGAGGTCCGCCATGGCATCCGGGTAGCGCTCGCGGGCCAGCAGGCGCTCGCTGGGCAGCTCGATGGCCGGGCCGCTCGAGGAGCCCGTGGCGGGGTCGAAGATCACCAGCCCCCCCGCGCGCATGGCCACGACGCGCCCGTCGGGAGCCATGGAGGGCCAGCGCAGATCCCAGGTGGTCTCCTGGGTGAGCTGCCGGCGGTCGGAGCCGTCCGGGGCCATGGACCAGAGGTTGGCAGTGCCGCCCTCGTCGGACAGGAAGAAGAGGCGCCCGCCGTGCCACATGGGGAAGGCGTCGGTGCCCTCGAAGGTGGTCACCTGCTCGAAGTCGGACATGTCCATGGACCCAACCCACAGATCCTGGGCCATGCCGCCGCGGTAACGCTTCCAGGTGCGGTGCTCGCGGCTGATGCGGTCCAGCGCCAGCAGGCCGTGCGCCGGGTCCACCGACAGGTTCGCGGCCCAACCCAGCGGCAGCTCCGCGACGGTTCCGTCGGCGACGGACACCGTGTAGAGGTAGTTGCTGCGGCCGTGCGGACAGCCGCGGCGTGAGCGGAACAGCACCTTCTCGCCGCCCGGCCACCAGCCGAGCACCTCGTCCCCGTAGGGGTGCCAGGTCAGGCGGCGGGGCTCGCCCCCGGCCAGCGGCATGACGTAGACGTCCTCGTTGCCGTCGTAGGCCCCGGTGAAGGCCACGCGCGTCCCGTCCGGCGAGACCTTGGCGTAGCGCTCCGCGCCGGCGTGGGTCGTGAGACGGCGGGCGGGGCCGCCGGCGGCCGGTGCGACCCACAGATCATCCTCGGCGGTGAACACCAGCGTGTCGCCGTGCAGATCCGGGTAGCGCAGGTAGCCGGGGGAGGCGGCGGCGAGGGAAGGGAGGCCGAGGCCGAGGAGGGCGAGGAGGGCCGTTGAACGCATGGGACACCGGAGGTGGGGGGGGGGCGGGTTCCTAACCAGAAACAGCGCCCAGCTCCTTGTTCCCCGTGGAACGACCGTCGCTAGGGTGTCAGCAGGTAGACCGCCCCAGCCTCGCTCCCACGGGTGGACTCCAGGGGAGCGCCGAGCGCCACCAGACCACCGGCTTCGGCGGTCCCCGCCGCGGCGAAGCCCAGGTAGTCGCCCGTGGCCGCGCCCTGGAAGAGGACCTCGGCCTCGTCCAGGCTGTGGACGCCGCTGGCGCCGCCGGTCCACAAAAACGCCGTCCCGGGGCCGTTCTCGGCACGGTACATGGGGGCGCCCACCAGCAGGTCGGCCAGCCCGTCGCCGTCATGGTCGCCCGCTCCGGCCACGGCCTGGCCGGCGGAGTCTCCTGCGCGGGGGCCGTAGAGGCGAGCGTCGGCCGCGCCGAGCCCGCGGCCGCCCGCGGCGGGGCGCAGCAGCAGATAGGCGGCGCCGGCGTCTGTAGCGCCGCCGTCGGCGTAGGGCGCGCCCAGCAGCACGTCGTCCAGCCCGTCACCGTCCACATCGCCGGCCCCCGCCACGCCATAGCCGGCGTAGTCGCCGGCGCGCTCGCCCGTGAAGCGCGCGTCCGCGGTCGCGAGGCTGCCCAGGCCGGCGCCCAGCGCCGCGCCGCACAACAGGTAGACCGCGCCCGCGTCGCTGCCCGCCGCGTCGTTGGTGTTGGCGCCCACCAGCAGGTCACCGAGGCCATCTCCGTCCACGTCGCCGGCCCGCGCCACCGCGGCGCCCGCTCCGTCGTCGTCCGCCTCTCCGGCGAGGGAGGCCCATGAATCACCCAGGGATGTGTCATGTGTCGGCATCCCCGCGACCAGGAACACCCGGCCGGGGACGGACGCACCCTCCTTGCCCATGGGGGCGCCCACCGCGATCTCGCTGGACCCGTCCCCATCGAGGTCGCCCGCCAGGGCCACGGACCAGCCCGCCAGGTCGGTGTCGGCCAGCCCCAGCAGGGCCACGCCGTGGCTGTGCAGGCTGCCGCCGCGCAGCGGCGCGGTCACCAGCCAGGCGGCTCCGGCGTTCGTGGCCCCCTGATCGTCGTAGGGGGCACCCACCACCAGATCCGCGCTGTCGTCGCCGTCCACGTCCAGGCCGGCGTCCAGCGCGTGGCCCGCGTAGCTGCCCGCGATGCCCGTCAGCTTGACCTCCGCGCTCGAGAGATCCGGCCAGGCCACCGCGCCCGCCGTCGTGGCGAGGTAGACCGCGCCGGCGTCCGTGCCCCCATCGTCGTCGCCGCGGGCGCCGATGCAGAGGTCGGGCGCGCCGTCGCCGTCGAGATCGCCGGCCCAGGCCAGGGCGCGCCCGGCGCGGTCCCCGGCCCCCTCTCCCAGCCAGGCGCCCGCCGCGCCGGCCACCTCGACCTCGTCCACGACGCCGTCGCAGTCGTCGTCCTGCCCGTCGGACACCTCCTGGGCGCCCGGATGGACGGCCGCATCGCCGTCGTCGCAGTCGCTGAGGTCGTCCACCAGGCCCGAGGTGGCGGTGCAGGCCTCCACGGGGCTGTCGGGATCGCCATAGCCGTCCCCGTCCTGGTCGCGGAAGAAGGTCTCGCCCCACAGGGCGCCCTCCTCATCGATCTCGCCGTCGCAGTCGTCGTCGATCCCGTTGCACTCCTCCAGCTTGGCCGGGTTGACCTGCGCCTCGCCGTCGTCGCAGTCGGTTCCGATGGTCACGTGCCCGTCGGGGGCCTCGCAGGAGAACACCTCTCCGTCCGGGTCGCCGTAGCCGTCGTGGTCGGCGTCGGGGTACCAGGCGCCGGTGTCCACCACGTCCGGGTCCGCGTCGTCCGTGAAGCCGTCGCAGTCGTCGTCCAGGCCGTTGCACCACTCCTCGGCCCCGGGGTGGACGTTCGGGTCGTCGGGCGCACAGTCGAGCGGGTCATCCCAGCCATCGCCATCGCGGTCCTCCGTGACGCTGGTGTCGAAGTCGGCGCTGTCGCCCGGGGGCCTCTTCCCGGGCAGGTAGCAGCCGGCGAGGGCCAGGAACGCGAGGAAGACGGGCGGACGAGGCGGCATGGTGACCTCCGCGGGCAGGATAGCATCCGCCAGGCGCGAGCGGATAGGGCGCCCTTCCCACACGGAGGTTCCCATGGACGCCGCCTTTGAACCCTGGGACCACCCCACGGAGCCGGACCTGGCCGGGTACGCCCTGTTGATGTCCCAGGCCTTCGGCGCCACCCTGCCCCAGTCCGCGCGTTGGCTCGGGCGCATCGGGACCGACCACCTGCGGGTCGTCCTGGAGGGCGAGGAGGTGGTGGGCGGGCTGGGCGCCTACGACATGGGGCTGTTTTTTGGCGGCCGCGCCGTGCCCTGCGCTGGGGTCGCGGGGGTGGTGGTCCGGCCCGATGTGCGGCGGCGCGGGATCGCCGGCGCCATGATGCGCCGCCTGCTCCAGGATGGGCACCGCGACGGGCAACCCCTCGCGGCGCTCTACGCCGCGAACCACCCCCTGTATCGGTCCGTCGGCTTCGAGCTGGCGGGCAGCCGGACCCTCGCGGGCATCGCACCGGATCGCCTGGGGGTGCTGGAGCGGGGGGGCACGGTGCGCCCCCTGCGCGGGGCCGACGAGGGCCTGCGACGGGCCCTGTACCACCAGGTGGCCGTGGGGCGGCCCGGGCACATCGCGCGGGACGCTGGCCTGTGGCGGCGCGCCACCCACGACCGCGAGGACCAGCCCCACGCCTCCTGGCTGGTGCTCGACGAGGGTGGCCTCCCGGTGGGCTATGTCACCCTCGAGCCTCGCGGCGGTGTGGGGGTCGACCAGGTGCTCGGCGCCGTGGACCTGGTGGCCACGACCCCCTGGGCCCTGCGCCGCCTGCTGTCCTTCCTGGCCGACTTCGGCTCCGTGGTGGGCGAGGTGCAGCTCTCCACTGGCCCCGGAGACCCCCTCGCCCTGGCGCTGGCCGAGCCCCGCCTGCGGGTCATCCAGCAGGAGCGCTGGCTCCTGCGCCTGGTCTGCCTCGGTCCCGCCCTGGAGGCCCGTGGCTGGCCCGTGGCCGCCGCCGGCCGGGTGGAGCTCGAGGTGGAGGACGATCTGTTGCCCGGGAACGCCGGCCGCTGGTGCCTGGAGGTGGCCAGCGGCGTGGCCCGCGTCAGCCGCGGCGGCAGCGGCGCCGTGCGGATCGGGCCCCGCGGGCTGGCCAGCCTCTATTCCGGCTTCACCGCTCCGCGCGCGGCGGCCCAGGCCGGCCTGCTGGAGGGCCCCGAGGAGCAGCTGGCCATCCTGGGCAGCCTGCTGGCGGGGCCGGGGCCCTGGATGGTGGAGAGGTTCTGACGGCGCGGCAGTGGGATCGCGATCCTCGCCTCCCGGCCGCCTCGCCCAACCTACCGATCAGCCTCGAAAGCACATCTTTCATCGTTGGCACATTTCGTGCTCCCTACGTACGGGATCTGCCCACCTGCATCACCGGAGGAGACCCCATGAACCCCCTCGCCCTGCTCCCCTGGCTCTGCCTCTCCGCCCTGGCCCAGGAGCCACCGCCCGTCCAAGCCGCCCCCCAGTCGGAGGCGGGCAGCGCCGCGCCCGTGGAGATCGACGCCGGCGCGCCCGCGCAGGCAGCGCCGGCGCCGGCCGTGCCCGAGGACGAGGAGGAGGGGCAACTCCCCAACCCGGACGAGTTTACCCCCGAGCCCCTGGGCGATGTCCCGCCCGAGCTGGCCCAGCCGGTCCTGGAGCTGCCCGAGGCCCCCAGCCCCGAGGAGCTGCACGCGCTGGAGGCCCGCGCCATGGCGCGCATGGGCCTGGAGCTGGCGCTCGAAGGCCGCTGGGACGACGCCCGCGCGCTGTTCGTCCGCCTGGAGTCCAATTACGGCGACACCCCCGAGGGCCTGCGCGCGGCGGCCCACGTTCGGGACCTGGACATCATCGGCCTTGGCCGCGCGGCACCCTGGGAGGCGATCCCCCAGCCCGACGGCGGCTTCGAGATCCGCGATCAGCGCACGGGCCGCCGTGTGGACCTCGATGAGCATCCCCGCGGCGAACGCATCAACGCGGGCGGGCGCGAGCTCGCCATCACCCAGGCGTTCGTGGGCGCGGGCCTGCTGGGCGTGGGCGTCCCCCTTCTCCTCGACGACACCAGCTTCGCGGTGGTGTTCCTGGGCCTGGGCGCGGGCGTCTCCGGCGGCCTGGTGACCTCCATCCTGGTCACCCGCCAGCACCCCATCACCCGCGGCCAGGCGGGCGCCATCGCCACGGGTGAGCTGCTGGGCGGCTGGAACGGGGCCGTGATCGGGGCGGCCCTGGGCGGGGACGAGCCCTGGCAGGTGGCGCTGCCCGCCGTCGGCGGCACCATCTTGGGCGGCGTGGCCGGCGCCGCGGCGGGGATCCAGGCCAAGCCCAGCGCGGGCCAGGTGGGGATGGTGGCCCAGGGCGGGCTCTGGGGCCTGGGCCTCGGAGGCTTGTCCTTCCTGGTGGTGCCGAGCGACGACAGCCGCGCCACCCTGATCCGCCTGGGGGTGGCCTCGGACCTCGGGGCGCTGGCCGGCGCGGGCCTGGCCTCCCAGTTCAACCCGAGCCGCAAGCGAATGAACCTGATCGGCCTCTCCGGGGTGGCCGGGCTGGCCGCGGGGACCGGCGCGCAGGCACTGCTGCGCGAGGTCGCGGTGGACACCCCCACGGTGACAGCGGTCTCCCTGGCCGTGGGCACCCTCGGCGGGCTCGGCCTGGGCACCTACGTCACCCGTGATGTGGACGGCGCCGGAGAGGCGGACACGGCCTCCCTGGGCCACCCGGCGCCCTGGGTCGGCCAGACCCAGGACGGCGCGCCCGTGGTGGGCGTGGCGCTGGCGGGGGGGAGGTTCTAGCAGCCCGTAGCCCGTAGCCGGTGGGCGCCTGGCGTCGAAAACTCGGCGCAAACGCACGCGTTCCGGCTGATCGGCAGGCCAGGCCGCGCCCAAACCCGGGGGCTCACCCCAGCCTCGGCACTTCGGCGCGTATAGCGCGCCCAAACCCGGGGGCTCACCCCAGCCTCGGCACTTCGGCGCGGAGCGTCCTGGCTCGTCCTTCGGACCCCACGCGCAGTCCCCCGCGCCACCGCCACGGGACCGGATCGCCGCCCTGGGCGGAGCGCGTCCCACAGGCCCCGGTTCTGGTCTACCACGGGCGGCACCCGGTGGTTTCCACCGCAAGAAACTGGTATTGTCTCGGGCCCCGCTCGGAGGTCCGCATGCGCTTCCCGCGCGTCGCCCTGCCCCTGGCCACGCTCCTCGCCGCCTGCCACGACCCCACCTGCGGGCCCGGCACCCACCTGGAGGGCGATCTGTGCGTACCGGACGAGGCCGACACCGACACCGACACCGACACCGACACCGACACCGACACCGACACCGGCCCCGAGCCTCCGGTGGGCTGCCCCGCCCTCGAACCCTCCGAGGGCCACGAGGTGGTCATCGCCTCGGGTGATGCCTCCGCCCTGCGCACGGCGGTGGACAGCGCCCAGCCAGGAGACGTCATCCTGCTCGAGGATGGGACCTACCACCTCGACGGCAGCTACCTGTGGCTCGACGTGGACGACGTGGTGCTGCGCTCTCGGAGCGGCGACCGCGACGCGGTGGTCCTGGATGGCGGCTACGTGACCACCGAGATCATCAACCTGGTGGGCTCGCGCATCACCGTGGCCGATCTGACCATCCAGCGCTGCACGCGCTGCGCCATGCACGTGCAGCCCGCCAACGGCTACGACACCGCGGGCCACCTCATCTACAACGTCGCCATCATCGATCCGGGCGAGCACGCCATCAAGATCAACCAGAACGGAGCGTTCTACACCGACAACGGGATCATCGCCTGCAACCGGATGGAGCTGACCGACGCGGGCCGCCCGCACGTGAGCGGGGTCGTCAGCGGCTGCTACACCGGCGGAATCGACGCCCACAACACCCGCGGCTGGCACATCTACGACAACCACATCGAGGGGTTCTGGTGCGAGACGGGCACGCCCGAGCACGGCATCCACATGTGGAACGGCAACGCCGACACCATCATCGAGCGCAACACCATCGTGGATGTCTGGAAGGGGATCGGGCTGGGCATGAACAGCAGCGGGGCGAACACCCGCGGCTTCGAGGCCGAGTACGACTGCGTCGATGGCGCCGCCCCCGATGACTTCAACGCCACCGTGCGCAACAACACGGTCCTGGTGACCGGCGCCGGCATCTACGCCTCGTCCGGGCGCTTCGACACCGGCATCGAGATCGAGAACGGCTGCGGCGAGCGCCTGCTGCACAACACGGTCCACAGCACCGAGGCGCCCTACTCCTCCATGTCCTGGCGCTATCCGGGCAGCAGCGCGCACATCGCCAACAACCTGCTCTCCCACAACCTGCGCGAGCGCATCGAGTCCGGCGAGGAGCCGGCGGAGGTCATCGCCGAGGGCAACCTCGAGGACGCCCCCGCAGCGAGCTTCGTGGACGTCGCGGGCCAGGACCTGCACCTGGCTCCGGGCGCCACAGCCGTGGACGCCGGGGTGCCCCTGAGCGGCGAGAGCGCCGTCACCCACGACCTGGACGGCGAGCCGCGCGACGCGAGCCCCGACGTCGGCGCGGACGAGCGCTGATCCGCGCTACCACCACCCCTGCACTGCCGGCACGACCCCGAGCTTCTGCAGATCGGCCTGCCCCCGCTCCAGCAGCGCGGCCGCGCCCAGCCCGGCCACCAGGTGGGGTCCCTCGTGCTCGGACAGCGCCAGGCCGACCTCGTGGCGCGTGCGGGCCGCCTCGAGGCGCGATCCAAGCTGATCGGCGCGCGCCAGGGCGCGCTCCCACAGGGCGCAGGCCCGCTTCGGGTCGTGGTCGAGCCAGCGCTCCAGCCCGGCCAGCCGCAGCGCCACGGGCTGCTCCGTGGCCACCTTGCGGGCGTTCTTCACGGCCGCCCGCACGGCCTTGCCGGCGGCGCCCCGCGCCCCTGCCTCGCCGCGCCGCTGGCGCAGGGACACCATGGCCCGCCCCACGAGCACGTTGCTCAGGTGGTAGGGGATCACCCGCTCCTCCCGGGCCAGCAGCGCGTCAGCGCGGTCCAGGCACAGGATGGCAGCGTCCACATCGCCGCTCAGGACCAGGGCCTGGGCCTTGAGGCCGAGCAGGGAGGAGTTGCGCATGTCCTGCCCGTTCTCGATGTTGAGCGCGATGGTGGTGTCCATGGCCGCCAGGGCCCAGGGCAGGCGGCGCTGCTTGAGCAGCAGGATGCCCCGGGCCTGCTCGACCAGGGCGCGGACGAAGTGATCCTCGTAGTCCGAGGCCACCTGCTCCATCCGCGCGATCATCGTGGCGGCGGTCTCCAGGTCGCCGCGCTCCACGGCGTCGTAGAGCCAGAACACCAGCAGGGTGGAGACGTGGAAGACCTCGCCGAGCTCCATGCCCTGGTCCACCGCGGCGGGCTCGTAGGGGGTGAAGGGCTCACCGGCCAGGAAGCCGTGGATGACCTCGCCGAAGAGGAAGTAGAGCCGATGACGGCCTTCCAGGGGCGCACCGCTCTGCCGCACGTAGTCGAGCAGGCGGCGTCCCATGGCGAGCGAGACCCCGGACCAGGAGAAGTTCACACAGCTGGAGGAGAGCACCTCGATGCCCTGTTCCACGCGCTCGACCCCGACGTCCAGGATGCGCACCGGCAGCTCGGCGGCCATCAGCGCGAGCATGGAGGCGTCCACGCAGCCCGCGGAGATGGAGTAGGCGCGCAGCAGGCGCAGGATGCGCTGCAGATCGGGCGCAGGCTCATGCCGCCGCGCCGTGGCGGGCAGGTACAGGTGTTGCACCAGCCGCGCCATGCCACCCAGGAACCGCAGCACGACACCCAGGCGCGGACCGCCGACCCGCACGCCCAGGGCCCGCAGCACCCGCTCGAACATGGCGATGGCCTCGGTGTAGCGGCCGCGGGCGAAATAGGCCTGGGCGGTGTTCTCCTGCAGCTGCAGCAGGCGTGGCTGGTCCAGCCCGCCCAGGGCCCGGCGTTCGCAGAGATCGAGCGCCGCCTGGAAGTAGCTCAGGGCCTCGATGGAGGCGGAGCAGCGCGCGGCCTCCTCGCCGGCCAGCAGCATGAACTCGCCCGCTTTGGCGGCCTCCTCGGCCATGGTGTAGTGGTAGGCCAGCATCCCGTAGAAGTCGGTCAGCCGGCTCTGGAAGACCCGCTCGATGGAGTGCGCCACGCGGGCGTGCAGCTCGCGCCGCCGCTGCACCAGCAGGGACTGGTACGCCACCTCCTGCGCCAGGGCGTGCTTGAAGAGGTACTCCAGCTCCTGCATGTGCACGTGCTCCTGCAGGAACTGGGCCTCGGTGAGGATGCGCAGGTGCTCGTCCGTGTCGAACGGGACGTCGATGACCTCCTTGAGGATGCGGCGGAAGAAGCGGCGGCCGAGCACCGAGGCGGTCTTGAGCAGCTCGCGCGTCTCCGTGTCGAGGCGGTCCATGCGCGCCATGAGGACGTCATTGACCGAGGCCGGGATCTCGATCTGCCGGATGCGGTCGGTGACCCGGAAGCGGCCCTCCTCCTGCACCACCGCGCCCTCGTCGAACAGGGCGCGCACGACCTCCTCCACGAAGAAGGGGTTGCCGTCGGCGCGCCTGAGGATCTGCTCCCGCACGGCCTGGGGCATGCCGGGGACCTGCAGGAGCTTGTCGAGCAGCTCCCCACACTGCGCCTCATCGAGCGGCTGCAGCTCGACGCGCAGGTAGCGGCTCCCACAGCGCTCGCCTGCCTCCAGCAAGCGACTGCTTGTCTCTGGAAACCCGGGCCGGAATACGTTGATGAACAGGATGGGGTGGGACTCGGACAGGGGCAGGAGGGCCTCGATCAGGCCGAGGCTGGAGCCGTCGGCCCAGTGGAGATCCTCCAGGATGACCACCACCGGGCTCTTCGTGGCGCCGCGCCGCAGCAGCTCGCGCAGGCTGCGCAGGACCAGCTTCTCCAGGGCCTCGCCCTCGATGCCGCGCAAGCGATCCTGCATGGAGCTGGGCATGGAGAGGCCCATCAGGCGGATCACGAAGGGCAGCAGCTCCTGGCTCTCCTCGACCCCGATCACCTGCTCGGTGACCCCCGCGAGCTTGGCCACGGCCTGCTCGTCGGAGTCGCTCTCCACGATGCCGGCCAGGTTGCGCAGCAGATCCACGATGGGGTGGAAGGAGAGGTTTCGCCCGATGGAGATGGCGTGGCCCTCGAGGCAGCGCACCTCGGGCGGAAGCACCTGCAGGCGCAGCTCCGCGAGCAGCCGCGACTTGCCGATCCCGGCCTCGCCCACCACGTTGGCCACCCCCCCCTGGCCGTGGCACAGCGCCGTGACGAGGCCGCGGAGCTGGGCCAGCTCCCGCTTGCGCCCGACCATGTCGGCGTGGACCCGGCGCGCCTGTCCGCGGCTGCGGTGCAGCACCTCCTGCTCCGAGCGCAGCTCGTAGACGGCCACCGCGCGGGACTTGCCCTTGAACTCCACGGGCCCGACCTCGCGGTAGTCGAAGTCGCGCCGCGTGGCCAGCCAGGTGGCGTGGCCCACCAGCACCTGCCCGGGCTGGGAGAGATCCTCGAGCCGGGAGGCCAGGTTCACGGCATCGCCGATGACGGTGTACTGGCGGGCCGCGGCGGCGCCCACCTCGCCCGCGAGCACGGTGCCGGTGTTGAGCCCGATGTGGACATCCAGCTCAGTGGGCAGCTGGCGCTCGGCCGCGAAGCGGTACACCCCCTTGCGCAGCTCGATGGCCGCGTTCACCGCCTTGCGCGGCGCGTTCTCGATGGCCACCGGCACGCCGAAGACCGCCATGACGCAGTCGCCGATGAACTTGTCGATGGTGCCGCCGTAGAAGTTGATGATGCCCCCCATCATCTCGAAGCAGTCGTTCATGACCGCGGTGACCTCTTCCGGCTCCATGCGCTCGGACATAGCCGTGAACCCCGAGATGTCGGCGAACATCACGGTGGCCTGGCGGCGCTCCGAGGGCGGATGGGAGAGGGGCTCCACGGCCTCGCTCCGGGGATGGGTGAGCGCCTGATGATATCAGAGGCGGCGCATGCGTTCCAACCGGAGGCTCCCATGGCCCATCGCTCCCTCGGCCCGCTCCCCATGGTCTTTCCCCACCCCGTGTTCGTCATCGGCACCTACGGCCCCGACGGCGTCGCCAACCTGGCCACCGCCTCGTGGGCCGGGATCTGCTGCAGCCGCCCCCCCAGCGTGGCGGTCTCGTTCCGGGCCGCCACCCTGACCCACGGCAACATCGCGCGGCGCGGGGCCTTCACCGTGAACATCCCGGGCACCGCCCAGGTGGCGGAGGCCGACGGCGCGGGGGTGCTCTCGGGGCATCAGGGCGACAAGCCCGCGGCCCTGGGCCTGGCCGTGGCGCGCGCGGCCCTGGTGGACGCTCCCTATGTCCCGGCCTTCCCTGTGGTGCTGGCCTGCCGCCTCAACCACACCCACGAGCTCGGCCTGCACACCCAATACGTGGGCGAGATCCTCGACGTCCTAGTGGCTGAGGAGGCCCTGGACGAGCGGGGCGTCCCCGACATCCGGCGCATCGATCCATTGGTCTACGCCGGTGGCGCGCGGGCCTACTTCAGCGTGGGGCGCTTCGTGGCGCAGGCCTTCGCGAAGCGAGGGGGGTGAAGGCCTGGCGCAGCGCGGGCCTCTGCCCGCAACCCAAGGTGATCGTACCCGCCCGCGCTGCCCTTTTTTTTGGGGGGGGGGGGGGGGGGCCCCCCCCCCCGCGGGGGGGGCCCCCCCCCCCCCGCCCGGGGGGGGGGGGGGGGGGGCGGGGGGGGGGGGAAAGCACCAGGGTGGGGG
>JBDRKM010000455.1:0-30858 GCA_043814015.1 Pseudomonadota bacterium
TAGCCATCGCCGTCCTGGTCGTAGTCGCTGGCGCCGTCGCAGTCCTGGTCCACGCCGTCGTAGTAGACCTCGGTGGCGGCCGGGTTCACCGCGGGGTCGGTGTCGTCGCAGTCGGCGCCGCCGTAGGCCGCCGCCAGGTAGCCGTCGCCGTCCTGGTCGTAGTCGCTGGCGCCGTCGCAGTCCTGGTCCACGCCGTCGTACCAGATCTCGGCGGCGCCGGGGTGCACGGCGGCGCGGACATCGTCGCAGTCGTCGCCGCCGTAGCGGTCGCTGTCGTGGCCGTCACCGTCCTGGTCGTAGTCGCTGGCGCCGTCGCAGTCGGAGTCGATGCCGTCGTACCAGCGGTCGGTGGCCCCGGGGTGGATGGCGGCGCTGCTGTCGTCGCAGTCGTCGCCCCCATGGGCGTCGCTGTCGTGCCCAACGCCGTCGGCGTCGAAGTCGGAGGCGCCGTCGCAGTCCTGGTCCACGCCGTCGTAGTAGATCTCGGAGGCGCTGGGGTTGATGGCGGCGTCCGCGTCGTTGCAGTCCAGCCCGCCGTGGGCGCTGGCGCGGTAGCCGTCGGCGTCCTGGTCGTAGTCGTCGGCGCCATCGCAGTCCTGGTCCACGCCGTCGTACCAGGCCTCGGTGGCGGCGGGGTTGATGGCGGCGTCGCCGTCGTCGCAGTCGGCGCCACCGAAGGCGTCGTGGTCGTAGCCGTCGCCGTCCTGGTCGTAGTCGGAGGCGCCGTCGCAGTCCTGATCGGTGCCGTCGTACCAGACCTCGGTGGCGCCGGGGTGGACGTCGGCGTCGCTGTCGTCGCAGTCGGCATCGCAGGTGGTGGCGGTGTAGCCGGTGTCCCCCCAGCCATCGCCGTCCACGTCGGTGCAGGCATCGCAGACGTCGCCCTCGCCGTCCCCGTCGGCGTCGAGCTGCGCGGGGTCGTAGTCGTCGGGGCAGTCGTCGTCCGGATCGGCCACGCCGTCGCTGTCGCGATCCACCAGGTCCACCACCACGACCATGGTGGTCAGCCAGGAGTCGCGGGTGGAGTCGGTGAAGCCCACCTGCAGGGAGCCGGCATCCGACCAGGCGATCTCGTAGAGCTCGTCCGAGAGGCGCGAGTTGGTGGAGGTGCCACCGGGCTCGGTCCAGGGGTCGTCCCCGTCGGCCCCCACCAGCGCCCCCGTGTCGTCGTAGCCGAAGGATCCCTGGGTGGTCAGGCTGTTCCAGTCCTGGGAGCTGCAGGCGACATCGTAGGTCTTGCCGTCGTCGCGGCCGCCCGCGTAGCTGGTGAGCAGGGTGCCGTCGGCCGAGATGCTGGAGTTCTGCTCGTTGGAGCACTCCCAGGTCATGCCGATGGACAGCAGCGCGCTGGTGGCGGCGGAGTCCGTGGGCAGGCCCGTGAGGACCGTCGAGTCCCCGCTGCCGTACAGGCTGTCGGTGGCCAGGGTGACCTGGCGCGGGGCGCCCACGGTGCTGTCCTCGAAGACCACCACCAGGGTGGCGCCCGTGACGCCGTAGCCGCTGTTGTAGCCGGTCTCGAGGTCGTCCCGCTCGGCGTAGGGGTAGGAGCCGGCGCCGGTGATGCCGAAGGTGGCGGGATCGAGGCTGTAGGAGCGGCTCCAGGTGGCGGCGTCCACCAGGGTGGCGGAGGAGAGCAGCACCCCGTTGATGGTGATCTTGGGGGCCGGATCGCCGTAGAAGCCTGAGGACTTGGGCATCAGCACGGCGTAGACCTCGGTGACCGTGGCCGTGGCGGGCACCACGATGTCGAAGTCCTCCTCCGCGGAGGTCCAGGTGGTGGCGCCGTTGTAGCGCGTGGAGGCGCCGGTGGCGTCCACCGCGACGCCGCCGGTGACGTCCTCCTGGAAGATGATGCTCTGGGCCAGGGCCGGGCCGGGGGCGAGGAGGGCCGCGAGGAGGAGGGCGCGCATGGTGGCTCCATGAAGGGGACGGAGCCAGGATAGCGGAACGCGGCGACGACCGCAGCGCCCTCCCCGCCTCCGCGCGGCCCGGCTATGGTAGGGAGTCCAGCGTCAGCCCCACGGGAGGCCCGATGTTCTCGCCCCGAATCCCCCGCTTCAGCCCCAGTTTCTCCCCTGGCGAGCTGCTCACGGTGGCCCACTCCCTCACCCGGCGCGGCGACGAGCAGGCGGCCATCCGCCGCTTCGAGCACGAGTTCGCGGTGCTCATCGGCGTGCGCCACGCGGTCATGGTGCCCAGCGCGCGCCTGGGCTGCTTGTTGCTGCTCAAGGGCCTGGGGCTGGAGCCGGGTGACGAGCTCATCCTGCCGGGCATCACGTACTGGGCCATCCCATCCATCGCGCTGGCCGCGGGCTTCAAGGTGGTGCCGGTGGACATCGGCCTGCACACCCACGTGATGGATCCCGCGGCCTTCGAGGCGGCCATCACGCCCCGCACGAAGGCGGTCATCCCCACCCACCTCTTCGGCACCCCCTGCGACATGCCGCGCATCCTCGAGATCGCCAGGAAGCACGGGATCAAGGTCATCGAGGACACGGCGCAGGCCACGGGCGCGCGCATCGGCGGGGCGATGGTGGGCTCCTTCGGCGACGCGGCCTACTTCACCTTCGGCCTCACCAAGAACATGACCACCCTGTCCGGGGCCATGGTCACCACCGACGACGATTCCCTGGCCGCCACCCTGCGGCGCGACATGTCCGTGGCGCCCCAGCGGCCCCTCGGCAAGGCCATGAAGGAGGTCGTCACCGGCACGGCCATGATGATCGCCACCCACAGGTGGGTCTACCCCTGGACGGTGCACCCCGCGGTGGTGCTGGGCAACAAGCTCGGAAAAGACCCGATCCACGAGCGCTTCGGCGAGGCCGAGGTGCGCTACGACCACGCCCCCGAGGCCAGCGCCTACCCCGCCCCCAGGGCCGTGCAGGCCGAGGTGGGCCTGCGTCAGCTCGGCAAGCTCGAGCGCCTGAACTCGGCGCGCGCCGCCAACGGCCGCTTCCTCGACGAGCACCTGGCCCACGTGCCCGGCCTGGGCGTGCCCACCTACCCCCAGGGTGCCGAGCCCATCTACATGAGCTTCGTGGTGCACCACGCCCGGCGCGAGGCG
Organism: Pseudomonadota bacterium; assembly: GCA_043814015.1. Classification (GTDB taxonomy): domain Bacteria; phylum Myxococcota_A; class UBA796; order UBA796; family JAFGLY01; genus JBDRKM01. Next base: position 3,065 of record JBDRKM010000455.1, read on the forward strand.
CTGGCCGCCGCCCTCCGGGTCCGCGGGGTGGACACCACCGTCGGCTACATGTCCGACATCACCCGCTCGCCGCTCTTCCCCGAGCTGGAGGGCTTCGACTGCCCCAACGCCCGCGAGGCCTACGACCACCTCCTGCACATCCCGGTCCACCCGCGCCTGACCCGCCGCGACCTCTCCCACATGGTGGAGGCGGTGCGGGCGGCCTGCCTGGAAGTCGGCGCCTAGGATGCCCCCCCGCATCCCCCCCATCGGTCGCGTGGCGCGGGCCGTGCTCGGGCGGCGCGTGCCGGTCTACGCCCACTGGGGCGTCACCCACCGCTGCAACCTCACCTGCAAGATGTGCGGCATCTGGCGCTTCGGGAACAAGGCCGAGGAGCTGACCCTCCCCCAGGTGGCGCAGCTCGGGGCGCGCCTCAAGCGCCTCGGGGTGATCCAGCTCGCGCTGGGCGGCGGCGAGCCCTTCCAGCGCGACGACATCGAGGAGCTGGTCGCCATCTTCCTCGGCCAGGGGCTCAACGTCCGCGTCCTGACCAACGGGGTGGACCTCCCCCGCGAACGCCTCGAGCGCATGATCGCCGGCGGGCTGGCCGAGTTCGCCATCTCGCTCGACTCCCTGTACCCGGCGCGCTTCGACTACATCTGCGAGCGCGAGGGCACCTGGGAGGAGGTGGTGGGCACCATCACCACCATCGCCGCCCTGCTGAAGGGCAAGCGCGGCCTGCCCACCCTCAACTGCGTGGTCAGCCACCTCAACCTCGAGGAGCTGCCCGAATTGGTGGCCTTCGCGAGGGCGGTCGGCTTCGCCATCAGCTTCCTGCCGGTGGAGCTGCTGGAGGAGCCCACCGGCGGCAGCCACCCCTGGGAGGATCGCTTCATCCGCTACCGCCCCGAGATGCGCATCCCCCAGGACGCCCAGAGCAGCGGCCGCGTGGCCGAGCGCATCGACCGCGCCTACGACGCCCTCATCCGCCTCAAGCGCGAGGGCGCGCCCATCCTCAACTCCACGCCCTACCTCGAGGCCAGCCGCCGCTACCTCAAGACCGGCGCCTTCCCCACCCAGCCCTGCGACGCCGGGCGGCTGTACTTCTCCATCGCGCCCAACGGCCAGTTCACCATCTGCCACCGGGCCCTGCACCAGCACAAGCACTTCCTGGACCCGGAGTTCGAGGCCTACTTCCGCTCGGACGAGTACGAGCGCCTCCGCAAGCACGAGGTGGCCACCTGCGAGGGCTGCATGCGCGCCTGCTGGATCGACACCTCCTTCATGTTCAGCACCCTGCAGGGCCTGACGGAGACCGCCCGCACCACCTACGGCCGACGCACGCGGCGTCCCCTCACCTTCGAGCAGGCCCGCACCTGGGCCCGCTACGACATGGGCCCGGTGGTCCCGCGGCCGACGGCCGGGTGATGCGCGCCGCGGCCCTGGGCCTGGCGCTCGCGGGCTGCGTCACCCTGCGCCTGCCGGGCCAGAGCTTCCAGGGCGAGCCCCCTCCCCCGCCACCCGAGCTGGTGGAGGCGCTGCGGCGCGACGTCGAGCAGCTCGCCGGCAGCATCGGGCCGCGCAGCTTCCAGCGCCCCGCGGCGCTGGTCGAAGCCCGGGAATACCTCGAGGCGCGGCTGACCGCTGCAGGCCTCCCGCCCCAGCGAGAGCGCTACACCATCGCCGACCCGCGCACCCGGGAGCAGACCTTCACCAACATCTACGCCGAGATCCCGGGGACGGCCCGACCGGAGGAGGTGGTGCTGGTGGGCGCCCACTACGACACCGCGGCCTACCCCCTGGGGTGGTGTGACGAGGGGTCCGGCCCGACCGCGGGGGCCGACGACAACACCTCCGGCGTGGCGGCGCTGTTGGCCCTCGCGGAGCGGCTCACCCCCGCCGACCGCACCATCCGGCTGGTGGCCTTCGTCAACGAGGAGCCCCCCTGGTTCCAGACCGAGGACATGGGCAGCCTGGTCCACGCGCGCGCGCTGGCCGAAGCCGGCGTGCCGGTCACCGCCATGCTGGCGCTGGACAGCCTGGGGCTCTACTCCGAGGAGCCGGGGAGCCAGCGCTACCCCTTCCCCCTGAACCTCGCCTACCCAGACCGCGCCAACTTCATCGCCTTCGTCTCGGATCGTTCCTCGCGCGACCTGCTGGCCCGTGTGGGCGCCACCTTCCGCGCGGGCGCCGCCGTCCCCTCCGAAGGCGGCGCCCTGCCGGCCGACCTCCCCGGGGTGGGATGGTCGGATCACTGGTCGTTCTGGCGCATGGGCTACCCGGCGGTCATGGTCACCGACACCGCCCTCTTCCGCAGCCACGTGGCGCGGGGCGGTGACGGGGAAGTGCGCATGACCCGCACCTACCACTGCGCCTCCGACCGCCCCGAGAACCTCGACTACGCCACGCTGGCCCTGGTGGTGCAGGGGTTGGAGGCGGTGGTGCGGGACCTGGCGACGATCGAGCCCTGAGGGCGGCCCAGGGGTGAAGGCTCGGGGTCATGCCCCCCCGGATGCACCACGCCATGGGGTCATGCCCCCGAACATGCCCCATGTGCCCGTCCTCTCGTGGTCCGCCTGCGTCGCCACGCCTCGAAAACAGAGTTTTCATCGTCAGAGGGGCGGTCCAACCCGCACCGGATGGGGCAGAAACGGGGGCTTGACCCTATCGAGCGGTGCAGCTCCGGGGGCTTGACCCGGCGCCCGCACGGCGCACGCCCCGGGCTACAGCCCCGGGACCGGCCCACCCATGGGTGGCGCCGGTGGGAGCCCGGGGGGCGGCCCTCCCGCGGGCGGGGGACCACCCCCTGGGGGACCCTGGTGGGCCAGCAGGTTCTCCACCGCCACGCGCTGTGCCGGGGTCAACTGGGCGCGGATGTCCAGCAGCACCGTGAGCTGGTGCTTGAGCTGCGCGGTCTCGGCGGCGCCCACCCGGTCCACCTGGGCCATGATCGCGGCGCGGTCGGGCTCCTCGGCGCGCAGCAGGCCATCCAGTCCCGCGCGGGCCGCCTGCACGGCGGTCTGCAGGCGCTGGCGCTCAGCCCGCCCCCCTTCGGCGATGGCCTGGATGCGGTCGGCCGTGCCCGCGTCGAGGCCCAGCTCCGCGGCATGCTGCCGGATGATCTCGTGCGGCGGGGGCGGGCCATGACCCTCGGGGCCGCCGGGCGCCTGGGCATGGATCGGCGCGGCCAGGCACAGGGACAGCAGGGCGATGAGCACGAAGCGCATGGTCACATCTCCTGGTCGAAGGGTTGCAGGAAGAGGGTGTCGAGGGCCCCCCAGGTGCCGGGCAGCGCGTAGGCGCGCTGGGTCGGGTCCACCGCGTCGCTCCACCAGGCGCCGGCGTTCGCGGCCGCGCTGGCCTGGACCACCGGGACGGGCTCCGCTGCGGGCGGTGTCTCCGCCGGCAGGTGCAGGGCCAGGAAGGCCAGGGCGACAGCGGCCAAGGTGGCACCCAGGGCGGCGCGGCGCCGCTGGCTGCGCCCGTGCCTGCGCGCGATGCCCGCCTCGAAGGCGGCGGGCTCCGTCGCGGCCGGCGCCCAGTGCTCCTCGAGCAGGGCGGCGAGATCGTCGTGCGATCGCGTGCTCATGTTCCGTACTCCTCGCGCGCCTGGGACAGCTCGGCGCGCAGCGAGGCGAGGGCCCGGTGCAGGTGGCTCTTGGCGGTCCCTTCGGCGCAGCCCACGAGGGCGGCGGCCTCCGCCACCGTGAAGCCCTCGAGGTGCACCAACGTGAAGACGGCCCGCTGGCCCGGCGACAGGTGATCCATGGCGACCGCGATGCGGGCGCGCAGCGCGGCGTCGCCCACGGGTCGTGGGGCGCTGTCGGTGCGCTCGTCCAGAGGGCTGGCGTCGCCCCACAGCCCACCCCAGCGCTGGCGAAGACCGCGCCAGCGACGGCGGTTCAGGGCCTGGCGCACCAGGATGCGGTGGAACCAGGTGGCCAGGCTGGCCTCATCGCGGAAGCGCGGCAGGGCCCGCAGGGCGCGCACGAAGGCGTCCTGGGCCACCTCCTCGGCCACCGCCTGGTCCTCGCCGGTCAGGCGCCAGGCGATGCGCACGGCGCGGTCGCGATGGGCCGCGACGAAGGCGGCGAAGCGCGCTTCCTGGCTGCTGTCCAGCGGGACCTCCAGGTCGAGGGTGGCGCAGGGGGTGCTCACGAGCAGCCTACATGGTCCGGGTTCGCGGGGTTGGACACCCCGGCCCGACAGGCGGATTACCCCGGCGCGCGCCCAGCCCCGTCACTCCTCCGTGTCGCAGGGGACGAGCGTCGCGTCGTCCACCAGCATGGCGAAGTCGTAGAAGTGGTCGGACCCCACGGTGAAGTTGAGGTCCACCGAGGTGTCGGCCGCGGTGATCTCCACCGGGATCTCGGCCTCCTGCCAGCCGGTCACGTAGTAGCCGGTGGTGTCCAAGCTCATCAGCGCGCAGTAGCCCTCCACGTGGTACTCGGCGGCTTCGGAGGAGGGGGAGACACCGAAGACGATCTCGTTGCCGGTGGTCTTGTCCAGGCGGGCCACGAACCAGGGGGTGCCCCAGGCAGAGCAGTCCGAGTAGACGTTGCGGTAGTCGGAGACCGCCTGCCAGCGGAAGCGGAGCTTGTAGTCGCCGGGGTCCATGGCCGGCAGGGTCTGGTGGACCAGCGAGTACAGGGTCGAGGGCGAGCTGGTGATCTCGAGGGTGGCGTAGCGGGCGCCGCCGGCCGGATCGGGCGTGACGAAGGCGTAGATGTTGGTGCTGGCCTGGCCTTCGTCGCTCCAGTCCACCAGGGCGCGCTCGAAGGTGCCGTTGGAGACGAGGTTCATCGCGGGGAGACCGTCATCGCGCTCGAAGAGCACCGGATGCGTCCCGCTGTCGCCGTGGGGCCCGGCGAGCACGATGGCGTCCGCGAAGGCCTGGTGGCCGTCTGAGGTGCCGAAGGCCCAGGAGTCGTAGTATCCCTGCGAGAACGGGAAGCCGTATTCCGCCTCCAGCGGCCCATCGAACCCGATGACAGCCTGCGCCCCCTTCTCCATGAAGACCTGGTACAAGGAGGAGTTTGCCCCGCTGTAGCAGACGGACAGGAACACCAGGGCGTCATCCAGGGCGCCCGTGGAGAGCCTGGCGTCGAACCAGGGGGGCAGCATGGTGAGCAGGAAGTGGTGACCGCACGCCAGAGCGGAGGCGGGGGTGTACAGGATCGCGAGCCGCCAGGCGAACAGGTCGGAGGTCAGCGCAACGTCGTACCCGGTGAGCACCGGGTCGGACAGGGTCTGGATGGTGGCGACGCCCGACGAGGACGAGGTACCCCACGCATCGGGGCAAACGAAGGGGCCTGGAAAGCCCCGGATTCCGACTGGACTGCAGAGGCTCGATGCGAAGAGCTTGCCGTGGGACGAGACGTGGTACACCCCGGCGTCCGCGACCCCGTCCACGAAAACCTCGGGTGTGGCATCGTCGTTGGACCAGGCACCCGCAACCAACCATCCGTCGCAGCCGACGAAGTCCCAATCCAGGGTCGGCAGCAAGGTGCCGGCCTCGTCAAGTGCTCCGAATTCGCACAGGTAGGGGGAGTAGAGGTAGACGTTCTCCCCGGGAGCCCCGCCGCGGGTGCTGGGCGACACCGTCGAGAGTTCAGGTTCCACAGGGGCTCCCTCGCGGTCCGTCAGATCGCCCACCCCCAGCGGGATGCCCTCCGAGGTCACCGCCCAGACGGTGCCGTCCGGGCTGGGGCCGTACAGCGCGATGTCGGTGCGCGCGGCGAAGTAGTCCAGGGCGCCCTGCTCGCCGTCGGCGTCGAAGGCCGCGCCCGCCCCCTCCAGCAGCGCGATCACCTCGCCCCAGCGCTCCTCGGTCACGGGTGCGCGCACGCGGGCGAGGTTGGTGGGGGAGAGGCGCTGTCCGCTGGCGAGCTGGACCGTGACGCTCGCCAGGCAGTCGTCCTGGGCCGTGGGCAGGCCGCTCACGCTGCCCTGGGCCGTGTAGCCCCCGGCGGCACCGCTGACGGTGGCGCTGCCCGTGTAGGTCCCGCTGCTGCACGTGAGCTGCACCTCGGCGCCGCTCACCACCTCGTCCGTCGCGAAGCCGATCTCCACCGCGACGGTAGTGTCCTGACCGAGCACGGCCACGTCGGGGGTGACCGTGGGGCGCAGGTCGAAGGTGATGTCAGGCTGGTAGAGCACCCGCAGGCTCGCCGTGCCTTCGTCCCCCTCGGCGTCGGTGGCGGTGAAGGTGAAGACCTGCTCGCCCTCGCTCAGGGACAGGGTGGCGCTCCAGCTCTCGCTGCCCGAGGCCGCGCCCGCGCCCCCGAGGTCGCTCTCCCAGGCCACGCTCACGGTACCCTCGTCAGCCTGACCGGCCACGCCCAGGCTGGCATCCTCCGCCTGCCACGTGCCGTAGCCGGTGGGGCTCACGAGCCAGATGCCCGGAAGGTCCGTGGTGTCCACCAGCCGCTCATCCACGTCGGTGTCCGTGTCGGCGTCGGTGTCGGCGTCGTTGTCCCCGTCGGCGTCGGCGTCGGTGTCCGTGTCGGTGTCCGTGTCGGCGTCGGTGTCCGTGTCGCCCTCCGCGCAGTCCGGCGAGCCCTCGCAACCCGGATCATCGCAGTCGAAGGCACCATCGCGGTCGTTGTCGGCGGCGTCGGAGCACTCGCCGGCCTCGTCGCCTTCGTAGTCGTCGACCTCGGAGGCGGGCGGGCAGGCGCAGAGCAGCAGGGCCAGGAGTGAGAGCGACAGGGCTGGGGACAGGCTGGGCACTGGTGCTCCGGGGGTGTCAGAGGGCGACGACATCTATCCCTCGGCCCCAGGGGACGGCGAGCCGGATAGTCCCACCGGAGTGAAGCGCGGCTCCACTCTCCCCCCAACGCTACGCGCGCCGCCGTCGACCACCTGGAGGACACCCTGGACCATCTCCGGCGCAACCTCAAGGCCCTGGCGACCCGCGATCCCGGGCTGGCGGCCCGGCTGCACCTGCCCGTCGGCAGCAGCCATGTACGCTTGCCTGAGGCAGACCAGCCCGCCGCCCTGCGGGTGGGGCGCTCCTGGCAGCCGCTCGGCCTCGATCCGGCGGCTTGCGCCGCCCTGGTGGCGACCGTCCCAGCGGGCGTCCCCGCCCTCGTCTTCGGCCTCGGCCTCGGCGAGCTGCTCCCCGCCGCCCTGGCCCGCGGCCCCGTGATCGCCTGGGAGCGCGACCCCTGGCTGCTGCGCCAGGCCCTGGCCCGCCACGATCTGGCCGCGCCGCTGCGCGCGGGCAGGCTCCGTCTCGCCCTGGGCCTGGATCTGCTCGACCACCTGCCCTGGTGCGGTCCGGTCATCGCCCACCCCCTGCTCGCGCGGATCTACCGCCAGGAGCAGCGCCTGTTGCGCGAGGGCCCCGGTCCGCGCCGGGCGCTGCTGGTGGCGGGCGAGCTGTTCGTGGACGATCTGGACGCCGCGCTCCGGGCCCGCGGCTTCAGCGTGCTGCCCTGGGAGGTGGCCCGCCAGGCCCGCGAGGAGCTGGCCCACAGCGCCCGCCGCGCCGCGCCCGAGGTGGTGGTGGCCGTCAACTACGCCCAGGGGCTGGCCGAAGCTTGCGCCGCGCTCGAGCTGCCCCTGGCCTGCTGGGAGGTGGACCCGGCCACGGACCAGCCGCGCCTGGAAGGCCCCGCCGGCCGCGCCCACGTCTTCACCTACCGCCGGGCAAACATTCCCCTCTACGAGGCCGCCGGCTTCCCCCACGTCCGCTACCTGCCCCTGGCCACCGACCCCTCCCGCCGCCAGCCGCCCGCCGAGCCCCCCTCCCCCCGGCACCAGGCCCCCATCTCCTTCGTGGGCTCCTCCATGGTGCGGCAGTCCCTGGCCCACAAGGCCACTTTCTTGAAGGGTTTCCGCTCCTGGACCGGCGCCCCCGACGACCGCGCGGGCCAGCAGGTGCTCGATCAGCTCCTGCAGATCCAGCGGCGCACGCCGGCCTTCGTCCTCCCCGACCTGCAGGAGCGGGCCTGCCCCGGCTGGCGCGCCGCCGCCAGCGCCCGCCGCGAGCACGACCCGGCCCTGCTGGTGGGCGAGGTGGCCGCCGCCGAGAAGCGGCTCAACACCGTGGCCGCCCTGGGCCCGCTCGGCATCAAGGCCTGGGGTGACGACGGCTGGAAGCTCTGCGCCCGCGCGGGCGTGGAGGTGGCCGGCCCCGCCGGGCACGGCGCCGAGCTCAACGCCATCTACGCCGGCTCGCGCATCAACCTCGACATCAACCGCCTCTACCAGCCCGACATCGCCACCATGCGGGTCTTCGACATCCTGGCCTGCGGGGGCTTCGTGCTGGCCGAACACAACGAGGCGCTGGGGGAGCTGTTCGAGCTGGGGCGCGAGCTGGTCACCTGGAGCGGGCTCGACGATCTGCTGGCCAAGGCCAGGCACTTCCTGGCCCACCCGGAGGAGGCGCGGCGCATCGCCGAGGCCGGCCGGGCGCGAGTGCTGGCGGAGCACACGGTGGGGGCGCGGCTGGAGACGATGCTGGCCGAAGTCGTAACAAGGTAGCCGTAGGGGAAGGCTCAGGGCGTCCGCGCCTCCCGACAGCACCTGAACCCATCATCCCCATGGTTGGGCCCGTCCTCGCGGTGGCTGTGCCGCGACATGCAGCCGTGCCCGTACACCGCCACCCACATGGTCCCCCCGCGCACCACCCGCTCGTGTTCCGGGTCCAATTCGTGTTTCTGGTCCACCCACTCGCTCACGTTTCCGTCCATGTCGTAGGCCCCGAACGGGCTCACGCAGCCCGGGAAGGCGCCCGCGCCCGCCACCCGCGCCAGATCGCCCACCGGGTCCACCGCGTCGTTGCAGCGCCTGGGCTCCCAGACATCGCCGTAGGGGTAGAGCCAGCCCTGATCGCCGGTACAGGCGCGGGTCCACTCGTCCTCCGTGCACAGCCGGCGCCCGCGGGAGGCGCAGGCCTCCCCCGCCTGGGCCCAGCCCACCCACACCCGGGGGGGCTCGCCCTTGACGTTGGGGTACTCGTACAGATCGATGCAGTAGGCGCCGGTGGTGTGCTCGGCGCGGGGCCGGGGGCGGAAGTTCTGGTCGGGCCAGTCCACGGCCATCTCCACCTGCTCGGGGGTGGCGCCGGCGGCGAAGGAACCCGCGGGCACGAAGACCATGTCCGCCGGGCAGGGGTCGGTGGGCTGGGCGGGCCCGGGATCGGACCAGCCGCCCAGGTCCGCCGGGGGCACGGGCGGCAGGCTCTGGGGGTCGGGGCCGGGCGCGTGGGCCGGGGCAGCCTCCCCGGGATGGACGCCGGATTGACCGCCGCCACAGGCGACGAGCAGGGAACAGAAGAGGAGCATGGTCGTGCGCATGGCAGGCCGGTAACCCGCGCTCGCGGGCGGGGAGACCGGTCCCGGTCCGGGGGAGCCGCGGAGCGGTCGCGGGAAATTGTAATTGCAACGTCCTGACCCCTGGACCCGTCAGGTGGGCCGCCGCCAGAGATCGCCGGTCCCCCGGTGGGCTGCCACCAGAAATTGTAATTGCAACGTCCTGACCCCTGGATCCTGGATGGGGGAGGCCTGGACCGGCTACCGTGGTGCCATGAAGGTCGTTGTCCTCCCCCTGCTCCTCATGGCCTGCCAGGGGCCCGGCTCGTCCTGGGGCTCCCGCGGCCGACGCGACACCAACGACGGCTACCTGCCGCCGCCCATCGCCGGCGAGGATGTCGCGGTCACACTGGTGGAGGATCCGGAGGCTGCCTGGGCCTGCGCCGACGCAGCTACCGCCTGCAGCGCCGATTACCTGGCCTTCCCAGGCCTGGCCGCCGCGTACGCCCACCCCATCTCCGCCGCCACCCTCGCGGCCGAGCTCGGGGCGATCGAGGAGGGCGAGGTGGAGGTCCAGTCCCCGGAGGAGGTCTCGGACAGCACCCTCGCCAGCACCCTCGCCAGCGCCCTCAACATGGACTTCCTGCTCGAAGGTCTGGACGAGCGCGCGCTCACGATCACCGTGGCGGAGGACGACGGCAGCGAACAGCGCCTGCTCTTCACCGATCCCTGGGTGGGCACCTTCCAGGCGCGGTTGCTGCTGCCAGAGGGGGGGCCCCAGCCCTGGCCCGGCGTGCTGTCCCTGCACGGCCACGGCGGCAGCGCCGAAGGTGTGCTCGACGAGCTCTTCGGCCGCGAGTACCCCGCCCACGGCTACGCCCTGGCCACCCTGGACTTCCGCGTCATGGGCGCGGATCCCGACGAGGACGAGGTGGTGCGGGCCCTGCTGCGCCACGGCTTCACCCTGGAGGCCCTGCGCATCTACGAGAGTCTGCTGGTGTTGAAGTACCTGCGCTGGCTGCCCGAGGTGGACGCCGAGCGCCTGGCCGTGGTGGGGCACTCGGGCGGCTCGGTCGCCTGGAACCTCGCCATCCGCGGCTCGCCCCCCATCGTCGCCTACGTCTCGGACCTCACCAGCAGCTACTACGACCCCTGGAAGGGTTGGCTGCTGGACGACACGATCCCCGCGCTCTACCCCGTGCACCCCGCCCTCAACGAGCTGGAGGGCGCCGGCCCCCCGGTGCTGCGGGTCGACTACGGCTACCAGCACGAATTCGACGAGATCCTGACGTTTCTCCAGGATCATCTCTGATAGTATGACTGGTCGGTCACATTCTCTCTTGCACATGTGACCGACCAGTCATACACTGCGGGCACCCCTCCCCCCACCTCACGGAGGTGCCGCGTGAACGTCTTCAAGATGGGCTGGCGGAACGTGTGGCGCAACAGGCGTCGCTCCCTCGTCACCATCGCCGCCATGACCCTGGCGCTGTGGGTGCTGCTGCTCTACTCGGGGCTCATCCCCGGCTTCCTGGTGTCCATGGAGGAGAGCATCACCCAGATCGACCTCGGTGATGTGCAGATCCACGCCCCCGGCTTCATCGACAGCCCCTCCCTCTACACCACCCTGGACGAGTCGGCCGAGATCGTGGAGAAGCTGGAGGCCGAGGGGGTCGCGGCCTCTCCCCGGCTGGTGGGCGGAGGCCTGGCAGCCGTGGGCGACGCCTCGGCGGGCGTGTCGCTGCGCGGCCTGGACGTGGTGCGCGATGCCAGGGTCAGCGCCATCCACCAGGTGGTGGACCGCGGCCAGTGGCTGGATCCGGCCGACCCCAAGGGCGTGGTGCTGGGCAAGCTGCTGGCGCGCAACCTGGGGGCCGAGCCCGGCGATGAGCTGCTGATCGTCAGCCAGGCGGCCGACGGCTCCATGGCCAACGAGCTCTACACCGTGCGCGGCGTGCTCAAGGGCATCACCCAGGGCACGGACCGCGCCGCGGTGCTGATGAACGAGGCCGCCTTCCGCGAGCTGATGGTGGTGCCCACCGGCGCCCACCAGATCGTGCTGCGGCGCGGCGACAGGGACCTGGAGGAGCTCGCCGACCTCACCCGCGAGATCGTGCGCGATCCCTACGAGGAGATCCTCGCGACCCTCGCCAGGGGCGATCTGGGCCAGCTCGTCATCCAGCACCAGGACTACCTGGAGGCGCACGACCCCGCGCTCACCCTGGAAGGCACCACCGCGCTCAAGGCGCTGGCCGAGGGCGAGGAGCACGTCTCCCGGGCGCTGGATCGTGTCCTGGGCCCCGTCACCTTCTCCAGAGGAGAGTCGCAGGTCACGGCGGCGCTGCTGGCCTACGACCCCGCCGCTGAAGACGCCACCTCCCTGCCCCTGCTCGGAGGCACCGTGCAGGGCGCGCTGCTCACCGCCGCCGACGCCGACGCCCTGGTGCTGAGCGCCGGCCTGGCCGTGCAGCTCGGCGCCTCCATCGGCGATGAGCTGGGCTACACCCTGCTGGACAAGCAGGCGCGCACCGTGACCGCGACGGGTCGCCTGGTGGGCACCGTGGCCGCCGCCCCGGGCGCGGAGGAGCCGCCCGTGCTGCTCCTGCCCATCGGCACGGCGCGCCAGGCGCTGGGCTACGGTCCCGGTGAAGCGAGCCACATCAGCCTGCTGGTGGACGCCCCGCTCAACACGGGCCTCGCCGCCCTGACCCTGAGCCCCAAGCTCACGGGCAAGGTGGAGGTCATCCCCGCCGGCGCGGCCGTCCCCGGCCCCGACGTGCGCACCTGGCGCGACCTGATGCCAGCGGTGGCCCAGATGATGGACTCGGTGGGCGGGATGATCTACATCTTCGCCTTCATCGTCTACATCGCCGTCGCCATCCTGATCCTCAACGCCATGCTCACGGCGGTCTTCGAGCGCATCCGCGAGTTCGGCGTGCTCAAGGCCATCGGCGCGGGCCCAGGCCGGGTGATGAGCCTGATCCTGGTGGAGGGCGCGGTCCAGACGAGCGTGGCCATGGTGCTGGGCTTCGTCCTGGCGCTGCCGCTGATGTGGTACATGCAGGTGCACGGCTTCAACGCCGGCATCCTCGGCGGTATGGACGCGGCGGGGGTGGCCATGCCCGAGATCTGGGTGGGCGTCTACACCCCCGCGACCTGCGCCGGCCCCATCATCATGCTGTGGTTCATCTCCACCGGGGCGGTGATCTACCCGGCCATGAAGGCCTCCTGGATCAACCCCATCAGCGCCATGCGCTACGGCGCTGGCACCCAGGGGCCGGGGCAGCTCATCACCGCCTGCATCCTGTTGGCCGAGCTCTCCATCCCGCTGGTCGAGCGGGCGGAGGGCGTCCTGAGGCTCAGGGCCCATCCCGTCAGCCGGGCGCTCGGGACGCTGCTGCTCCGATGGCCCCCCGCGCTGTACCGCTTCGCGGGTCGGCTGCTCGGCCTCTTCACGCGGCCAGCCGGCCGGCAGCTCTCGAGAATCCTCCCCTGGCTCGCCGACATCGCCTGGCGCAACCTGTGGCGGCAGCCGCGGCGCACCATCCTCACCCTGGTCTCCATCGCGTTCGGCTTCTTCATGGCCGTATTCATGATGTCCATGCAGGACCGCAGCTTCAGCGACTTCATCGACACGGCGGCCCAGCTCGGCGCGGGCCACGTGGTGGTCCAGCACGCCGACTACCACGACACCCCGAGCCTCAGCCGCACGGTGCATGCCACCGAGGCCCTGCGCGCGCAGGCCGCCGCCGACCCGCGGGTGGAGAAGGTGGTGGAGCGCATCATGGGCGAGGCCATGATCTCCACGGCCCACGACAGCTTCGGCGCGGCCTTCATCGCCTACGACCCGGCCCTGGAGGACGACGACACGCTGCACTTCGTGGAAGGGCTCACCTCGGGCACCTGGTTCGACGGCGCCGACGACAAGGGCATCATCCTGGGCAAGACCCTGGCGATGAACCTTGGCGCCGAGCTCGGCGACAAGATCGTCTACACCCTGATGGACAAGGACGGCGAGATCGTGGCCGGCATGGGGCGCCTGAAGGGCACCATCGGCACGGGCGCGCCCTCGGCAGACGCCGCCATCTTCCTGCTGCCCATCGACCAGGCGCGGACCACCCTGGGCTATGGGCCCGACGAGGTGACCCAGCTCGGCGTGTACCTCGAGGACAACCGCGACAGCACGGCGGTCGCCGAGAGCCTGGGCGCCAAGCTCGACGAGGGCACAGCCGCGCTGGCATGGTCCCAGGTGGCCCCGGATCTCAAGGCCTTCGTGGCCATGAAGAAGGGCGGCGGTCGCTTCTTCCTGCTCATCATCGCCCTGCTCATCACCGCGGGGATCTTCAACACCCTCTTCATGTCGGTCATGGAGCGGGTGCGGGAGTTCGGGATCCAGCTCGCCATCGGGTACACGCCCAGCCAGATCTTCCGCATGATCATGTGGGAGAGCGTCTACCTGGCGCTGGTGGGGCTCGCGAGCGGGCTCGCCATCACCGCCTGGCCCTACACGTGGCTCAAGGAGAACGGCATCGACATGTCCGCCATGTACGCCGGCCAGGACGTCTCCGTCGGGGGTGTGGGCTTCTCCATGCACATGAACTGCGGAATCTACGATTCCAGCGCCATCATCATCGTCTGCTGCATCATCTTCGCCACCCTGGCCGCCGGCCTCTACCCCGCCTGGAAGGCGGGCAAGGTCGAGCCCGTCGACACCATCAAGCTCGTCTGAGGTCACCATGAGCAACACCGTCATCCAAGTCTGTGGCGTCACCAAGGACTACCGCCAGGGCAGCATCGACGTGCACGCCCTGCGCGGCGTGGACCTCGAGATCACCGCGGGCGAGTTCACCGCCATCTGCGGCCCCTCGGGCTCGGGCAAGACCACCCTGCTCAACCTGATCGGGGCGTTGGACGTACCCACCACCGGCACGGTCGAGGTGGCTGGCGCGGACCTGGCCCGCCTCGGCCGCCGTGGCCGCAGCCGCCTGCGCCGCGACCGCATCGGCTTCGTGTTCCAGGCCTACAACCTCATGCCTGTGCTCACCGCCTACGAGAACGCCGAGTCGGTCCTGGCCCTGCAAGGGGTGCCCGACAAACAGCGCCGCGAGACCGTCATGAAGCTGCTGCACGACGTCGGCCTCGACGGCCTCGAGGACCGCCGCCCCGACCAGCTCTCCGGCGGCCAGCAGCAGCGGGTGGCCATCGCCCGCGCCATCGCGTCCAACCCCGCGGTGGTCCTGGCCGACGAGCCCACCGCCAACGTGGACTCCGAGACCGCCGAGCGGCTCCTGGGCATCATGGAGAAGCTCAACCGCGAGCGCGGGGTCACCTTCGTCTTCTCCACCCACGATCCGCGCGTGATGGAACGCGCGCGCCGGCTGGTGCGTCTTGTCGATGGCAAGGTATCCTCCGACGAGCGCAAGGAGGTCTGACATGCGCCGCAACTTCCTCACCATCGCCGCCGCCCTCGGGCTCCTCGCTGGCACCACCTTCGCCCAGGCCCCTGTGGAGACCCCCTCCCAGGCCCGCGCCCGGGAGCTGCTGGACAAGACCGACGACATGCACCGCGGAGAGTCGAGCCACTCCACGGTCACCATGCACGTCAAGACCGCGCGCTGGGACCGCACCCTCACCATCGAGGGCTGGGCCCAGGGCGAGGACATGTCCCTGATGAAAATCCTCGCCCCGGCCAAGGAGGCCGGCATGGCGACCCTCAAGGTCGAGGACAACATCTGGAACTACCTGCCCAAGGTGGACCGCACCATGAAGGTGCCCGCCGGCATGATGTCCGGCTCCTGGATGGGCTCCCACTTCACCAACGACGACCTGGTGAAGGAGAGCCGCATGGCCGATGACTACACCTTCGATCTCACCGCCGAGCCCGCCGCCGACGGCACGGGCGAGTACGTCGTGGAGTGCGTTCCCAAGCCGGACGCCCCGGTGGTCTGGGGCAAGCTGGTGGTCAAGCTGCGCGCCGACGAGCAGCCCACCGAGATCACCTACTGGGACGAGAAGGGTGCGCTGGTGCGCACCATGAGCTTCTCGGACTACCGTGAGGTCGGTGGCCACCTGATCGCCGGCAAGATGACCCTGGTCCCCGCGGATGAGCCCGACGAGTTCACCGAGGTCATCTACGAAGAGATCGAGTTCGGGGTGGCGATCCCCGCGTCCACCTTCACACTGCAGGCGCTCAAGTAGAGCTCGGGGGCGGCCATGCCGCGGTCCACGTTCCGCAACCTCCCCGAGGCCAAGCGCGCGCGCATCGCCGAGGCCGCCATCGAGGAGTTCGCCGAGCGCGGCTACGGGGGCGCCTCCATCTCCGCCATCGTGGCGCGGGCCGGCATCGCCAAGGGAAGCTTCTACCAGTACTTCGAGAACAAGGCCGACTTGTTCCGCTGGCTGGTCATGGACCACACCGTCCAGCTCAAGATGCGCTACATCAGCGCCCGCACCACCCCCGAGATCGGTGACTTCTGGAGCCAGATCGCCGACATGATGCTGGCCGGCATCCGGTTCGGGCTCGACAACCCGCGCCTCTCCCGCATGGCCGCCATCCTCTGGCACCCCACCGCCGATCCGGAGCTGGCCGCACTGCTGAACGAGTTCCAGGCCCTCACCCGCCGCTCCATGGGCCTCCTCCTCCAGCAGGGGCAAGCCACCGGCCACGTCCGCACCGACCTCGACCTCGAGGTCGCCGGCGACTTCATGGTCGCCCAGCTCATGCAGGGGCTCGATCTGGCCATCCAGCGGCGCATCGGGACCGATCTCATCTCCTTCTGCGCCCAGCCCGAGCTGGCGGATCGCTTCCGCGAACGCGACCAGCGCCACGTCATCGCCGCGCTCATCGACCTGCTGCGCCGCGCGCTCGGCACCCCCAAGCCGCCGATCCGCATGGCGGACGAGCCGCTGATCGACCTCGAGCGCCTGGTGGACGAGGCACGGGAACCGCCGAAAGGTGGCGGCAGCGCGCGCTGAGGTGGGTTAGCGACTGGGGATGCGCGCGCTCCCCTGCCCAACCCGCCGAGGGTCACGGACCGCATGGTCCGCTGCCCTCGCGCTGTCGTTCGCCGTGCTGCTCACGGCCTGCGTCCAGACGCCCGAGCCCGAGGAAGATCCGGCCGCCCCCGAGGTGCCCGTGCTGCGCCTGCGGGGGGCCGGCGCTTCCATGCCCGCCCCGGTCTACACCCGCTGGTCCCGCCAGTACTACGACCTCACCCAGGTGCGGATCGAATACCGCGCCACCGGCTCCCTGCCCGGCATCGAGGCCATCCGCGCCGGCCGCGTGGACTTCGCCGCCACCGACATCCCCCTGGACAACACCGAGCTCGAGCGGGACGGCCTGCTGCAGTTCCCCATCGTGGTGGGCGGCGTGGTCCCGGTGGTCCACCTGCCGGGCATCGAGGCCGGGGATCTCACCCTCTCCACCGGCCTGTTGGCCAACATCTACCTCGGCCGCGTCACCACCTGGGACGATCCGGCCATCGCGGCCCTCAACCCCGACCTCGATCTGCCCCACACCGAGATCATCCCGATCCACCGCGACGACGCCTCGGGCACCACCTGGTCCCTGACCCACAGCCTGGCCAGCTCCAGCCAGGCCTGGGCCGACACCATCGGCAGCGGGCGCACCGTGGTCTGGCCGGTGGGCATCGGCGCGAAGGACAACCAGCAGGTGCTCGACTTCGTGCGCCAGTTCAAGCACACCCTGGCCTACGTCGAGCTCGCCCAGTCCGAGCGCAAGGGCCTGGCCTGGGCCAGCATCTACTTCCACGACGACGAGATCCTGCCCACGCTGGACAGCCTCGCCGCCGCGGCCCACGGCGAGTACGGCGTGCTCGACGACGCCCTGCGGCTGCGGGCCCGGGGCGCGGCGAGCGAGGGTGGGTGGCCCTTCATCGCCGCCTCCTACGTGCTGATGCGCCGCAACCAGACCGACCCGGAGCGGGCCCGCGCGCTGCTGGACTTCTTCGACTGGGCCTACAGCGACGGCAGGCCAGTGGCGAGAAATCTCTCCTACGTCACCGTGTCGGCGGGCGACGTGGAGATCGTCCGGGCCGCCTGGGCCGCCCAGATCCGCGCTTCGGGCCTCCCCGTGTGGGCGCCCCCGCCCCCGCCAGAGCCCCCCCCTTCGCAAGAGGAGACCACACCGTGAACCTTCCTTTCGGACGCACAAAGGCCATGGAGGAGAAGGTTGACGCCTTCATGGACGCGGCCGCCCAGGGCATGCTGGCCTTCGAGCTGGGCATCAGGGCCTACATGGACGCCGACACCGAGGGCTTCGAGCGGCACCTGCAGACCGTCAGCGATCTGGAGCACCAGGCCGATGGGCTCTCCCGCGATGTCGAGACCGAGCTCTACACCTACTCTTTGATCCCGGAGTACCGCGGCGACGTGCTGGCCGTGCTGGAGGGCACCGACAACCTCATCGACATGGCCAAGGCGGTGCTCACCAAGTTCGAGACCGAGATCCCCCGGATTCCGGCGGAGCTGGGCAAGGGCTACCTCGAGGTGGCCGAGCTCTCCACCAAGGCCGCCGATCACCTCATCCGGGCCGCACGCTGCTACTTCCGCGACACCACGCGGGTCAAGGACGATCTGGCCAAGGTGGACTTCTACGAGAGCGAGACCGACAAGGCCGCGCGCCGCCTGAAGCGCGCCATCTTCCGCACCGATCTGGAGCTCGCGCACAAGATCCACCTCCGCTACTTCGCCGAGAAGATGGAGACCATCAGCGATCTGGCGGACGACGCGGCCGCCACCCTGGCCATCGCCACCATCCGGCGCTCGGTGTAGCGGCGCGCCCATGTTCTTCGTCTTCCTCACGAGCGGGCTGTTCCTGGGCTGGTCCCTGGGGGCCAACGACGCGGCCAACGTCTACGGCACCGCGGTGGCCACCCGGATGATCCGCTTCCGGACCGCGGCCATCGCGTGCAGCATCCTGGTCCTGATCGGCGCGGTCATGGGCGGCGCGGGCGCGGCCCACACCCTGGGCAAGCTGGGCGCGGTCAACGCCCTGGCCGGCTCCTTCACCGTGGCCCTGGCCGCCGCCGTCACCGTCACCTGGATGACCAGGCTACAGCTGCCGGTCTCCACCTCCCAGGCCATCGTCGGCGCCATCATCGGCTGGAACCTCTTCTCAGGATCGCTCACGGACTACCGATCCCTGAGCAAGATCGTCTCCTCGTGGGTGCTCTGCCCCGTCCTGGCGGCGGTCTTCGCCGCGGTGCTCATGGTGCTGACCGAGGCGCTGCTGCGCCGCTTGCGAATCCACATGTTCCGCCTGGATCGCATCACCTGGTTCGGGCTGTTCGCGGTGGGCGCCTTCGCCTCCTACAGCCTCGGCGCCAACAACATCGCCAACGTGGTGGGCGTCTTCGTCCCCGCCAACCCGTTTGGTGACCTGCAGCTCCCCGGCGGGTTCACGCTCTCGGGCGCGCAGCAGCTCTTCCTGCTCGGCGGCCTGGCCATCGGCGTCGGTGTCTTCACCTACTCCAAGCGGGTGATGCTCACGGTGGGCAGCGAGCTCTTCAGGCTCTCCCCCATCTCGGCCCTGGTGGTGGTGCTGGCCCAGGCCCTGGTGCTCTTCTTGTTCGCCTCCGAGGGCCTGGAGGCCTGGCTGGCGGCTCACGGCCTGCCCACCATCCCCCTGGTGCCGGTCTCCTCCTCCCAGGCGGTGATCGGCGCCGTGCTCGGCATCGGCATCGCCAAGGGGGGCCGCAACATCCGCTTCGGCGTGCTCGGGCGCATCGGCGGCGGCTGGGTGGCCACCCCGATCGTGGCGGGCGTCTTCGCCTTCGTCACCCTGTTCGTCGTCCAGAACGTCTTCGCCCAGGACGTCTTCCAGCCGGTCCACTACCGCGTCAACGCGGCCGTCGAGCGCAAACTCCGCGACAAGGGCCTCTTCGACGAGGGCTGGGTGGAGCTGCTCGACCAGGATGGCGTCTCCGCCCGCAGCTTCCTCGCCGACCTGCGCGCCCACGCCGACCGCGCCGGCGCGGCCGAGAAGGCGATCGACTACGCCCGCCTCCACCCGATTCAGGTCGACATCGAGGCCCTGCGCCCCCACTGGAAGGGCACCTGGTTCACCGAGGGCCAGCTCCTGGCCGTCTTCCGCCTCCACGGCCGCCAGTTCAACTTCGACTGGCAGCTCGACGACGCCCTGGCCGCGGCCTCCACCGAGTGGCGCCTGCGCGACGGCGGCCCCACCACCAAGCGCCGCGATGCCGCCATCAGTGGAAAGCTCGAGTACCTGCACCAGGTGTTCGAGTTGAAGGGGGAGTAGCCTACTCCTCCAGCTCGTGCCCCGTCAGCAACCCGGCCACCCCGGGGCGACGGGCCAGGAAGGTCATGCGGCCGCCGCCGGGGGCGTCCTCGACGCGCTCGACCCGGTAGCAGAGGCGGGACAGGGCCATGTCCGCGCGCATGGCCTCGCGGAGGGAGGGATCCCAGCCCGCCTGGGCGGCCGCGACCTGATCGGCATCGAACCAGGGGTCTCTGGTGTGCAGGACCAGCACGTGCTCGGCCTCGCAGGCCTGGTGCTGGGAGTAGGCTCGGCCGTCGAAGAGCACGGTGACGGCCATGGGAGACGGCCCCTGCAGCGCCCGCAGCGCCAGCCAGTCACCACCCCAGCCGTCACGGACCTGGGCGAGGTCCAGCACGGCGCCCCCGCCCTCCACCCCGAGCCAACCCAGCGCGTCCTGGTCGGCCCGAGCGTGCTCCGGGACAGGGGCCTCGGAGATCGGCGCGAGGGGGCCGAGGGGCACCGACACCAGGCCCGAGGCCTGCACCTGCAGCAGCAGGGCCGCCAGGCTGCCCAGGGACAGCAGGGTGGTACCCGCGGGGCTCGTGAGCACGCGCCAACGGCCCCAGCCCAGGCCGGCGAGCACCGCGAGGGGAACGACCGCGAAGAGCGCGGCCCGCCCCAGCCCCCCATCGAGGACCGCGACCGCGGCCACGGAGAGCAGCGCCCCGAGCCAGACCCCCAGCGCCGGGTGCCAGCCCGGGCGGCGCACCGCCAGGCCCAGCGGCCCCACGGACAGCAGGACCAGCGCGGGTAGACCCAGCAGCGGCAGCGGAGACCAGGCGCCGCCGTCGGCGAAAAAGCCGGAGGCGGTCAGATGTGCCACGGCGCCACCACCGAAGAGCGCCGCGAGCCCCAGGCCCAGAACCATGTTCAGGGCGCGGGGCTTGAGGGCCGCGGGTTGGAGGACCGCGCCCAGCAGGGGACCGGCGGCCAGCACGAGGCTGACGGGAGGGTCGATCCCCAGGCCGAGGCCCAGCACCAGGCCCCACAGCAGGCTGGGCAGGCGGTGACGGAAGCCCTCGGAGGCGGCCAGCAGGGTGGCGCCGGCCGCGGCGTGGGCCGCGACGAAGGGAGCTGGGGTCAGGTGGCGGAAGCTGATCAGGACGATCACGGGCAGGAGCGCCAGCAGCACGGCGCGCCAGGCGGCGGCGGCCTGAGCGTCCTGCTGGATCAAGCTGGCGCGGCGCCCGACCCCGAGACGGCGCTCCACCTCGGCCACCGAGCCGCCATCGGCGGCCGGCAGCGCGCGCGCGAGCGCGTGGGCCCCGGCCCCCGCCGACCAGGCCAGCACGAGGAGCGGCAGGAGGAGGGCGAGCAACGACCAGCGCAGGTCCGGCAGCAGCGCCAGGGGGGCCGCCAGCAGATCTGCCCCGCTGTGACTCCCGCAGAAGACCCCGAGCGCCGCCGCGCCGGGGGCGCACAGCGTGCGGTAGGCAGCATCGAACGCCGCGATCTCACCCTCACCCACGGGTAGCCAGGCGGTCCACGCCCAGGCCACCGAGAGGCCGACCAGCGAACAGAGCGCCACGAGAGCGAGCATTCGGAAGAAGCGTGCGAAGGCCATCGGGGCTCCCGGCGCGATCACCACAGGCCTGGGACCAGCATGGCCGGCACCTGGCGGGCATAGGCGGCGTAACCCTTGAGGCCCGCCATCAGGGCGCGATCCTCGAAGAAGGCACGCAGGGCCATGACGAGCACCAGGCCCCCGGCCGGGATCGCGGCCCAGGCCGAGCACAGCACCAGCGGCGCGCCGGCGATCTGGACGGCGGTGGCCAGGTATCCGGGATGCCGCACGATGCGGTAGGGCCCGTTGTAGATCACCTTGTGCCCCATGTCGCGCTGGATGCGCATGGTGGACTCGTAGTGCGGGTTCTCGATCCGGACCCAGGCCGACACGACCGATCCCACCAGGATCAGGGGAATGCCGATGTGGACCGAGAACGCCGGGAGGCGCGACCAGTGGAAGCGCTGCACGTCGAGGCCGGCCACCACGGGCAGGGCGAGGATCAGGAGCAGGTAGCAGGCCCACAGGACCCGCTCGTAGCGCCGCGGCGGCTCCCGGTGCACGGCGCGCCGCAGCAGCAGCCCGGGGTTCTCCCGGGCGAGCGCGATATCCGGCAGGGCCATGGCGATCCCCCAGAGGGCCAGGAAGGCCCAGCCCTGGGCCCAGTCCAGCCGCCCCGCCGCCGCGAACAGCAGCGCACCCATCACCAGCAGCCCGCCCAGCTCCGCGGCGAGAGGGCGCCAGGCTGCCAGCGGCGTGCGCGGCGGGGAGGCATGGGACATGCGCGAACGCTCCGGGGAAGTCGCCTCCTACTATTGCCCGGGTCTCCGCGCGGCGAGGTGCGCCCAGGCCCCGGATGGGTCAAGACGGCACATGGTCTCGAGCGCGCCACCGCCGACCTCCCTGCTGGTGCTGGGGCCCGCGCTCGTGGACCATGTCCAGGGCCCCGAGGCCGCGCCGGTGTCCGCCCGTCCGGGTGGCAACGGGCTCATCTTCGCCGGCACCGCGGCCCTCCTCGGCGCCCACGTGCGCTTCGCGGGCCAGCGCGGCGACGACGAGGCGGGCCGGTCCTTGCGCAATCACCTCGCAGGCCTGGGGGTGGACGTGGGCGGCTTCCTGCCGTTGCCCGGCGTCCCCACCAAGCGAGCCGACATCGTCCTGGACGAATCGGGAGCCTGGCGGACCGCCGGCACCGCGCCCGCGCGCTTCCCCTACCTGCCCCCACCGGCGCTCCCCGCGGGCATCGCGCGCGTGCAGATCATGGGCTTGACCTCCCTGTTGCGGGCCTGCCCCGACCGGCTGGCCGCCTGGATCGCCGCTGTCCGCGAGGCGGGCCTGCCGCTGGGGGTCGGCCTGAACCGCCTCGACGCCGCGGAGGGCCCCGCCGTGGACGCTCTCCTGGGCCCCGCGGACGCCGTCTTCTGCAACGCCGCAGAGTGGCACGCCTGGCGCGGTACACCCGCCGACCCGGAGCGTGGGCTGGAGGGCGGCCCGGGGGGCGACCTTCACGTCTCCCTCGGCGCCGGCGGGGTCCTGGCACGGTCCGCGGGTGGGCGCTGCTTCCACCGCCCCGCCCCGCGGGTCCGCGCCCGGTGCACGCTGGGCGCCGGGGACGTGCTGTGCGCTGCCATCGTGCTGCTGCGCGCCGCCGGGCTCGACCTGCCGGAGGCCGTGGAGGAGGCCCAGGCGCTGGCCGCCGGCAGGGTCAGGCACCCGGGCTGGGACGACTGGGCCGCGCGCGATCCCGCTCTCCTGGCGCGCCTGCGCGCGCGGATCAGCCCACCCGGGTGACCCGCTCGGGCGCGAGGGCGGAGTCGGGCCAGCCCTCCCTCTGCTCGGCCGGGTGCCCCACCCCCAGGATGCACAGCACGCGCAACCCCTCGGGCAGCCGGAGGTGCTCCAGCACCCAGGTCTCGGCGTCCTTCTCCTCATCGTGAGGCCGCCCGCGCACCTGGCACCAGCAGCTCCCGAGCCCCAGGGCGTGGGCCTCGAGCTGGGCGAAGGTGGCCGCGATGGCGCAGTCTTCGATCCACATGTCCGAGATACCGGGGTCGCCGCAGATCACGAGCGCCAGGGGGGCCTCGTCCAGGAAGCCGGCACCCGTGGGTTTGCAGGCCGCGAGCGGCGCCACCCGGGCGTGCCCCTGCACCATGACGAAGCGGGTGGGGCGAGCGTTGCGGGCCGAGGGCGCGCGCAGCAGGGCCTCCTGCAACAGCGCCACGTGCTCCGCCGAGACCGGCCAGTCCTGGAAGCGGCGGATGCTCCGGCGGGAGCGCATCTGTTCGATCATGGACACCTCCGACCTCGCCATCATGCACCAATGCCGCCGAACCGTCACGCGGGTGGAGGACAGGGCGCAGGCCTCTCCTCCCCGGCGCGCCCTCGGAGCATCCAGGTCTCCAGCGGGCCCTTGCCCTTGATCTGGACCACCCCGCGCGCCTCGAGCACGAAGGCCGCGCCCAGCAGATCGTGGGTGGCGCGTGAGACCTGGATGGCGCCCGGGATGCCGTGGGACTCCATGCGCGCCGCCAGGTTGACCGTGTCGCCCCAGAGGTCGTACAGCAGGCGCTTCTTGCCGATCACTCCGGCCACCAGCGGGCCGCTGTGGATGCCGATCCGCAGCCGCAGCTCCGCGCCCCGGGGGCCCCGCGGCTGGACCTGCTCCATCAGCTCGAGGGCGAAGCCCGCCATGGCGGCCGCGTGGTCCGGGCGCGGCTCGGGCACCCCGGCCACCACCATGTAGGCGTCCCCGATGGTCTTGATCTTCTCCAGGCCCCAGCGCGCGGCCAGCTCGTCCACCCGGGAGAACACCTCGTCCAGCAGGCGCACCAGGGCCTCGGGCTCGGTACGCTCGGCCAGCGGGGTGAAGTCCACGATGTCAGCGAACAGCACCGTGGCCTGCTCGAAGCGATCGGCGATGACCCCAGGGTGCCGTTTCAAGCGCTGGGCGATGGGCGCGGGCAGGATGTTGTGCAGCAGGGCCTCGGAGCGCTGGTACTCCTCCTCCAGCCGCCGCTCGGCCACCACGACGGCCCGCGCGTACGTCCAGCCGAACAGGGCCAGCAGGACGATGAGCATCACCACGTTGAGGGCGTGGAACGCCGCGGAGACCCCCTCCCCCAGGGGGTGGGTCGGCGGGTGGGCGCTGCCGTAGGCCCAGACGGCCAGGTAGGCCGCGGCTGTGGCCAGGAGCAGCCCGACCTTGGCCACGGCGCGGCCGGGTGGGAGGAAGAAGACCACCACCACCACGGTCAACAGGTAGTACTGAAAGCCCGTCTCCAGCCCGATGACGTGGGCGCACAGCGCCTGATGCGCGGTCAGCTCCAGCAGCGCGACGGCCACGGCCGCCATGGGCTGGCCGCGGCGGTTCAGCAGGAGAGCCACCAGATAGACCGCGGCGCTCAGGAGGTTGAATTCCGGCAGCTGCGGGACGCCGAGCGCCAGGAAGAGCGCCGAGACGAGGGCATGAACGCCCAGGGCGGCCACCATGGCCACGTTGAACACCCGGAACGAGCGCAGCCCACCCGGCTGGATCCAGGGCGTCGGCTCGGTGAAGAAACGCTTCAGACGGTCCACAGCGGCACAGGAGCGGGATGGTGGGCGCTCCACATACCGCCGTCCGCGGGCGGACGCCCGGGCCCCCGCCCGGGGGGCTGGTTACCCGCCCTGAGTTCCCGAGGAGGTGCCACCTGGCCCGGACCCGCAAGCTCGGCCTCACCGGCTGGATCCTGGTGGCCATGGGGGCCGGCCTCGGCTGGGGCCTGCTGCAGCACGCCCTGCTGCCCGACACCTGGAACGAGGCGCTGGTCACCTGGCTGCTCGATCCGCTGGGCCAGCTCTTCCTCAAGGGCATCCGCCTGCTGGTGGTGCCCCTGGTGCTGGTCTCCCTCACGCTCGGCACCGCCGCCATCGGCGATCTGCGCCGGCTCGGCCGCATCGGCGGCAAGATCATGGCGTTGTACCTGGGCACCACAGCCGCCGCCATCAGCCTCGGCTACGCCCTGGCCACCCTGGCCCATCCGGGGAAGGGCCTGAGCCTGCCGGCCGACGTCACCTTCGCCGCCGCACAGCGCCCCTCCCCGCTGACCATCCTGCTGGACATCGTGCCCGAGAACCCGCTCACCGCCATGGTCGAGGGCAACATGCTGCAGGTCATCTTCGTGGCCGTGCTGGCGGGCCTGGCCCTGGCCTCGGCCGGTCCGAGGGCCGCCCCCCTCAGGCGCGGCCTGGAGGGGCTGGACGCCGTCATCCAGCGCATGGTCGTCCTCATCATGCTCTTCGCCCCCTTCGGCGTCTTCGGCCCCCTGGCGAAGGTCGTCGCCACCCAGGGGCTCGACGTCTTCCTGCCTCTCTTGCGCTACGCCGGCACCCTGCTGGGTGGCCTCGGGCTGCAGGTGCTGGTGGTCTACTCGCTCGTCCTGCTCTTCATCGGGCGGCTCAACCCCCTGCACTTCTTCCGCAACGCCTGGCCGGCCCTGGTGGTGGCCTTCTCCACCGCCTCCTCCAACGCCTCCCTGCCCGTCACCCTGCGGGTCTCCGAGGAGCGCATGGGCACGGACGAGTCCGTGCACGCCTTCACCCTGCCGCTGGGCGCCACCGTCAACATGGACGGCACCGCCCTGATGCAGGGCTGCGCCACCGTCTTCATCGCCGAGGTGTACGGCATCCACCTCACCCCTGGCGACTTCCTCACCGTCGTGCTGATGGCCACCCTGGCCTCCGTGGGCACCGCGGGGGTGCCCGGTGCCGGCCTCATCATGCTGTCCATGGTCCTGCAGCAGCTGGGCCTGCCGCTGGAGGGCATCGGGATCATCCTCGGGGTGGACCGCGTCCTGGACATGACCCGCACCGCCGTCAACGTGGCCGGCGATCTCTGCGCCACCGCCGTCGTCGCCCGCAGCGAGGGAGCCCTGGACCTCGCCCGGTACCAGGACCAGGTGCCCGCCGAGACGGAGGGCGGATGAATTTCATCCCGGCTCCCTTGCGCCCCCCTGAGGGTGCGTTAGTAGCCGGGGGCTCGCGAGCGAGCCGCTCTTGTACATCGGGTCTCGAGTCCGACCGTTCATGGGCGGATAGCTCAGCCGGAAGAGCAGCAGCCTTACAAGCTGCGGGTCGCAGGTTCGAACCCTGTTCCGCCCACCCTTCCGGGAGCGCCTTGACATACGGGGTTGTAGTTAAGTCGGTTATAACGCCGGCCTGTCACGCCGGAGGCCGCGGGTTCGAGTCCCGTCGACCCCGCCATAGAGAGCCCGCTGGGTTGCACCTGGCGGGCTCTCTCCATATCTGGCGTTCGCACTCCTGCCGCGCACGCTGTGGTCCTGGCCCATGACATCTTCCCGCGCCGCCCTGGTGGCTCTCGCCGTCCTGCTGCCCCTCGCCGCCTTCGCGGGCGACACCTCCATCTGGCCGCTGCGCCGCACCGACGACGTGGACTGGGGCCAGGGCCTCTGGGACAAGCACTGCTGGCAGTGCCACGGCCGCCAGGCCCAGGGCGACGGCCCCTCCGCCGCCGCCATGACCGTCCCCGTGCCGATCCTGCGCGGTCGCTCCACCGACGAGTCCCGCGCTGACTACGTCACCCTCGCCCGCCAGGGCCGCGGCGCCATGCCGGCCTACCAGGACAGCATCTCCCGCCAGGACATGCGCCGCGTCTTCATCTACCTCGAGTCGCTCGATGATCCGGGCCGCACCCGCCCGCCCGAGGAGGACGAAGACCCTGTCCCCGACGGCGACGCCCCGGCCGAGGGTGCCGACGCCGCGGAGGGCGGCGAGTAGCGCCCCGCATGGTACACTGCCTCCCAGCCGTGGAGGCCGCATGTCCACCCGACTCCTGCTCGTCCTGGCCCCCCTGCTGGCCATCGGCCCCGCCCTCGCCGGCCCCAAGGCCAGCCCCGAGGCGGGCCACACCGTCTACGACGCCCAGTGCCTCATCTGCCACGGCCCCCAGGGCGCCGGCGACGGCCGCGCCGCCCCCGGCCTGAACCCGCGCCCCACCGCCATGAACACCGCCGCATTCTGGTCCGACCGCACCGACGAGTCCCTGATGGCCGGCATCCGGAGAGGCAAGCCGGGGACATCCATGCCGCCCTTCCCAGCCATCGGCCGCGCCGAGCTGGAGCACCTCGTGGCCTGGCTGCGCACGCTGGAGCCCTCGCCCTGATCGAGCTTGCCGCCTCGCGGGACCGGCGATAGAGGGGGACCGGTTCTGCAGGGGTATAGCTCAGTTGGCAGAGCAGCTGATTCCAAATCAGCAGGTCGTAGGTTCGAGTCCTGCTACCCCTGCCATCAGGAAGCCCCCGGGAACGGGGGCTTTCGCGATGAGGGGATGAGGGACCGGGGGGGCGGATCGGCTCAGGTCGGACCCAGGTCGGACCGCGGATTTTTTTCCTCCTGTCCCAGATCGTGGCGCCGGTGTGCGAAGCGCCTCGCAGAGCGTAGGTCCCTCACCCCCTGACTCGATCCGCCACGCGGTCGGTACCCGGCTCTCCGCCACCGGAGCGGCGAGTACGGGCCGCCACGCGGTCGGTACTCGGCTCTCCGCCACCGGAGCGGCGAGTACGGGCCGCCACGCGGTCGGTACTCGGCTCTCCGCCACCCGAGCGGCGAATACAGGCCGCCACGCGGTCGGTACCCGGCTCTCCGCCACCGGAGTGCAGAGTTCTTGCCGCCGCTGGTCCGCCCGCTGGAATCTCCACCGGACGCTCCTTCTGCGTGGGGGGAATCGGCGCCACGATCTGGGACAGGAAC
>JBDRKM010000456.1:0-22871 GCA_043814015.1 Pseudomonadota bacterium
TCTGGACGGCCGGTTCGTGGAGCGGGTCCTCGCGTCATGCCGCTCCCTGGAGGCGCTGGCGGTGCTGTGCGTGGCCATCACCGGCGCGACCGAGGCGCAGGCCCTGCGCTGCCGGCGCGAGTACCTGCGCCCTGAGGGCCAGCGCATGTGGGTTCCCGGGCGGAGTACTGCCAAGGGGCGCCGCATCCAGAGCCGGTACATCTACTTGAGGACCTGGGCCAAGCCCATCGTGACGGCCTGGGTCGAGCGTTGCGTGGCCAGGGGCCTGGGCGGGGCCGGGCCGCTCTTCCCGTCCCGGGACGACCCGACCCAGCCGAAGAGCGGGCTGGCCGATCTGCTCGACGCGGCCTGCCGACGCGCGGGTCAACCCGCGATCCGGTGGCGGTCCTATGGGCGGTGCGTCAGCGATCCCCACCCCGAGGTGGTGCAGCGCGCCCTGGAGCAGGCGTTGGCGTCGGCGAAGTAGAGGTCGCCCGGGACGGCTCCTTCCCGGCCCGGTGGCACATCCGGCTCGCCGGACTCGTGCAGGTCGGGATGCCGTTCGAGACCGCGCGGCGGGCCCTCCGGGACTCCGGGGCCATCCGGTCCGAGTCCCCTGATGCCGACCCTACGGTGGAGGCATGGCATGGGGACGGGGCCTCTTGGTACCTCATGTTCGCGCAGGACGGCACCGTCAGCTCGGTCGAGCGCCGGACTCGACCCGGTCGATCCGCGGTAGCGTCACTCACGGGCTTCACGCAGTCCACCGACAGCACCGGCCCAGTCCACCGAGATCGGCGGGATCCTCGGTGGAATCCGCGCCGACCGCGCGCCAGCCACCACAGACACACGGCAGTGGTCACCCTCCGCACTCCGAAGTGCGCGGCCGTTCGCGAAAGTCAGACTTGTAGGGTTAGAAATAGCGTTCAAACCCATCGAATTCAGGTCGGGGCTCCTCCGGATGGGCAGCCATAGAGGCGGGATGGACTGCGATTCCGCGGTCATCCCGCCGCTCGAATTCGATGCCTGCTACTCGCCGCAACACCCCGGTTCTCGAACCAGCAGCCGAGCTCTCGGCAGACCGGCCGCGGCGGTCGCGTGCCCCTCGACGACCGGGTCATTTCATCGAGGCCCCTCCCTCCCTGGAAGACGTGGATGCAGGGGACATCTGGGCGTGTCTGCTCAACGTGATGGAGGGTAGGTCTATATCTACCAAGTTGTCGATTAGCGATCTTCAGATTATAAGCACTGAAATAGACAAGGAGAAGTAGCCATGGGGAACCGCCCGCCGCTCGTGGCGATCCAGTACCTCCGGCGCTCGTCGGACAAGCAGGAGGAGTCGCTCGAGCAGCAGCGGCGCATCAACGACGCCTACATCGAGGGCAAGGGCTACGTGCTTCCCGCCGAGGCCAAGGTGGCGGTCTGGCCCGAGACGGGGAGCGGGCGCTCGTTCTTGGAGCGCCCCGTGTTCCAGCAGTTGCTGCACGCGGTGGAGACCCACGCGGTCCAGGCCGACATCCTCGTCATGTACCGGCCGAACCGCTTCGGCCGCAGCGAGGATTTGTCGGAGTTCCACTACTATGAGCACCGGTTCAAGCTGGCCGGCCTGCTGATCGAGTACGCCTCGGGCCCGGAGTACAACCTGCCCGGGCTCGCCGGGCACATCACCCGGACGGTCGCCTACGCGCAGGCTGGCGAGTACTCCAAGAACCTGTCCAACGACTCCACGCGGGGGCTGCTCAGCAATGCGCGCGCGGGCTTCTCGACGGGCGGTGAGCCGCCCCTCGGCTACGAGCGCATGCTGGTGGACCTGACCGGCGCGGAGAAGGGGATCCTGCCGCAGGGGGCCAGGAAGGGCGACGACCAGCGCCTCAAGGTCAAGTACGTGCTGTCCCAGGACGCGGTGCTGGTGGAGTTCGTGCGCGAGCAGGTCTTCCGCCGGCCCCTCGAAATGGGTTGGGGACCGGCGCGGACGGCGCGCGAGCTGAACAAGCTGCTGCGGCTTGGCCGTGGTTTCCCGCCCGCGCGGGCGGGGAGGACCATCACCCGGCGCAGCGGCCGGAAGGTGGACTACGGCTGCCACTGGCAGGCCGCCAGCATCTACGAGATGTGGCAGCGGTACGCCTACATCGGCTGGCGCACGATGGTGGTGGAGGCCGACAACGAGTTCCATGGCGAGAAGGTGGTCTGCCGCGGCGCCCACCCGGCGCTCGTGGACGAGGCGACCTTCTGGGGGCTTTTCGAGCGGACCCGTGGGCGCCCCTGGAACGAGCGCAAGCTCGGGCCGCATCGGCGCCGGGAGCCGGGGAGATACCCCCTGTCTGGGCTCGGAGTGTGCTCACACTGCGGGAAAGGTTTCGGTGGAAGCCGCACCTCGAACAAGGTCAAGGGCAGCTCGGAGCTGTACTACCGGGACATCGGAGAGACGAACGGCGGCGTCTGCACGGCTCCGACGTGGAGCATCCCGGCCAGGGATCTCGACGCCTGGGTCCGCGAGCACATCGCGGCGCGGCTGCGCTCCGAGCACTTTCGCGACACCCTCGTCGAAATGCTCCGCACCCGGCTTGCGCCCGCGGGGGAGCCCGCCCCCTCCGCATCCGCCGCCCAGCGGCTGCGGGAGGTCGAAGGCTCCATCGAGAGCCTCCTCAACCTGGCCATGCACGCCTCGGTGCCCTCGCAGGCCCTCGCGTCCCGGCTCGACGGGCTGGAGTCCGAGCGCGCGCGGCTGCAGGCGGAGGTGGAGGCCACCCCTCGCGCTCCCGCGTCCACCTTCCGCGACGCCGACATCGAGCGCATCGCGGACGAGTTCACGCGTCAGGCCGAGGAGGTCTTGGCGTCCGACGGCGAGACCCTCGCCGACCTCGCCCCGCGCTTCATCCGCCAGATGCTCGTGGACAAGATGAAGCGCGAAGTGCGGGTGGAGTTCTTCAACGTGCCGGGGTTCAAGCCTGTTTTCGAGCCTGAACCCCGGTCGCGTATTGAAGGAATGGAGGCGGCGGGAGTCGAACCCGCGTCCGAAGCCACTCAGTCTCGGCGTCTACATGCTTGTCCTCCGGATACCGACCCTTGCCAGACCCGGAGGCCCGTCCGGCAATGGGTGGGTGGTGATTCTGAAGGGTTATTTCTCGTCCCCAGCGCCTACACCACGGAGGCGATCAGGACTAGCCAGGTCATGACGCGCCCGGACCTGAAACCCTGGCATTGCCAGGCCGGACGGCGGCCCCGAAGGGCTAATGACAGCAGCTTACGCTGCGGCCACCGCAAAGTGCTCGTTGTTGTTGGCACTTGATTGGTTTTCCCGGTGTTTTACGAGGTACCGTGAAACCTCGACATGCAGCCTCGACCTACCGCGACCCCGTCGAATCCGTTTCGCCCCCTCTTAGGTTGAGGTCGGGGCGGCGAAGAGGGGAATGCCGCCGGCCCGGCCGAACGCGCGCAATATCGTCCCGGAATGGGCGACTGTCAAGCGCGGGGATTCCTGGAATGCGCCGGCCACCCAGCCGATGGGTACGTCAGGAGGTCTCTCTCCGTGCTCGCTCTCTTCCCATGGATGCTGCTCGCCGCCGGTCAGGCCCTGGCCGGGCCGCCGGTGCCCATGGTGGGGGGGCAGGCGACGGACGGGTATGGGTCGGTGGGCGCGCTGGTGGTCTGCAACGGTGATCGCTGCGCCAGCTTCTGCAGCGGGACGCTGCTGTC
The DNA here is from genome assembly GCA_043814015.1 of Pseudomonadota bacterium. Classification (GTDB taxonomy): domain Bacteria; phylum Myxococcota_A; class UBA796; order UBA796; family JAFGLY01; genus JBDRKM01. Next base: position 3,676 of record JBDRKM010000456.1, read on the forward strand.
GCCGCGCTGGGTGCTCACGGCGGCGCACTGCGTGGAGGCGGCGCTGCACGACTACGGGGGCCTCGACGTGGAGTTCGCCCTGGGCGAGGACGTGCGCACGGGCGCCGGCCGGGCGGAGAGGGCGCCCATGACCCGCGGGCTGGTCCACCCACGCTACGATCACGATCTGGACCACGACATCGGGCTGGTGAAGCTGGATCGCGATCTGGTGACGGCTCAGGGGATGGCGGTGGCGGCCAGCGCGCCCACGGTGGCATGGCAGGAACGACCGCTGCGCTACGTGGGCTTCGGGGTGACGGCCGATGAGGCCACCGACGCGGGGGCCAAGCAGCAGGCGGACATCCCGCTCACGGGCTGGGACGAACAGTGGCTCTTCGCCCGCGATCCACAGGGGGAGGTCAACCTCTGCTGGGGCGACTCGGGCGGGGCGGCGCTGCTGCGCACCGAGGACGGCGGGGAGGTCCTGGTTGGGGTGCAGTCCTGGATCTGGGACGACGACGACACGCCCTGCACAGGCGGCGAGAGCGGGGCGGCCCGCGTGGATGCCCACCTGGACTGGCTGGCGGACCAGGCGGATCTGACGGCGGTGTCGATCGAGGAGGCCGAGCCGGAGGCGGAGCCCGAGGCGGAGCCCGAGGACACCGGGACGCCGCCGGACGACACGGGCGAGGCGGTCGAGGACACGGGCGAAGCGGAGGAAGAGCGCGGCCACGAAGGCGGCTTCACGGCCACCAACAGCCCCGACTACGATCCCGACCAGCAGACCCACACCGGGGGATTTGGGCCGGCGACCACGGGCTGCAACGCCGGGCCCCCCCGTGGGGTGCCCTGGCTGCCGGGGCTGCTGGGGCTGGCGGTGGCGGCCCTGCTCGGACGGCGCCGGTCGGCCTGACCCGGCTCAGCCTGGCTCGCAGGACAGGTCGCGTTCGAGCCAGACCCAGCCGCCTCCGGGGCTGCGGGCGATGGCCACGGCGGTCCAGGCGCCGGGGTGGGGCGGCTGCCACGAGATGAGGTCGCCTCGGGTCGAGGCGCCCGGTAGCCCGAAGACGGCCACGTCGGAGGCCCCGCCGAAGGGCCGCCACGCGGAGGTGGCTCCCACGGCACAGGGCAAGGGCGCTGGCGGCAAGGCCACGGGCGCGCCCAGCCCGGCCGCGCGCATTTCCACCTCCAGGGCGGCGTCCAGCAGGTCCTCGACGGCGCCGGGGCTCCACACGAAGCGTGAGTCGGCGGAGAGGTCCAGTGCGGCCTCGGCGGCTGCGGCCGCGGGTGTACCCTCCCTCCCGGCCAGGCGTTCGGAGGCGACGGTCAGGGACCACAGCCCGGCCAAGGCCTCGTGGCGCACCTTGTCGAGGGGGTAGACCAGCTCGTCCACCAGATCGGGCTCGAGGGCGCTGTGATGGACGGCCGAGGGCAGGGCGGCCAGGCTGGCCAGGAGCGGCAGGAGGGTATCGAGGTCGGCGACGGGATCGGCGTCTGGAAGGTCGGGGTGACCAGGCAGCGCCAGGGCGGTGCCGTCGAAGGCCCGCATGACCTGCACGAGCAGCGCCTGGTCACCCTCGTCGGAGCTCTCGACGGAAGCGGCCATCAAGCGCGGATCCGCGGCGTCGCCCGTTCGCTCCCAGGCGTTCAGCAGGCCGAGGTCCAGCCGCGAGAGGGCGCCCTGGACCATAGGGTTGGCGCCGACACCGGCGACCACGCCGCTGAGGTCGGCGGAACGGCCGGAGTAGACGCCCAGGTGGACGCGCCCGGAGAAGGGGTCGTAGATGTCGTTGGCCCAGAGGTTGTCCCACAGGACGGGATCGCGGCCGATCAGGGACCGCACGGTGTCGAGGTCGGCGGCCGTGAGCGTGGCGGCGAAGGTGCCGGTGCCGGTCCACATGACCTCGTAGCCAGGATGCAGCGCCTGCAGGGCCTCCAGGTAGGCGGGGGCGCCCTCCCACTCGGCCAGGCGGTCGTCGCCGTAGACGGTGGGGACGAACCAGAAGTCCAGGCCGGGGTGCGCGGCGCGCATGTCGTCGCGCAGCCGGTTGGCCACCTCGACCTGCATGGCGCCGAGATCGCCGTCGACGGTGACGTCGGCCTCCAGCTCGATGTCGTCGGCGAGGAGCGCCACGCCCTGCACCCCGAGGTCGGCCATGCTGTCCAGCTTGTCCAGCAGGGTGGCATAGTCGTCGGGATCGTCGGGGTCGTAGTCCAGGAAGGGGCTGATGCCGAAGACGAGGTCCACGCCCACCACACCCGCCCGGACGGCCAGGTCCGCGAAGGCCTCCTGGCTGAGGATGTCGTAGGGCTCGCGCCAGCGATCGCGATGGTAGGGATCGTCCTTGGGGGCGTAGAGGTAGAGACCCAGGAACGCGCGGTGCAGGACCTCCACGGCGCTGCGCCGCTCGCGCCACGACCAGGGCTGCCCGTAGAAACCTTCGATCAAGCCAGATCCAGGGAACCGTGGCGGGGGGGCGCTCCCGTCGTCGTAGACGAAATTCGGCGGAAAACCGGCCTCGCCCATGAGGGTCAGGGCGGTGAGCGTGGAGTCCGCGCCGCCCTCGACGGTCAGGCGCAGGCAGCCTGCGCAGTGGCCGGTGAGGTCGAGGGGAACGGTGGAATCGTCCCAGGGCAGGACGGCGGTGGGTTCGAGCCCGCAGCCGGGCAGGATGGCGACCTCGACGGCGGGGACGGCGCCGGTCCAGGTGGCCTCGAGGCTCTCCAGGATGGCGACCCCCAGCCGCGGCTGCAGGTCGATCTCCAGCCAGGCCGGCGTGGTGTCCGGGGGCTGCCAGCCATCGTCGGGCAGGTCGTTGCGCAGGGCGGCGGGGCCGGCCTCGTCCTCCCGGGCCCAGGGGTGGCCCTCCGCGGGCCGGATGTCGTCGACCTCGAGGCGGGCCTCGGGGAGCAGGTCGCGGGGCTCGCCCGCGCAGCCCGGACAGGCGCAGTCGGGAGCGGGTCGGCAGCCGGCGAAGAGGAGGAGGAGGAGGAGCATGGCCCCATGCTACCCCTCCGAAGGGCGTGCCGCCCAGGTTAGGGGTCGGGCTTCCCGCCCGTGAAGGGGAGCCCCTGCAGCCCGACGAGACCATCCTCGGTCGCTTCCGCCTGGTGGAGGCGCTCGGTGCGCCCGGGCGCGCGACGGCCACCTGGCGCGTGCGCGATGGGGTCGCCGGGGGGGTGCTCAAGCTGGCCCCCGCGGACAGCGCCGAGGGCGAGGATCTTCGCCACGAGGCGGCGCTGTTGGCCTTGATTCCCCCGGCCGAAGCTCGCGCGGCCCACATCGCGCCGCACACGGCCCACGGGGAGGGCGAGGGCTTCTGCTGGCTGCTGCAGGAGGACGTGGGCGCGCTGGATCTGGGCCGGCACTGGGCGCGGGAGGGGGTGGACTTCGCGGGGGTGCTCGATGTGGGCCAGGCGGTGGCCAGGGCGCTGGCCTGCCTGCACGCCCACGGGGTGCTGCACCGCGACGTGAAGGAGCGCAACATCGTCGTGGCGCCGGGGCGCGGACCGGAGCGCTACTGGCTGGTGGATCTGGGCATCGGGCGGCGGCTCGACCACCGACCGGCGGTGACCATGGACCTGCGCGGCAGCCACGACCGCCTGCCGCCCGAGGCGCTGATGGCCGGCCGCAAGGTGGGGCCGCCGGGCGACGTGTTCGTGCTCTGCAAGCTGCTGGCCCAGGGGCTGCTGGGCTCGCCCAATGTGCCCTGGCCCGACGACGTGGACGCCCAGGCCCAGGCCTGCGGGCTCGATCCGGCCGATCCGCGCCACATCGCCCTGGTGCGGCTGCTGGCCCGCGGGATGCGCCTCGATCCCGATCAGCGCCCCTCGGCCGCCGCCCTGGCCAGGGGTTTCGCCGACATCCGCGCTGGGCGTGGCCTGAGCGTTCGCCCGCGCTGGTGGCTGCCGCTGGCCACGTTCCTGGCCGGAGGCGGGGTGGCGGCGGCGGTGCTGCTGTGGCCCGCGACCGAGGCTCCCCCAGCCATCGCGTTCGAAAACGCCAGCCAGGCCTGGAACGTGACGGCAGCGGCGCCGGACGTCGCCTCCATCGCGCAGGATCAGCCGCCCACCTCGGGTTTCTTCGGCCACCCTTCGGTGGTGGACGTGGATGGCGATGGCGCCTGGGAGGTGCTGTTGCCGCGCCTTGGCCGGGTCTGGGCGCCCACCAGCCGCGAGCACACCCGCGACCTGCTGGGGGCCTGGCAGGGCGGGCGCTTCGCCTGGCGTCTGGCCGAGGACGTGGAGACAGCGCGCCACGTGGCCCACTGGGTCCAGGCCGATCTCGACGGGGACGGCGCCCTGGATCGGTTCGGCGTGGACCTCGATGAGCGCTGGATGTACCGCACGGTGGTGGAGCGCTCGGGGCGCGGCGGCGCGCCCGAGGTGGTGGTGGCGCAGGTCCCCTTCCTGGTGCCCACGACCGCAGGACCGCGGCTGCTGGACGACCCACACGCCCTCGGCGAGCCGGCCGAGGCGGGGCGCTGGAGCACGGCGGCCCTGACGGGGACACCCGTGGCGTGGCTGGACGTGGACGGGGATGGCAGCGTGGAGGTGCTCGGGGTGCGCGAGGAGCGCCCGATCCTGCTGCGCTGGGACGGCGCGGTATGGCAGGTCGAGGTCCTGGGGGAGGAGCGGCTGATCCACCTGCCGGTGCCGCCGGGCTGGGGCGAGGCCGTCGCGGACCTGGACGGAGACGGCGACGAGGACGCGGTGCTGGGGGACCGCGGCGGAGCCCGGTTGATCTTCCTGGAGGCGATGGCGGGCGACCTGGTCCGGGTGCGCGGCGCGGACCTGCCGTTCCTCGATCCGGGTGAGGAGGTGCGGCTGACCTACAGCACCCTGGGCCTGACCGACCTGGACGCCGACGGGTTGCCCGATCTGGTGCTCGGCTCGGGTGGCTTCCCGGACAAAGGGCACGCCACCTCCAAGGTGTACCGAAACCTCGGGGCGTTTCGCTTCGAGCGCGTGCCCCTGCCCGAAGACCTGGCCCGGCCCATCGACGGGGCGGCGGTGCTGCCGCTGGACGTGGACCAGGATGGCCGGCTCGACCTGCTGCACACCTCCATCAACGACCGCGAGCGCGCGGTGCCGACGCACCAGGCCTGGCGCAACCGGGGGGAGGGGAGGGCGCGGCAGTGGCCCCTGCACCTGACCCTGCCGGGGGGCCGCCCGCTGCCCGTGGGCACGCGCCTGGAGGGCACGGCGCCCGGCCCGTGGCTGGCGGTGCTGCGGGCCTTCGGCCCGTCGTACGTGCCGGACTGGCTGGTGGGGGACCTGCTGGTGGTGCTGCCCGACGGGCGGATCGGGGCCGTGGACCTCGGCGACGGCCTGACCGAGCCAACGCGCCGCGAGGTGGCGCTGCCCGCGCTGCCTGCTCTGCTCGCCGGCGGGCGTCGCCCGGTGGTGCCCGGCCAGCCCGTGCCCCACGAGGGAACCCCGTGGTTCCACGCGCTGGGCCCCGGCTGGGAGCTGGCGCTCGACCTTCAGCCGCGCCCGGGCTCCTGGTCCCTGCGCCACGGGGATGCCGTGATCGCGGCGGAGATCCCCCTGTACGACGAGGGGCTGGGCTGCCCGCGGCCGGACCGCTGCCTGATCCAGCTCCGCGCGCCCGGCGGCGGCTACACGCCGACCGCCATCGATCCCGCCACCGGCGTCATGGCGCCACTGCCGGCGCTGGGCGACATGTCCGTGGCCCACGCGGTGGGCGGCGGCCGGGCCTGGACCTCCAGCGCGGGGCGGGTCTGGGAGCGCGATCCCGACAGCTACGAGCTGATCGGGCCCGAACGGATCCCGGAGCCGAAGCTGGCCTGCGAAGCCCTGGCCTTCGACGGCGAGCGCCTGGGTTGCGCCTGCACGGACCCACCCCTGCTCGTGGTCTACGACCCGGAGAGCCTGCGGGCCTCGTCGCGGGTGCCGCTGCCCGTAGGGGTCGGAGGCAACCTGCTCGCCACGCCGGCCGGCTGGGTGGTGGCGTTGCAGGACGGGCTGGCCTGGGTCGAGCACGACGGCTCCGTGGGGCAGGTCCACCTGGGCGGTACACCCCTGCTGGTCCCGGCGCCCGGCGGCGCCTGGGCCCTGCTCGAACACCGGGCGCTGTGGCTCGACCTCACGCGAGGCGCCGTGCTGGGTGGCCTGGTGGCCCCGGGCGTGCTCGCCGCCCTGCCGGTGCCGGAGGGTGGGCAGATCGGGCTGCACTGATGGCGCACGGCCGATAAAAGGCCTTGGTCGACGTCTCCGGGGTCCACGTTGGGAACCATCACGCTCACTTCTGCTGCCCGCACGGTGGAGATCCCGCTCGCCGCCACCACCCTCCTGGGGCGCCACGCGACCTGCACGTGGGTCCTGCCTGAGGAGGAGATCCCCACCTTCTGGGTGGAGCTGCGCTGGAGCGCGGCGGGGTGGGCATGGCGCGAGCTGGGAGGCGACGCCCGCGGTCCACATCGCCCCTGCGCGGTCCTGGGGCAGGGCTGGTGGCTGCTGGAACGCGGCCAGCGCATCAACGGGCGCTCGGTGCGCGTCACGCTGGTCGAGGCGGGGCCGCCGGAACGTTTCGCCATCGACCTGTCCACCGGCCAGCCGGTGACGGGCGAAGCCCTGGCCGCTCTGGTGGCCGACGAGCACGACCGCCCCCTGCCCGCGGACTGGGAGCGCCGGGAGGGCGAGAGCCCCGCCCTGGTGGACGGCGCCCAGTTTTCCGTCTGCGGCCGCAGCTTCCGCTTCCACGAGGCCGAGCCGCCGCGGGCCACCGCGGAGCGCAAGCTCGATCTGGCCCGTTTCACCTGCCGCATCGAGCTGCGGGTCGAGGCCGGTCGGCCGCTCCTGGCGGTCTGGGACGGCCCCGTCGAGCGCAAGGCCCGTGGCGCTCCGTTGTGGTCCCTGGCGCCCTACCTGGAGGCACGCCTCGCCGACCTGCCCGCGGGCGGCTGGCTGCCCTTGAGCGAGGCCTGGAGCCGCTGGCAGGAGCTCTGCCCTGGGCAGGAGAGCGATGCCGAGCGGGTGGGCCAGGATCGCAGCCGCATCTGCCGCAGCCTGCGCGCCCTCGGGGTGGTCAACGAGCACCGCCTGTTCGAGCGCCGCCGGGTGGACAACCGCTGGGAGGTGCGGGTGGGCCTGGCGCCCGAGCGGGCGAGCCTGGTGCTCGATCAAGAGGATTGAAAAGGCGTCCCCCCCTCCCCATCATTCGAGGTTTCCACCGGAGCACGGCGGCTGGCCGACATAGAGCCACCGCACGGCGCGCAAGCCTGCCCAACCCTGCCTGGTGGCTCAAGGGGCCTGGACCTCACCCCCAGCGCGCAGCACGGCCGCCATGTCGGCGGGCAGGGGCGCGACGATGCGCACGCTGCCGCCCTCGGGGTGGGGCAGGCGGATCTCGCGAGCGTGCAAAGCCTGGCGGTGAAAGCCTATCTTGGCGCGGGTCCAGGCGTCTTCGCCGTGGTCCAGCAGGTGCAGGAAGACCTCGTCCGGCTGGCCGTAGATGCGGTCGCCCAGCAGGGGCAGGCCGGCATGCTCGGCGTGCACGCGGATCTGGTGCGTGCGGCCGGTGCGGGGGTGGGCCGCCAGCAGGCAGAGGGCGCGCCAGCGCGCCAGCACGAAGAAGCGGGTGCGCGCGGGGTGGCCTCCGGGGACCACGCCCATGCGGACACGCACGGCGCTGCGGGTGTCATCGCCGATGGGGGCGTCCACCAGGCGGGTGCTCCAGGCAGGGGCGCCGCGGCACAGGGCCCAGTAGACCTTGTGGATGTGCTGGAAGCGGAAGGCGTCCTTGAGCAGGCGGTTGGCCTCGGGGTCCTTGGCCATCACGACGACGCCCGAGGTGTCACGGTCCAGGCGGTGCACGAGGTGCAGAGCCAGGCCGGGCCTGGCGAGGCGCGCCAGGGCCACGAGCGACCAGACGAACTTCCCGCCGGCAGGGTGGACCAGCAGGCCGGCGGGCTTGTCGAAGGCGATGAGCCGCTGGTCTTCGTAGAGGACGGCGGGCAGGGGCGGGGCGGGCTCGTCGCTGACCAGCGCGGGCCGACAGAAGCGCAGGCGCTCGCCCTCACGCAGAAGAGAGCTGGGCTTGACCGGCCGGTCGAGGCCGGCGATGCGGCCGGCCCTGAAGTGCCGGGCCACGGCGCTGCGGGAGTAGTGCGGGAAGCGCGCGGCGAGCCACACGTCCGCCCGCCGTCCGGCGGCGGCGGCGCCGACGGTCAGCTCCTCCCACTGCCAGCCGGGCGGGGCCTCGGGTGCGCGTTCGTCAGGGGCTGACGGGTCCATGGTGGTCCGCTATCCCCGCGCGCCAGGCCTGGGTATGTTGGCCCCATGCGCACCATCCTCCCCCCGCTCGCCCTCCTGCTGGCGGGCTGCCCCCCGAGCCTCGACAGCCAGGACTCCGCGGGCGACAGCCTGCCCCCCACGGACACGGCCGAGACCGCGAGCCCGGTCTTCGGCTGGCCCCCCTACGAGGCGGTGCCCTCCTGGATCGCGGAGGACCACGGCTACGGCACCGGCGCGGCCTGGGCCGACATCGACGGCGACGGGGCGCTCGATCTCGTGGTGTCCTACGGCAACGACATGAGCCCGGGGCCGCTGGCGGTGCACCTGGCGCGCGAAGGCAGCCTCGGGCAGGAGGCCGACTGGGCCAGCACGGTGGAGGCCTACCACGCGCACCTCGCGGTGGGCGACGTGGACGGCGATGGCTTGGCCGACGTGGTGGTGGCCCGCTTCCTGGGCACCGATGGCTTCGACGCGCCCGGCGGGATCTCCCTCTACCTGAACCAGGGCGGCTACCTGCCCGACGAGCCCAGCTGGGAGTCGGCGGCGGGCTTCTACTGCTTCTCGGTGGCGCTCGGCGACATGGACAACGACGGCGATCTCGACCTGGCCGCGGCCACGGGCGAGCCCTACCACCACGACGCCGAGCCCGACCTGCTGTTCCTGAACGAGGGCGGCGCGTTCACGGAGCCGCCCGCCTGGCAGAGCGCCGAGCCCACCTGGTCCATGGACGTGGGCTTCTTCGACGCCAACCTCGACGGCGCCCTCGATCTGGCCTTCGCCCGCCGTGGCTCGCCCCACGCGGTCCACCTCAACACGGGTGCGGGGCTGGCGGCCGGGCTGCCCGAGGGCTCGCCGTCACTGCTGGCCGAGGGCGAGAGCTTCGAGGGCAACAGCCTCGATTTCGGCGACGTGGACGGCGACGGCTGGCCCGATCTGGCGGTCACCGACAACCAGCAGCTCGGCGGGCCGGGCACCGTGCGGCTCTTCGCCGGCCCCGATCTGACCCTGGCCTGGGAGACCGCGGCGCCCAACGCCGACTACTCGGCGGTGGCCCTGGCGGATCTGGACGACGACGACGATCTGGACCTCGCGGTGGGGGCCTGGTGGGGCGCGATCGGTGTACACCGTGACGAGGGCGGCCTGGAGCCGGAGCCCTCCTGGGCGGCGCAGGACGACAGCGTGGTGGCCGAGGCCTTCGCGCTGCACGATCTGGACGGGAGCTATTCCCGCGAGGTCGAGGTGCGGGGGCCTGGGCCGCTGTTGGCTCTGCCGCGCCCCTGCCAGGTGCGGGCCACCAGCACGCCGGGTGCGCAGGGCGACGGCTACTTCAGCGCCCCCACCACGGAACAGGTCACGATCACCTGTCGCTGGAGCCCCGCGCCCGATCTGCTGGTCACGGACTGGACCCGTGGTGTGGGCAACACCCTCTTCGCCCACCGGCCGGCGGAGCCGTGAGCGGCTACGGTCCACGTTTCGGCCGCGGCCGCAACGAGGGCCTCGCCCTTTTTTTTGGGGGGGGGAAGACAGATTCTTCCCCCCCCGATCGGGCGCGACACGCGCCCTCCCCCCCATCTTCGCCGCCTGATGGGCGGCGCCGGGCGCTTGGTCGCGCCCCGAAAAATGACCGTGCCTTCAAGGCCGAAATCCCGCCGATTGGCCGAAACCTGGGTCAAGGCCCCGTGAGCCAGCTCATCGCCTTCGTGCGCGACCCGCGGGTGCGGGCGGGCGAGCGCGTGCTGGACCTCGGTGTGATCGTGGCCTTCGCCTGGTTGTTCACCGCTATCGGGCTCTCGGTGGTGTTCGGGCCGCTGCTCGGCCTGCGCGGCTGGTGCTGGCTGCTCGCCCACCACGCGCTGTGCCTGGCGGGAGCCTCCCACGAGCTGATCCGCGGCTGGAAGCGGAGGCACCTGCCGCTTCAGGGGCAGACCCGGTAGAGCGTGGCATGCTCGCGGTCATCGTCCGCGAAGCTCCACGGGACGTAGGTCTCCAGCGGGGGCTCGCCCGCCACCAGGAAGGCGTGCAGGTTGGCGCGTCCGGCGGCGGTGTGGACTCGGGGACCGGGCCAGCGGGCCCGGTAGCCGCGCTCCCAGAGGGGCTCTAGGCAGGTGCCCTCCGCGGGGCGCTGGGGCCAGGGAGCGGCGGCCACGGCCAGCAGGGTGCCGGCGGACAGGGGCGCCTCGTCCTCGATGGCGGACCAGCCGGCCCGCTCCAGCGCGTGCTGCCAGCCCCAGTGGCCGGCGTACGCGCGCGGGCCGTCGAGCCCGACGGCGGCGGCCTGGACATCGCGGGCGGCCTGGAGATCGGCCTGGGCCTGGGCCTGGTCGTCCACGGCCAGCAGCAGCGCCAGCGCCGCTTGCAGTCCGAGGGTCACAGCAAGCAGAGCGCGCGGTGGACGCAGGCGCAGCCAGGCCAGGGCCAGGGCGGGCAGGAAGGGCAGCCAGTAGCGGCCGGCGGTGAAGCGCAGGGTCAGCAGAAAGGCGAGACCGCCGAGGGCCCATGCTCCCAGAAAGACGCGATCCACGCGGTCTTCGCCCCGGGCCAGGGCGCCGTACAGGGCGCCGCCCCCCGCGCAGCAGGCCACGGTCCAGGTGGTGGCCCCGGGGGGCAGGCCCGAGCCGCGGGCGGCGATCACCCCGACGAGGGCGCCGAGCAACGCCAGCCCGGCGCTCCAGCGGCCGCCACGGATGGCCAGCAGCGGGAACAGCCCGGCGCCCCCCAGCATGGCCAGGGCCGCGGCCCCCTTGCGGAAGGTCTCCCAGCCCGAGCCGGCGGTGGACTGGAACCCCGCCATGGCCAGCAGGTGGACCTGACCGTAGGCGGACAGGTCGTGGAGGACGAGCAGGGCGAGGGGTGCGAGCCCGGCCAGGGCTGGCCAGGGCGGGCGGCGGTGCAGCAGGGGGTAGAGCAACAGCAGGGGCAGGAGGGCGAGGCCGCTGTAGCGGAACAGCAGGGGGCCACCGGCCACGACGGCCCAGCCCGCGGCCACGCCCGGACGGCGGGCGTCGGTGGCGGCGATGAAGCCGCCCATGCCGGCCAGGGTGAGGGCCAGCAGGGGGAGGTCGGGGGTGAGGGCCTGGGCCGCGAGGACGGCGAAGGGGGAGGCGAGCACCAGCAGCACCGCGGGGCTCCCCGCGCCTCCGAAGCGGCGCCCGAGGCGCGCGGCACCCCAGGCCGCGAGGACGAGCCAGGGCAGCATCCACAGGTGCTGGACCGCCACGGGCGCGTGCACCACGGGCGCCAGCCACCAGGCGACGCCCGGTGGGTTCGAGAGCACGTCGAAGGCCCGCTCGGCGTGGCCCTGCCAGTTGATGACCACGTCGTGGGGCCGCCACCAGTCGGCCCGCGCGCCGGCCGCCAGCGCCAGGAAGTTGGCGTCGTCCACGTGCACCGGCTTGCCCAGGAAGGGCAGCACGAGGCCGGCGAGGAGCAGCGCGGTCAGCGCCTGGACGCGGCGAAAGGTCATGGCGCCAGGCTACCGGGGGCGGGGGGCAGGAGCAAGCCCTGAATCGTCGGCTCCGCCGACGAAGCCGTCAGGTATCAGCGGTCAGCTATCAGCTCTTTCGAGCGGCGGTCGGTGTCAGCGCACTTCACCCGCGGGTTGAACAGGCCCGAGCCGGGTGACTCGCGAGGAAGGTGCTTGCTGACACCTGATACCTGAAAGCTGACGGCGCTGCGTCCGACGATTCGGGGCGAGCGGTGAGCGTGCGCCATCATGGTCGTGTTGACGCCACGATCCATGCGCGCCTATCCCCCTGGCGTTCCGGGGAGGCCAACATGCACGACAAAAAAAAGGGAGCAGTCAGCGGTCAGCGGTCAGCAATCAGCTACGAGCGAGGTACGAAGTTCGATACCGAGGAGGCTACGGCCGAAGCTGCCGAAACACAGTCTGGGTGCCGGCTGCTTTCGGAGTTGTCAGCGAAAACCATCTTGCTGACGGCTGAATGCTGATAGCTGACAGCTCTCCGGCGACCCTGAACTGTCGGCCGACTTGGTCGGTGCCGAAAAAAAAGGGGCCCTCGGAACCGATCCCGCCTCAGGGATGTCACAATGGAGGCTGACACCGCTCCCTGTCATCCCTGCGCCCCGGAGACGTGCCCCTTTGCCCAGCCGTCCCCGCTTCCCCCTCCTCCTCTCCCTCGCGCTGCTCTGCGGCCTCGCGGGTGCCACCCAGGCCGCGCCGCTGCTGCCCGATCTGCCCACCGCCGCGCCCGACTGGACCTGGGCGCCGCTGGACCTCGGCTCCGACATCCGGGTCGCGCCCCTGCTGGTGGTGGGCACCCCCGTGCCGCTGCAGCTCCGGGGCTACCTGGGCGAGGAGCTGGACGGCGCGGCGGCGGCGCTGCGGAACGTGCGCAGCGCCCAGGTCCTGGCGGTCCCCGGGGCCTTCTCCGAGGCGCTGCCCGGGGAGCTGGCCAGCGCCCTGCCACCGGAATGGCGCGGGCACATGAGCGATGCGAAGGTCACGCCAGCCACGCGCTCGCAGCTGGTGGCGGGGCTGGACGGGCGCCGGCCCATGGAGGGCGTGCTGCTGACCGCGGCGGACCGCGTGCAGGGTGAGGTGGTGCTGTTCCACTGGCTGGTGGACCTCTCCGCCGAGCCCCTGGCCACCCGGCTCGCCCCGGGCACCACCCAGCGGGTGGCCGATCGCCTGGTCTACGTGGATCGCCACACCGATCCCGTCCTCGCCGAAGCCACCGTGGGGCTGGCCCTGGTCTCCGCCGACGGGGAGGTCTTCCTGCGCTACGAGGACCGCTACTCCTTCGTGATCACGGGCACGAACACCTCGCAGCGGGCGGGCCGCGACCTCGCCCGACAGCTGGTGGACGATCTCGCCCCGCTGCTCGACGGCGGCAGTGTGGCGGCGCTGCGGCCCTGATCTCCCCTTCACACGGCGGCGATCGCGGCTACCTTTCCGGACCCCAGCACCGGAAGGGAGCACCCATGATCAAGCCCGCCATCCAAGAGGCCCTCAACAACCAGATCAACGCCGAGTACTACTCGGCCTTCCTCTACCTCTCCATGAGCGCGTGGGCCGAGCGCGAGGGGCTGCCTGGCATGGCCAACTGGTTCAAGATCCAGTTCCAGGAGGAGCAGTTCCACGCGGATCGGTTCTTCGGCTACTTGCTGGAGCGCGGCGGCCACGTCACCCTGACCGCCATCGAGGGCCCGCCCTCCTCCTGGTCCTCCCCGCTGGAGGCCTTCGAGGCCACGCTGGTGCACGAGCGCCACGTCACCTCCCTGATCGACGCCCTGGCCAGCCTGGCCATGGACGAGCGCGACCACGCCACCCTGGCCTTCCTGCAGTGGTTCATCACGGAGCAGGTCGAGGAGGAGGCCGCCGCCGACGCCATCGTGGCGCAGCTCAAGCTGGTGGGCGACTCGGGCCACGGCCGCCTCATGCTCGACCGCGAGATGGCCGCCCGGGTCTTCACCCCGCCCGTGGTGCCCTGATCAGAGCAGCATGCGCAGGCCCGGCACGGCGCGCAGGGCCTCGTAGACCGCCGCGATCTGCTCCGGGCACTGCACGGTGACCGCCAGCCGCACCGTGTGGTAGCGCCCGCCAGAGGAGGCCTGCACCTCCACGCCCGCCACGGCACAGCCCAGGGCGTCTTCGACCAGGGCCAGGCACTGCGCGCGCAGGTCCGGGGTGCCGAGCGCCACCACACGGAAGGTGAAGGGGGCCGGGAAGGTCATGAGCTGGGCGAGGCGGTCGGCGTCCATGGGGGCTCCCTAACGCCGTTGACGTAGGCATCTGCACGGCGCCCGACCTATATTGCCGTCCATGCGCCCTCTCCTCCTCACCCCCCTCCTCCTCGTCGCCTGTCACCCCGACCTGGTGAACCCCGGCGATACCGCGGACACCGCGCCGGTGGTGGAGGCCCACCTGGCGGCCGCGCCGGTCTTCGACCCCATCCTGGGCGGGCCGCTGGCCGTCGAGGTCAGCACGGTGGGCGATCCCGTCACCACGGTGGAGGTGCGCGACGCCCACGGCGCGCCCGTCGCCACGGTGGAGGGCACCTGGGACGGCCGCGATGCCAGCGGCGCGTGGGCGCCGGTGGGCAGCTACACCCTGCACCTCACCGCCACCCGCGGCCCGATCACCCTGGAGGACGAGCATGCGGTCCGGGTGGTGCGCTGCGGTGTGCTGGAGGCCTGGGCCGAGGGCGATGAGGGCGCGAGCGCCACGGCGGTGCCCCTGTGGTGGCACGAGTCGGGCACGCTGCAGGGCCCCGAGGTCTCCTTCACCTCGGCCGACGCCCTGGAGGACGCCCACGGCGCCGCGGTGGAGCTGTCCGCCCCCGGCGACGAGCTGGGCCGGTTTCCAGAGGGCGGGGCGGTGCCCGTGGCCTTCACCTGGGACTCCCGCCCCATCCTGACCCTGCAGCTGGGCGACGAGAGCGTGCTGGGTGGCGCGGGCCTCGCCGGCGCCGGGGTGCGGCTGGAGGTGGAGGGCTGGGAGCCCCTGGCAGGCGCCACCGCGCTGGACCCCGCCACCCCCGTCGTGCTGCAGGCTGCCGATCCCCTGGGCGCGGGCCCCGGGGTGCTCGAGGAGACCCTGCACCTGCGCTACATGGCGGACGATAACGATGGAGTCGCCTGGGAGATCGGGGAGCAGTCCCTGCCGGTGCGCTGGTACCTGTTGCTGGCCGACCCCACCGGCGGCGGCGGGGGCCCGCAGGCCGCGCCCTGGGTGGCCGCCATCGACCCGGCCCTGCGCACCCTGGACGGCGTCGAGCCCACGGACGCGGCCGTGATCTCCGCCCTCGTGACCTGGATCTACGACGACCTCGGCTTGTCCTACGACACCCGCTACGGCGCGTCCTACTACACGGAGTACCGCAACGGCTGGGGCCCCGGGATCTTCGATCTGACCTCGTTCCTGCGCTACGGCGCCGGGCACACGGTCAACTGCTCCGACTGCGCCTCCATCCTCACGGCCTGGGCCAAGCAGCTCGGCGCCCCGCTGCAGTACGCCATCGTGCTGGAGAACTTCGATCTCAACTACATCCTGGCTATCGGCGGGGAGAGCTTCACCCACTGCCCCTTCGGCGGCTGGGGCTGCTCGTTCAGCTACCACGCGGTCACCACCAACGACGAAGGCCAGACCATCTGGGACGCGACCCTGGCGCTGGACGGCGACGCAGATCCGGGCCACACCCCCTGCGAGCAGCTCATGGTCCAGGGCCTGGACGGCGAGGAGTACCTCGACCGCCTCGCCATGAGCGGGCGCGTCTACTACGGCTACTTCGGGGAGACCCTCCTGCAATGAACCTCCCGCTGCTCCTCGCGCTCCTGCTCTCCCAGACCGGCCTGGCCGAGCCGCCCACGGTCTGGGCCGGTGTGCCCCTGGCGGCCCTGCCCGGCCTGGGCCTCGGCGCCCCCGATCTGGACACCTTCACCTCCGGCTGGCGCGCCCCCCTGCCCGAAGACGGCTTCGTACGGCTCATGCAGCGCGACACCCTGGAGGAGGCCCGCGCGCTGTTCGCGCAACAGGCCCGCACCGCCGCCGTCGTGACCCCGCCCCCCCTGGCCTGGTCCGCCCCCCGAGGGCCGGGAGGTGGAGGCCGTGGGCGACGGCGTCGGCTTCCTGGTGCTGCGCGATGGCAACGTGGTCCTGGTGGTGCGCGATCAGCGAGGCCAGGCCGCCGAGGTCGCCCGCGCCCTGGAGGCCGCCCTGGTCAGCGAGGCCCCGGCGGCCGAGCCCATCGAACGCCACGTCCCGGGGCGCGTGCTCAGGTGGGATGCCTGCGGGCGGTTGGTGCCGTAGCTACCGCACGAACCTCGCCACCGCCTCCACGTGCCCGGTCTGGGGGAAGAGGTCCACGGTCCACAGGGCGTCGAGGCGCCAGCCGCCCTCCTCCAGGATGGCGCGGTCGCGGCCCAGGCTGGGGGCGTGGCAGGCGACATAGACCAGGCGCTCGGCGGGCAGGGCCGCCAGCCAGCGGGCGGCCCTGGGGTGCAGGCCGGCGCGCGGGGGGTCCACCACCACCACGTCACCATCGAGCTCGAGCGCGACGCGCTCCACCTCACCCGCCAGGAACCTGGCGTGGGCGATGCCGTTGACCTCGGCGTTGCGGGCGGCGCTCTCCACCGCCGGCGCATGGATCTCCACGCCCACCACCTCGGCGAAGGCCGGGGCGAGCCAGAGCCCGATGGCGCCGGTGCCACAGTAGAGGTCCAGCAGGCGCCGGCCGCGCCCGGCGGCCTCGGCCACCACGCTGTACAGGACCTCAGCCCCCGGGGTGTTGGTCTGGAAGAAGTCGAGCGGGGCGAGGCGGAAGCGCAGGTGGCCCAGGCGCTCCTCGAGCCAGGGACGACCGCGGAGCACGGCGCGCTGCTCGCCGATGGCCGCGTCGGCCACGCGATCATTGACCATCCACAGCACCCCGCCGACCTCGGGCAGCGACGCGGCCAGGGCGTCGAGCTCTGCCCGCGCGAGCGCCTCGTCTTCGGGGGGGGCCGTGAAGACGAGCACCAGACGGTCGCCGTCCTGGCCCTCGCGCAGCAACAGGTGACGCCAGAAGCCGCGCTGGCCGCGGGTGTCCCAGGGGGGCAGCGCGGAGGTGGCCAGGTGCGCGCGGGCGGCGTCGATGAGGGCGTTCATTCCCTCGGAGACCAGCTCGCAGCGGGCCACGTCCACCACGCGGTCGAACCGCTCCGGGGCGTGGAAGCCGAGGAACCGGCCCTGATTGTCCACCCCCGCGCGGTGGTCCTCGTCGGAGAGGAAGCGGCGGTCGCCGAAGGTCAGCTCCACCCGGTTGCGGTAGGCGTACTCCACGGGCAGGCCGAGGGGGCCTACCACCGGGACGCCCTGCAGCAGGCCCACGGAGCGCAGCACGAGGTCGTGTTTGGCCGCGCGCTGGGCCGCCAACGGAAGCTCCTGCAGGGCGCAGCCCCCGCAGGTGCCGAAGGCCGCGCAGCGCGGCTCGACCGCTCCGGGCGGGGGCTGAACCAGCGCCTGGCGCCGGGCGTGGATCACGCCCTTCTTGCGGGCGAAGGGCCGCGCCAGCACCACCGCCCCCGGCGGGGCGCCGCGCACGTGGACGGCGCGCCCCTCGTGATCGCCAGCGCCCACGCCGCGGGGCTCGAGACGCTCGACATGCAGCTCAAAGGGTGGCGTGGTGCGGCTGGCGCGGGGCATGGTCAGCGGGTGCTCTCGGGGGGCCGCGCAGCGTAGCTCGGGCACAGCGCGGGTGCTGGTCGGGGGCGAGCCCCCGGAGGGCGCTACTCGCCGTCCGGCCTGCTCAGGGGATCGCGAGGGATGGGCTGGGGGCCCGGTCGCTGGCCCGCGATGTCGGGATCGACCCCGTCGGAGGCGGCGGCATCATCGTCGCGCGCGGCCTTCCTGGCCGCCTTCCGCGCCGCCTTCTCCTGGGCTTTGTCGAGCTTCCGGGCCTCGTGGTTGCGCTTCTGGACGCTGGGGCGTGCCTTGGCCATGGGGACTCCGCGGTACGATCCCGGGCTTCTAGCCGTTCCAGGGAGGCCAGGTGGCCGAGCAGGCCGATTTTCTGCGCTCGAGGTCGAAAAACGAGACGAACGCCGGGTCCCGCTTGGCGACAGACGGCTGGAAGGCTATGGATGACGCGCTTTCGAACGCAGACTCTCCCTCACGTCCTTCTTTCGAGAGTCCGTTCACGCACCACATGCGAGGACGGTGGCCACATCGGCCGATGAGCTTCGACGCCCGCCATCGGGCGATCTGGCAGGCTGGTCCGACCGAGGGCGGCCGAGCGTGAGATGACCGAATGACATCGAGGTGAACGGCATGCCTTTCAAGCCGAACTACCGTTTCGAGAGGAACCAGCGCTCCCAGGCCAAGGCCGCCAAGAAGGAGGCCAAGCGAGCAGATCGTGTGGCCAGGCGGGCAGCCAGGGGGGAGGTGGGTGACGAAAACACACCGAGCGGCCTGGACGATGCAGAGGTTCCATCCCCTGGGGGGGCGGACTCTGATCCAGGCGAAGAGTAGCTGGCATGCGCCTCCCTCCTGGAGCGCCCCGGGTTCCCGTTGGTGCGGGCGCCCGGCGCCTCTGTTCGGGTGCCCTGTAGGGCGCCCTCCCTCGCGGCATGCCCGCGCCCGGAGCTGAGTGAGATGGACAGCAGCCAGGAGCCAGCAGCGACCCTCATCCTCAGCGGGTTCAAGCGCCTCGACGCGGACGATGGCGTGCTGCACCGGGGCCGCGTGACCTTGCTGGCGGGGGTGCCGTCCGTGGGCAAGAGCGCCCTGGCCATCTCCATGATCCTGGGCGCGTGCCAGCCCGAAGAGGCCGCCGCGGTGTACTTCACCTCCTTCTACGAGAACGGCGATCTCCTGCTGCGACTGCTGGCGAGCGCGGGCGGCCGCGAGCCGGCCCGCAGCAGCCAACGGGGTCACGGGATCGGCCCCTTCGTCGAGCAGGCGGCCCGCAGGGGCCTCTACCTGCAGCCCCAGGGCGGGCTGGTGCACCCCTGCGATGAGGTGGCCGAGAAGGCCCGCGAGGTGGCCCGGCAAGCCCCCGGCCTGGTGGCCCTGGCCATCGACCCGCTGCCGAGCGTCTCCCCGATCACGCGCGTTGGCACCGAGGATCGGCGCAGGAACCTGCTCGGGCTGCGGGAGCTGGCCCACGAGCTGGACATCGCGGTGCTCCTGATCAGCGCCCTCCCCAGGCAGCTGGTCGAAGCCGACGACGGGCGCCCTCGCCTCCGCCACCTTCTCGCCACGGGCATCGATCCCAGCCTGGTGGACACCGCGCTGCTGCTCCACCGGCCAGCCCTGCACCGAGCCCGGGCCCCCCGCGAGCTGGCCGAGGTGGAGGTTCACCACGGCGACGAGGAACACTGGCGGCTGGTCACGCTCCGCTATCGCGCCGAGGAGCGCAGCTGCCTGGACTAGTGCCGCTGCCCGGAAGTGGCTTGACCACCGACCGGGGGGGCCAGGGCGTACCGCGGCGCTGGCCCGCCGGCCGCGGCGCGGCCCCGCG
>JBDRKM010000457.1:0-15003 GCA_043814015.1 Pseudomonadota bacterium
CCACCCCGGCGCCGCCGAGCACTGCGACGGCGTGGACAAGGACTGCTCGGGCGTCATCGACGACCGGGGACCCGTGGACGCCGCCACCGGGTACGCCGCCGGCGATCGCGGCGGCTACGGCGGCGCGTCCACCGCCACCGCCTGCACCCCGCCCAGCGGGTACCTGGCCACCTACACCGACTGCGACGACGGGGACGCCGCCATCCACCCCGGCGCCACCGAACACTGCGACGGCGTGGACACCGACTGCTCGGGTGTCATCGACGACAGCTACGCCGTGGACGCCACCACCTGGTACGCCGACGGCGATGGCGACGGCTACGGCGGCGCCTCCACCACCGCCGCATGCACCCAGCCGAGCGGCAGTAAGGACAACACCCCCGAATGCGACGACACTGACGCCGCCATCCGTCCAGGCGCCACGGAGAGCAGAGACGGCGTGGACGACGACTGCTCGGGTGTCATCGACGACGACTACGCCGTGGACTCCGCCACCGTGTACGCCGATGCCGATGGCGACGGCTACGGCGGCGTCTCCACCGCCGCCGCCTGCACCCAGCCGAGCGGCTATCTGGCCACCTCCACCGACTGCGACGACACGGACGCCGCCATCCATCCCGGCGCCACAGAGCGCTGCGACGGCGTGGACGACGACTGCGACGGCGTGGTGGATGAGGACGACGCCGTGGACGCGCTGTCCTGGCACCCCGACGCGGACGGCGACGGCTACGGTGATGCCAGCATCACCTGGGTCGCCTGCAGCGCGCCCAGCGGCTGCATCGCCGACGACACCGACTGCGACGACCACGACGCCGCCATCAACCCCGCCGCCGCCGAGCGGTGCGACGGCTACGACGACGACTGCGACGGCATGGTGGACGAGGCCGACGCCACCGACGCCGCCACCTGGTACCACGACGGCGATGCCGACGGCTACGGCGACCCCTTCGACGCCACGGTGGCCTGCGACCCCCCACCGCACCACGTGGCCGACAGCAGCGACTGTGACGACACCGACCCCTCGGCCTTTCCCGGCGCCGCGGAGACCTGGTACGACGGTATCGACCAGGACTGCGACGGCAACGACGACGACCAGGACGGCGACGGCTTCCGCCTGGCCGACGACTGCGACGACGAGGACCCGGCCGTGAACCCCGACGCCACCGAGGTCTGGTACGACGGCGTGGACCAGGACTGCGATGGCGCCAGCGACTACGACGCCGACGGCGACGGCCACGACTCCGCCACCTGGGGTGGCGACGACTGCGACGACTCGGACGCCGCGACGTACCCCGGCGCCCCGGACGCCCCCTACGACGGCGTCATCAACGACTGCGACGCCGCCGACGAGTACGACGCCGACGGCGACGGCCACGACGCCGAGCGCTACGGCGGGGACGACTGCGACGACCACGCCTCCGCCGTGCACCCCGGCGCCACCGAGATCTGGTACGACGGCATCGACCAGGACTGCGACGGCAACGACGACGACCAGGACGGCGATGGCTGGCCCCTGACCACCGACTGCGACGACACCGATCCTGCCGCCTGGCCGGGTGCCCCTGGCTGGAGCGAGGACTGCGAGCCCCTCGGCCCCGACACCGGCGGACCCGACGACACCGACGCCCACGGCGACAGCGGCCTGCCGCCGGACCGCTTCGTGGGCGGCGGGGGCTGCCGGTGCTCCGCGGGTGCCGCGCCGGGCGCCGCCTGGCTCTTGTTGGGGCTGCTGGGGCTGGTCGATCTCAGGCGGCGGCCCAACACCGGGAGCCGCTGAGACGCCGGAGAACGCCCCTGAAGTTTCCATTTCCGCCGGAGAGGGGCTCGGAAGTCACCACCCGGAGCGATCCGGCTCGGAGGTCGGGCTGAAAACCGACGTTGGATCGATAGGTGGTCGCCGGACGCTCCCCGAAGTGGAAACCCCGGCGGGGTTCTCCGGCGGAAATGGTGCGTTTGGAGCATCTCTCCGGCGGCGCCCTATCGTTTGACGCAGAGGATCGGTGCGTTGCCGGTCTGCAGCTGCCCGGCGATGGGGAAGCTGGAGGTCACGATGGTGCCCGTGGGCGCGTCGGGGGCGACGGCGTTGAGCGCGAGGGTGTGCTTGTTGGCCCCGTTCCATGCGGCCGCGCCTTCCTTGTCCGGGAAGCGGTCCACCACGTAGCACTGCCACTGCCCCGCGTCGGCGTGGGCCTCGGTGACCAGGTGGTGGGCCAAGACGGCGCCCAGGGCGATCGCCGCCCCCGTCAGCATCATCAGGGCACGTTCGTGCATCTCGTTCCTCCTCGGGTCGCGGCGCGTGATGTGCGGTTGCCGACCGCGATGCCAGGGTTACCCTTGCGACCGGAGCGCGACCATGGCAGTCCTCGAGATCATCCACGTCCCCGACCCCCGCCTCTCCACCGCCTGCCGCCCCATGCGGCCCGATGAGCTGGGGCCCGAATTCTCGGCCCACCTCAAGGACATGGCCGAGACCATGTACGCCGCGCCCGGCGTGGGGCTGGCCGCGCCCCAGGTGGGCGACCTGCGCCGCTACCTCGTGGCCGATCCGGGCTTCCAGGACGAGGAGGGCAAGCAGCGCCGGGGCATCGACCTCATCGTCATGATCAACCCGGAGATCGTCGAGCACTCGAAGGAGACCTGTCGCGCCGAGGAGGGCTGCCTGTCCGTTCCGGACCTCTGGGAAGATTTCGTACGCCCCAGCTGGGTGGTGGTGCGTTTCCTCGACGAGCACGGGCAGCGCCAGGAGCGCCGCTTCGAGGGCTTCCCCGCCACCGTCGTGCAGCACGAGATGGACCACCTCGACGGCGTCACCATCCTCGACAAGGTCTCGCGCTTCAAGCGCTCCCGCTACCTCGCCGCCCGCAGGAAGGCGCGTCAGCGCCAGGAGTAGCGCCATGCGGGTGGTCTTCATGGGCACGCCGCACTTCGCGGTGCCGGCGCTGCAGGCCCTGCTCGCCAGCGAGCACGAGGTCTGCGCCGTCGTGGCCCAGCCGGATCGCCCCGCGGGCCGCGGGCCGCGCACGGTCTCGCCCCCCACCGTCGAGGTCGCGCGCGCCCGCGGCGTCCCCCTCATCCTGCAGCCCCGCGCCGTGCGCAGCGGTCCCTTCCCCGAGCGCTTCGCCGCCCTGCGCGCCGACGTGGCCGTGGTCGTGGCCTACGGGCGCATCCTGACTCCCCAGCTGCTGGCCGCCCCCCGGCTCGGCTGCATCAACGGCCACGCCAGCCTGCTGCCGCGCTACCGCGGCGCCGCGCCCATCCAGTGGGCCGTGGCCCGGGGCGAGATCGAGACCGGCGTCACCATCATGCAGATGGATCCGGGCCTCGACACTGGCCCCATGCTCCTCTCGCGTGCCATCCCCATCGGCCCGGACGAGGCCGCCGTGGACCTCGCCGCGCGCCTGGCCGATCTGACCGCCGAGCTCATCCTGGAGGCCATCGCCCGCCTGCCGGAGCTCACGCCCGTGCCCCAGGAGCACGCCCTGCACACCCTGGCGCCCCCTCTGCGGCGTGAGGACGGCCTGGTGGACTGGCGCTGGCCCGCCCAGCGCATCCACGACCTCTGCCGCGGCCTCACCCCCTGGCCCGGTGCGGTCGTCACCTTCCGTGGTGAGCCGCTGGGCCTGCACGCCACCCGGCCCGTGCCCTGGGAGGCCTGCGGCGTGCCTCCCGGCACCGTGGTAGAGGCCCGCCGGCGCCTGGTCGTCGCCACCGGCGCGGGGGCGCTGGAGATCATCCAGGCCCAGCCCGCCTGCCGCCGCGCCCAGCCCGGCGTCGCCCTCATCTGTGGAATGCGCATCCAGCCTGGCGAGGTGTTCACATGAAGTTCCCCCTCGTGGCCCCCTCCATCCTCTCGGCCGACTTCGGCCGCCTCGCCGCCGAGATCGCCGACGTCGAGCGCGCCGGCGCCGACTGGATCCATGTCGATGTGATGGACGGACACTTCGTCCCCAACATCACCATCGGCCCCCTGGTGGTGAAAGCCGCGCGCGAGGCCACCAGCCTGCCGCTGGACGTGCACCTCATGATCGAGGCGCCCGACCGCTACCTCGCCGACTTCCGCAGGGCCGGCGCCGACTGGCTCGTGGTGCACGCCGAGGCCTGCCCGCACCTGCACCGCAGCGTGCAGGCCATCAAGCTCACCGGCGCCAAGGCGGGGGTCGCCCTCAACCCCCACACCCCCGAGACCGTCCTCGACTACCTGCTGCCCGAGCTCGACCTCGTCCTCGTCATGACCGTCAACCCCGGCTTCGGCGGGCAGTCCTTCATCGAGGCCGCCCTGCCCAAGATCACGCGCCTGCGTCAGCGCATCGACTCCCTGGGCCTGCCCACCCTCATCGAGGTGGACGGCGGGATCAAGCCCGCCAACGCCCGCCGCGTCGTCGAGGCCGGTGCCCACGTCCTCGTGGCTGGCAGCGCCGTCTTCCACCACCCCGACCGCCCCGCCGCCATCCGCGGCGTCGGGCTCCGCTGACCGCCGTTCCGTGCCGCGCCTCTTCGCCATCGGGGATCTGCACCTCTCCGGCGCCCGCCCCAAGCCCATGGACGTCTTCGGCCCCGAGTGGGCCGAGCACGACAGGCGCATCGAGGCCGCCTGGCGGGCGCGCGTCCGCCACGACGACATCGTCCTCGTGGCCGGCGACATCTCCTGGGCCATGCGCCTCTCCCAGGCCGAGCCCGACCTCGCGCGCATCGCCTCCTGGCCCGGTGAGAAGGTCCTCGTGCGCGGCAACCACGACTACTGGTGGGAGGCCATCGGCAAGCTGCGCCGCCTCGATCTCCCCTCCCTGCACTACCTGCAGCATGCGCCCGTCTGCCTCGGCCCCCTCGCCGTGGCCGGCACCCGCCTGTGGGACCTGCCCGAGGTCTGCTGGCCCCAGGAGTACCGCCCCCTGCCCGCGGGCGTGGGCCGCGGCCGCCGCCGCGAGCCGGCCGACGACGCCCACCTCGTCGAGCGCGAGCTGTCCCGCCTCGAGCGCAGCCTGGAGGAGCTGCCTTCCGGGGCGTCCGTCCGCATCGTGCTGCTGCATCACCCGCCCCTCGGCAGCGGCGGCGAACCCTCCCGTGCCACCGAGATCATCGCCCGCCACCAGCCTGATCTGTGCGTCTACGGGCACCTGCACGCCCTGGGTCCCGCGCCTCGTCCGGGCGCCGACTGCGTGCTGCAGGGCACCCGCTACGTGCTCGTCTCCGCCGACTGGGTGGACTTCGCACCCGTGGAGCTGGCGGCCTGGTGAGCGGGCTTGACGGCGCAGGGGACCTCGGCTAAAAGCGCGGGGCCTTCGGGGTGTAGCGCAGCCTGGTTAGCGCGCCTGCTTCGGGAGCAGGAAGTCGTCGGTTCGAATCCGACCACCCCGACCATCGATAGAACGCCCGTTTTCGGAGATGTCGGAAGCGGGCGTTTCTGCGTTTGTGGGCGGGGGATGCGGGGTATCGGGAGTTCGTATCCAGGAGCCCCATTGGCAGGTGACGTAACCCGGCAGATTGAGCACCGGTCAGGGCGTGGGCATCACGATGCGGACGGTGTGCAGGGGGGAGGCCAGATCCACGAGAACGGCCTCTGTTCCGTCGGGTCTGATCCCAGCGACCACCTCCCAGCGATCCACCTTGAAGCCTACCTCACCCGCATCCCGGTCGAAGCTCTCCAGCCACGCGTGCTGGTCGGAGGGTGCACGCCAGACGGCGATCGCATGTCGTGCCTGGTAGACAGTATGCGCGGGAAGCGTGAGCACCGCCGTCGGAGTGTCGCTCGTCTCCGGGCCGCCCATCAGGAAGGGACCCTGCCCCCCTCCACGGATGACCGTCCACCCGGTGGTCTCCTCTACCGGCGATCCCTCGCCGGTCCATGTCCACGGCTCAGCCAGCCCAACAGCAGCCTCCGTGTCCAGGAACACGCAGTTCTGTACCACGGGACGCCCGGGGAACCACCGAAGGTTGGCCGGCAGGAAGGAGACGACACCCTCACCGCTCGAGGGCCCCTTCTCGGCGAGGCGCCACATGGCAGCCTGGTGAGGATTCCCCTGATCGGCCAGGTCACATTTGAGTCGGTCCCTGACTGCCGCCAGGTCGACTGGGTTCTCCGGAGGGAGCAGTGCGAATACCCGACGCCCATGGAAGCGGCTGTAGGGGGTGAATACGACCTGCTCGCATACCAGGGCGCCGTCGCGGGCGAGGCGAGCACTGGTGCGCCACTCCCAGTATCCGCTGCCTCCGCACGATGTCCCCTCCACATCGTCCGGCCGCCCGTCACCATCCAGGTCTTCGCCGGACCGTTCGGGAGCGCAGAGCGAATCGCTCCCGTCGCCCCAATCGACGAGGTGTTCGCCCACAGCGGGCAGTGGAGCCCATTCCAGCGGTACGGAGACAGGCACGCATCCGAGCGCAGGACCTGCCGAGAGGGGTGCCACCGGGTCGCCCCGGCCGGCCACCTCTGGCGGCATGGACGAGGGCGCAACCAGTGAGCACGACCCCATGAACCCCACCAGCTACGAGAGTATGGGACCTGGGTACAGTGGTCGAGGATCCCTCCTCATGAGGTCGCAGCCCCAAGGGCCTCCCCAAGAAGCTCCACCAGACCTGACGATGCCGCCTGCTTGGCCAGGTAGTCCCGGTCCAGCTTCTGCCCACTGACTCTCAAGACGCCAATCACATCTCTCCACTGGCGTTCCGAGATTCGGTCTCCCTTCCGGTACCAATCGAGTTTCTGGAGGATGATGTCCTCGGGGCTTGCGACGGGAAGGCTGCGGGTCTCGTCCAGCGAGTAGAACTGCCGCCGCTCCATCTCCGCCATTGCGAGTGGCTCCCGTCGGAGGAGGAACACGTCCACCTTGGTCATCGTGGCCAGATGGATCACGTTGAAGGTGGCTCGTCGACGAACGGCCTCGCGGACGGCATCGTCTGACACATAGAACTCGCCTTCGACGGCATCCACGAAAGGCCGGACGTGAAGGCCGAAGAGATCCGCCACGATGTCCACGTCCTGGGTTGCGCGGGGGATCCCGTGGAGGGAGCTGGCCAGGGAGCCGCCAACCAGCCATGGGACGCCAAGTGCATCCAGTACTCGCCCGAGAGCCAGGGTGACCTCGATGGGCTCGGCGAGGAGCATGCGCTACTTGTCTCCTTCTGGAGGTTCCCATCCAAAGGCCTGCTTCATCGTCTGCGGGTCCAGCCAGAGAGAGGCGAGGTGCAGTCGGAGCTCCGTCTCACCGGCGTTGGGGTGCTCGCACCGCAATCGCGCCAGGGCCATCTGCTGGACGCCCTGTGTCAACTCACGCACCCGCAAGAGCTTCGCCCCAGGCGCCATCCGGCGGTAGCCCTCCACAAGGACGCGCTCGGCGTCGGGAGAGGTATCGGTGAAAAGGGGGATGGACATCGGTGGGACCTCTTTCGCGAGTATACTCCGAAGGGCGGGTGCCTGGAGCGGGCCAAGCGCCTGGGACCATCAGAACCCACCAACCACCGCATTCAACGCCGTAACCTCCGCCTCCGACCACCCCTCGGCGTCGAGCCAGGAAGTTAGATAATCATTTGTCAAGCCCGACCATCGAAATCCCCGCTTTCAAAATCTGGAAGCGGGGATTCGTGTTTCTTGGGTCGGGAGGGGTGGGGGCGGTTGTCTAGCAAAACTATCCCTCCTGTCGCGGATCGGGGCACGCCGGGAACGCATCTCGCCCAGGGGAGGCGGCCCGTACTCGCCGCTCGGGGCGCGGAGAGCCGGGTACCGACCGCGTGGCGGCCCGTACTCGCCGCTCGGGGCGTGGAGAGCCGGGTACCGACCGTGTGGCGGCCCGTACTCGCCGCTCGGGGCGCGGAGAGCCGGGTACCGACCGCGTGGCGGGTCTCCGCGGGAGGGGGCAGAACCCCTCCAGGCAGTCGTGGATCGCCGCGGTGCCACGATCTGGGACAGCAAGGCGGATATCCGCCAGTCGGAGACGGCCCGAGCGGACCTTCAAGGCTTTGGCGTCCAGACTACCGGTCCGTCCGCCCCCCCTCCAGCTACCACCTCCCGCTGATCACCGCCCCGAGCAGCAGCCCGCCGCCCGCGGCTGCGCAGACCCCTCCTGCGATGGTAGCCCCGTGGTTCAGGCCCTCCAGGGACTCCGCCTTCGTGCGGTCGGTTGCGTCGGGGAAGCGGTGGTAGGCGCTGCTGGCCACGGCGAAGCCGGCCACCGCCAGGGCGGCGGAGGCGGCGCCTCCGATGGCGAGGGTTCGAGAAGGGTGGCCCTGGTGGGATGCGGTGGGTGATGGGCGGTGGGCCGCATCGGCCAGGGGTGTCGCACCGCTCGACTCCAGGTGCGCGGCCAGACCCTCGGGCAGGGCACCGCCGGAGATCAGCCAGGTCTCGAGGGTGCCGGAGGCGGCGAGATGCTGGACCAGGGCCGCGCGCTCGCCGGGTAGCTCGGCCACGCCCATGACCCCATCGACGTACCAGGTGTCCCCGCCCTGGAGCGGTGCACTCGCCGCAGGGGGCGCCTGCTTGACCGCGGCATAGGCCTCGGCCATGGTGCTGCCGGGGGCGGCGAGATCCTCGGGGAGCACGTACTCCGGCCGTACGGCGAGCATGGCGCGCAGGGAGGCGCGCATCCCCTCGTGGTCGTCGTTGACGAACGCGTAGAGGCTCTGGAGCTGGTAGAGCTGGAAGGCGTCCGACCGGGAGAGGGGTGCCGTCACGCAGCCAGCGTCGGCGACGAGCTGCTGGACGTGCCCCAGGAAGGCGTCGGCCTCCATGGCCTCGTAGTCCTGGAGGGCCTGCTGCATCTCTGCCCGCAGTGTCTCGGGGGCGGCTGGGCAGGCGGGCTCGGCGGCGAGGGCGATGGTCGCGACCAGCGCGAAGAGAGCGAGCATCGTGGCACCTGCTGGGTGAGGGACTGCGCGGGATGCTACCGCCTCGGACACGCTGCTGTCTACGCGCGCCGCGGGGCCGACCAGTGCGTGCGTCGGGGAGCCCGTGCAGACGCGGATCGCTCGTTGTCATCGTGCAGAAGTGCTATCCTGCGCCTTCCCAGCCCTGCGGGGCGGCCTCTATTCGACTGCAGGTTTTCCATGAAGCTGATCCCTGGCACCACGATCGGCAGGTACACCGTCGAGGAGCTGATCGGCGAGGGTGGGATGGCGACCGTCTACCGGGTGCGCCACAACGAGCTGCACGCATCGTACGCGCTGAAGGTGTTGAGCCTGGGCTCGGACGCCATCCGGCGGCGGCTGGTGCAGGAGGGTCGGGTCCAGGCGCGGCTGCGTCACCCCAACATCCTCCCGGTCACCGACATCCTCGACGTGGACGGCAGCCCGGGCCTGATCATGGAGTACGTGGAGGGCCCCTCCCTTGAGGTGTTGCTCGCGACCCGCCGCCTCCCGCTCGACGAAGCCGACCGGCTGGCCCGCGGCATCCTCTCGGCGGTGGCGTTCGCCCACGGCCAGGGGCTCGTCCACCGCGACCTGAAGCCGGCCAACATCCTGCTGGCCGACATCGGCGGCGAGTTCCTCCCGAAGGTCGCGGATTTCGGCCTGGTGAAGCTCGTGGGCGAGGGCAACCAGGCCCTGCACCAGACCCGCACCGGCATCGGCTTCGGCACCCCGGCCTACATGGCCCCCGAGCAGGCGCTGGACGCCGCCCACGTGGACGAGCGGGCCGACGTATTTTCCCTGGGTGCCATCCTGTACGAGCTGGCCTGCGGGCGACGGGCCTTCACCGGGCCCAACGCCGTGGCCATCGTGCTGCGGGTCACGGCGGGGGACTACACGCCGCCCGAGGAGGTGGCCCCGAGCCTGCCTGGCCGCTGCATCGAGGCGATCAAGGGTGCCCTGCAGACGGATCGCAAGCGGCGCATCCAGGACTGCGCCGCGCTGCGGGCCATCTGGGAGGGACGCGAGCACTACCAGCCCCCTGTGGAGGCGCGAGGGGACGCGACCTGGGCCGGCGAGGACGGGCAGGGCTCGTCCGACGCCGGGCTCGCCGACCTGCAGGGGATCATCCGCTCCATCGCGGGGCGAGATGCCGGCTCGCCAGCTCCCACCGCCGCCCCGGTTGCCTCGGTCGCGCATGCCACCGCGGTACCCCCCGCGCCCGCCTCTGGGCTCCCCCCGAGCCTGCAGCCCAGCACCTCCCTGCCGGGGCCCCAGTCGGATCCGGGTGCCCTGGTCGAGGGCGCCGCCGACGGCACACTGGCCGAGAGCCTGCTCATGGGCGAGGACGAGAGGGCAGACTCGATCAGCGAGGCGCTCGTCTCGGCCGAGTTCTCCTCGCCGGCCACGCCGCGACCAGACGACCCCGGCCCCCCGCCGCGCCTGCCGCCCTTGCGCTCCGCACCCACGCTCTCGGCCGAGGAGGAGGTCGAGGATGACCCGCCCCCTGCCCGAATCGGGTGGCTGCCGAAGATCGCGCTGTTGGTGGGGCTGCTTGGCGTGCTGGGGGTCGGCGTGCTCACCGTAGGGGGGGCGCTCTGGCTGTCCAGGCCGGGCAGCGAGCCTGTGGGGGAGGAGCCTGCTGACGATGGCGGTCTGAGCGCCGTCGTCGAGGCGGGTCCTGCGCCTGCGGATGAGCATGGATTGCCGGTGGCGGATGCGACGATGACGCCAGCCGAACAGAGTGCCCCGATCCCTGCCGATCAGGAGGCGGCGTCGGCCTCCTCCGTCTCGGAGCCTGGCCTGGCTCCAGCGGCGCTGGCTCCGGCGCCATCGGAGTCCGCTCCGCCCCGCGCCGAGCCAGCGCCGGTGCGTGCGGCGCGCACCGGCATGGTCTCCGTATCGGGCGACATGGAGTCCGCGACCCTCATCGGGCGGCGCGGGGTGCGCGTGGCCCCCGGTGAGGTGCCCGTCGGTACGTACGACCTCGAGGTCACCTTCGCCGGTGGCAAGACCATCACGCGAACCGGCCTCGTGCGGGTGGCCGAGGGAGCGAGCGTCAGCATCCGCTGCAGCGCCCGGCTGGAGAACTGCCGATGAGCGCGCCGGGCGGCTGCGTTTGCAGCCTCGCGCTCTGCCTGTTGACGGCCCCCGCCTGCTGGATCGGCCCCGAGAACTGGGACGCGTGGGAAGCGGAGCACGGGACCATCGACACCGACGCTCCCGAGGGGGACACGGACACCGACGCTGACACAGACAGCGACACCGATGCGGACGCGGACGCGGACGGCGACTCAGACGGGGACTCAGACGGGGACGCGGACGCGGACAGCGACACCGACACCGACGTGGACCCGCTGGACGTGGACGATGACGGCGACGGCTACACCGAACGCGAGGGGGACTGCGACGACGCCGACCGGGACGTGAGCCCAGGTGCCGAGGAGGTCTGCAACGACGGGGTGGACAACGACTGCGACGGCGGGCCGGGGGATTGCGCCCTGGGGGGCACCATCGATCTCTCCATGGCCGACGGCCGGTTGGTCGGCGTGGCTGGCAGCGACCTCGCCGGCGCGTCCATCGCCGGCGGAGGGGATGTGGATGGCGACGGCCTGGACGACGTGCTCGTCGGCGCCTGGTGCCAAGACTCCGGGGGGCATCTTTGCGACCTTTCTTCAAACGCCATAATCGTCGGTTGTGCCCGTCTTCTGTGCCCGCTCTTGTACCCATGGTCCTTCGATGACAGCCGAACCGGCACCCTTGCGGACCCCCACCCGGGCCTTCTGCACCGCTGCGCGTTTCTCGAAGTCGGCCACTTCGTCGTAGTGATCCCGGCTCACATCCGCGGTGTTCCCAAGCATCGCGAACCTGACCTCGTCGGGCACACCGTGCCGGCGCAGGCGTCGCACCATGGCCCGCCTCAGGCCGTTGGAGGTGAATGGTGTCACTCCGGCCTTCTGGCAAGCCCTCCTGAGACAAGCCCCCAGCCACCCCGCGCGATCAGCCCAGGTGCAGCCGTCGAGCAGGTAGTCGCCGGGCTCCCTGCTCCTCGCCTTCTCAACCAGGACGGCGTGGATCTCCGGAGGTACTGCCGTCAGGCGTGGCCCGGTCTTCCCAGCGACCTCGATCATGTCGTCTTGTAGGACCTGCTCTGCGCGCAGGAGCGCGATCTCACTCCTCCTCGCGCCGGTGACCCCCCACAGTTCCACCCCGAGGCGCGCGCCGCCCTCGAGCTGCGCAAGCACGGCCTCCGCATCATGGTCGGGCGGGGTGGTGCGGCTCGTGACCCAACCCTTGCGGACGCGGATCAGCTCATGGACGGGTGGAAACGGAGCCAGCGACCGCAGCGCAGCGTAGTCACGCTGGCCCCAGGTGTAGGCCGCCTTGAGGACCTTTACGTCGCCTCGGACGGTGCGGGGTGCCCCGCCCGTCGGGTGGGCCAACCGCGCATCGATCCAGGCGGTGAGGCGCCCCACCGACAGGTTCTCCAAGGGGACCGACCCGACCCCGAGGGCAGAGATCCGCGGCGACGGCCCGTGCTTTTCCCTGGGTCCGAAGATGACACGCGTGGCGCGCCCCCGTTTGGCTACCAGCGTGACATCCTTGATGCGCCGGTTGCACTCGGCGGTGAGAGCGGCGCGGGACTCCTCATGGAGTATCCAGGCGTTCAAGAGATCTTCGACCGTCTCCAGGCACCACGCGGACGGCTCGCTATGGCTTGAGGGAGCGGGGAGGCCGGCGGCCACCAGCGCCGCCACGGCGACCTGGGCCTCGTCCCGTGTCCACCAGCCCGTGAGGATCGTGTCCCGCTCGCTCATCCGCCGGCCTCGCCAGTAGTAGCGGCCGTCCGACGGCCGGGGTCCCCTCAGCACCGACATGTTCAGACCGCCCAGCTTGAAGGGCCTGGGCCTCACCGTCTTCCTTGGCATTGATCTCCTCCAGTTTAAGGGCCACGAGCCAGTCGCGGAACGGCGCGACGTGCCTGCGGCCGATGAGTGTGAGGGGCGGGGAGACGTCTCGGACGTCTCCCGCGCGCAGCTTGAGCGCGAGGGCGACCTCGGCGGCAGTCACAGGGGTATTGGGCGAGGCCACCAGCGCGGCCTGAAGCTGGAGGCGCCAGGCGGTGCGCTCCTCGAGGCGCACGCGACGCTGCTCCGCCATGGAGTGGTTGCGGGTCTGCGCGCGCCGCAAGGCGCTGGCAGCATCATCACTCGCCACCAGTATCCGGGGATCACGGATGTCGGCGCTGGTGTAGCCCGGCTTGAGGGTGGCACGGAGGTAGGTGAGGCCCGTGCAAGCCTCCCGCTCCTCATAGAGATCGTCGATGCCAGGCTCACGATCGAGACGGATGGGCGGGTCGCCCTGCAGGTAGGTCTGCGCGATGAGGCGCGCAAGGGAGCCGTAGGGGTAGTCCTCGGGGTCCGCGGCGACTGAGTCTGGTGGGGGCGGGATGATGAGGGGCGAGGGGGTGGCACGTCGGGGCATGGGATGATAGTTCCGTATGGTGTTTAGGACTCTTGAGTACCAAGAACAATCTATCCTCTCGTCCAGGGATCTGTCAACATGCTGCCACCCAGCGTCGAGCTTCCCTTGGTGCTGGGGAGGCTATTGGCCCTCCTCCGCAACGAGGCACACATCACCCAGCGCGCGTTCTGCGGGAGCATGGGTATCGCGCAGGGGACGCTCGCCTGGATCGAGGCGGGCCGTGCCAACGCCTACGTGGCTCAACTGCTCCTGTTCGAGCAGGGCCTGATGGAGCGCGGGGTCCTGACCCGACACGGGCAGGTGCTCGAGCTGCTCGATCTCGTCATCGCAGAGCTGGCGGGGCGGGGCGTGGCCATCAAGCAGGGGCGCGTGGCGTCCTTGGCCGAGCGCGACGAGGTCGCGGAGCTGGATCGCATCGTCGCGGCCGTGGTCCAGGGGTTCTTCGACCGAGCCCGCCGGGAGCGCGCTGCGTCAGTGCTCCTGACAGGCGACGCGGCCGAAGGCGGAACTACCTACGACTGCTTGCCGAGGGGGCCGGTCACTCGGCGGCGGCAGCGAGAGGAACCGGGGGACGAGGGGTAGGGCGGGGGGCGCTCGATCCGCCGCCTCGTTCCATCACCGAACCAGCTTCCTGATGGCCTCGCAGAGGTCCGCCAGGGAGTGGGGCTTGGTGACGAACCCGCAGCGCGGCTGGGTGTGGAGCACCCCGAGCCTGTCATCGCCTTCCCCATGGCCGGTGGAGAGCAGGACGGCAGCTCGGGATCGTCTCACTGGATCAAGGCATGAATCCGGGGGAGTCGGCGGCGCCTCGGTGTGCACCGCCAGAGCCTTCCAGGACTATCTATTTCGGCGATTAGCAAAAAAAATATCTATTCGCCGACTGTGCGCCTGCGTACGCCACGCCCTGCCAGCGCCCTGCCGCCAATCGAGCCTGCCGGGGCGCCGCAACCCAGGCCGACAGACAGCCCACGCCAGGTGGTGCGTTAGAATCCTGTTTTCGAATCTGGTCTCCACCGGAGGGATGCCATGCCCCTGGATCTGCGCACGCGGATCTTCGAGATGATGCTCAACGGCATCGCCTACCACCGCATCGTGGTGGACGCGGCCGGTCAGCCCGTAGACTACGTGTTCCTGGAGCTGAACGACGCGTTCGAGCGCATGACGGGCCTCGTCCGCGACCGGGTCGTCGGCCGACGCGCCAGTGAGGTGCTGCCCGGCATCGCCGAGGACGACGCCGGCTGGATCGCCAGGTACGGCGCCGTGGCACTCACGGGGGTCGATGCGCGCTTCGAGCGCTACTCCGACGTACTGGGCCGGTGGTTCTCGGTGGTGGCCTACTGCCCTGAGCCGGAGCATTTCGTGACCATCTTCGAGGACATCACGGAGCGGGTGGAGGCTGCGGGGACACGGCGGGAGGGCGCGCGGTCGCTGCGCACGCTGATGGCCAACTTGCCAGGCATGGTCTACCGCTGCCGGAACGAGCCCTCCTGGCCTATGGACGTCGTCTCGGAGGGCTGCGCCGAGCTCACCGGCTACCCGCCCGAGCGCCTGATGGTGGGAGGGGACACGGCCTACGGAGACCTCATCCACGCAGACGACAGGGAGCGCGTCTGGCAAGCGGTGCAGGATGCCGTTGACGGCCGCTGGCCGTGCCAGATCGAGTACCGGATCCGGGCCGAG
>JBDRKM010000458.1:0-10743 GCA_043814015.1 Pseudomonadota bacterium
CCCCGCCGCCACCCGCCTACGGCGGGGCTCCTGCGGCCCCACGGCCGCCCGCCCCCAGCGCGGTCCCTGCGGCCCCGCCCTCGTCGGTCTACGGTGCGCCTCCCTCGACCCCTCCGCCCGCCCCCTCCTACGGCGCGGCTCCCGCGGCGCCGTCTCCGTTCTCTGCGCCGGTCTCGGCCGCCTACGCCCCGCCGCCTCGGCCCGCCTCGTCCGCACCGGCGCCCGGCGGCGCCGGGGTCGCTCCTCCTCCTCCTTCCTCCATGGGCTTCGCGTCCTTCGCCCCGTCTCCACAGGTTGCGGCGGCTCCTCCGCCGGCCAGCGGGGGTTTCGGTCACGTCGAGATGGAGGTCGGCGCGGGCAGCAAGCGCGGCCGGGGCCGCAAGATGAAGATGTCCGGCGGCGGTGGCCGCGGTGGCAAGCCCCAGGGCACCTTCATGGAGCGCAACATCCGCAAGATGATCGCGGGCTTCATGGTGGCCGCCTTCCTGCTGTTCGGCATCGGGCTGGTCAGCCGCTCCATGGTCGACACCCCGAGCGTCAAACGCCACAGCGGTACACCTGAGGCGGGCGTTGTCGCCGCCGCACCCGCCGCCGAGGACGACGCCAGCCAGGCCGCCGTGGAGCAGCTGCTGGAGCAAGGCAACCGGCTGTTCGCCCAGAAGAAGTACTTCGAGGCGGTCGAGAAGTACGCCGACGTGCAACGCATCAGCCCGAGCAACGCCACCGCCAACAAGATGGGCTTCCACGCCTGTGAGTTCCTGGTGGTCCAGTCGGTCTACACCGCCCTCGCCGAGCGCAGCGTCACGGCGGCCCAGCAGCAGGAGGCCTACCAGCAGGCCATGAAGCAGGGCGAGGACGCCATGGCGGGCCGCGGCAGCGTGCGCGATGCCCTCGACGCGGTCGAGGCGCTGAAGGCGAGCTTCCCCGACGACAGGCCGCTGGCGGAGATGGCCTCGAAGCTGCAGTCTCGGGCACGAACCATGGTCGTGGACCACAACCGGCGTCAGAAGGAGGCCCACGAGGCCTCCATCCAGGACCTGTTCGCCGCGGCCCAGTCCGATCGCAGCAGGGGCGATGCCAAGGCCGCCATCCAGGGCTTCGAGCGGGTCCTGGCGGCCGATCCCGACAAGAAGACCGAGCTGTACTGGAAAGCCGAGGAGCAGATCCGCCAGATCAAGTCCGAGCTGGCCGCGCGGGGCCGCGAGGCCTACCGCCGGGGGCTCGCGGCCTCCAAGTCAGGTGACTACCTCACGGCCCGCAAGGAATTCAATGAGACCATGCGGCTCGATCCCTACAACGAGGTGGCCAAGCGACGCCTGGAAGAGACCCAGCAGAAGCTCGATCAGCTCGCGCAAAAGTTCTGGTCGGAGGCTGAGATCTATGAGAGGACCAACCAGCTGGACATGGCCATCGGCCGCTACCGCAAGGTCCAGGAGTACAGCGCGTCGAACAGCTCGCCCCTGAGCCAGAAGGCGGCCAAGCGCATCGATGCCCTCATGCAGTAGCCCCCGGCTGGGTTGGGCCCTGGTGCTGGCGCTCGCGGTCGCGGGCTGCCTGCACCGCGCCCCCGAGGGGCCGGCCACGTCGCCGGGCGTCCGGGTGCGTGCCCTCGCCCCGCTGCCTCGGGAGGTGCTCGAGCGAGGTGCCGGCAGCCTCGACGTCACCATCCGCAAGCGCTCGCTCACGGCGTTGGTGGCGCACGCCCCGGCGGTGGAGCTGACCGCCATCGCGCAACGCGGCCTGTACGACCCGAGCCGCTATGTGCGGCGGGACGTGGTGGATTCCCTCGCGGCGCGGCTGCCCGAGGAAGCGGCCGCGTCCCTGTTGCGGGGGGTGCTGAACCGCGGTGACATGGACCCCTTCGCCCGCGCCTGGGCCGGCGCGGCCCTGGTGGCGCACGGCGATCCAGAGGCGGCGGCCAGCCTGGCGGCGGCCTGGCGCGCCGAGCGCAGCGCCTGGGACCGCGCGCCGCTGGCCCTCGCGGCCATGAGCGCGGGCGATGCCGAGGCCGAGGCTGCCCTGGCGGCGGCGCTGCGAGAGGGTGATGTCCCCCTGGAGCCGCGCCTCTTCCTGGACCTCGCGCGCTCTGGGCACGCCGGCCTGGTCCCGGCCCTGCGGGAGGCGCGCGCCCTGCTGGAGGAGGAGCTGCTGCTGCCCATGGGGGTCGCGCTGCTGCTGCTGGGCGATTCGGAGGGCCAGGACATCGTCTGGGGCGCCCTGGACGGAGACGACGAGCTGCTCGGTATGGAGGCCGTCGATCTCTTGCGGGAGCTGAGCGCGCCCGCGGCCGCGACGCTGCTCAGGCGGGCGGGCAATGGCCGGGGCGGCATCGTGCGAACCTACGCCGAGCTGGTGGCCGTAGGCCGTGGGGAAGCGCCGCTGGGTGCCGCCGTCGCCGCCGCCGAGACCGAGGACCCAGACCAGCGCTGCCTGGCCTACGAGGCCATCGGCCTCGCGCTGGGGCGCCTGCCGCGGGCCGAGCCTCTGCACCGGCCGGAGCGCGCCGCCCACGATCTGGTACTGCAGGCTCTGGATGTGGGCGAGCCAGCCTCCCGTGCCTGCGCGGCCCGCGCCCTGGGAGGCGCGCTGCGCGAGGTCGATCGCGCCGCCATGGAAGGGCGCCTCACGGAGGCCGCTGCCGACGCGGACGTCGAGGAGCTGCAGGTGGAGGTGGCGGCGGCGCTGCTGGAGCTCACACCCGGCGGTTGAGGAACATGACCACCAGCGAGCCCAGCCAGAAGGCTGCGGACGAGCAGTAGAGAATCCAGGAGACCCACGAGACCCCCAGCAGGGAGGGGCCGTGGATGTCCAGAGCCAGCGACCCGCCGAGGAGCGAGGCCACGGACATGGCTACGATCAACAGCTGCGTCATGCGCCTGTGCTCGGTGACCAGCTCTTCCCGCGGGCGGGTGGACAGCACCTTGAGCTCGAGCCGCTGCTGCTGGATGTCGTCGATCAGCTGGGTCAGGGCGGTGGGGATGCGGCGCTGGAGCGTGCGCAGCGTGACCACCGTGTAGAACAGCTCCTCCTTGATGCGGTCGGGTGCGAAGCCCTCGCGCACCATGCGGTTGATGTAGGGGGCCGCCGCGGCGATCGGATCCACTTCAGGGATCAAGGCCTTGGCCAGGCCCTCGGTGGTGATCAGCGCCTTGAAGAACATGGTGTAGTTGGGCGGCGCCTTCACCTGGTGGCGGATGGCGCCGTCGGCCAGGTCCTTGAGGAAGGCACCGATCTGCAGCTCGCTGACGGAGCGCCCCACCCAGTTGCGCTCCATCACGTCCACGGTGTCGCGCTCGAAGGCGTCGAAATCCACCCGGGCGGTTCGGATGGCGATGTCGTAGAAGATGCGCGCGATGCTGCGGAAGTCGCCGCGCTCCAGCGAGAACACGATGGCGACCAGGTTGTCCTTCATCTCGGGCGTGAGCCGCCCCACCATCCCGAAGTCGATCAACGAGACGCTGCCGTCGGGCCGCACGAAGACGTTGCCGGGGTGCAGGTCGCCGTGGAAGAAGCCGTGCTCGAAGAGCATCCGATACGCGGCCTCGAGGTAGTTCTTGCCGACCAGCACCATGTCCAGGCCAGCGGCGCGCGCCTCGCGGATGCGGATCCCCTGCACGCGGTCCATGACCAGCACGTCGGGGCCCGAGAGCGCCGGATGGATGCGGGGGATGCTCACCTGGGGCACGTCGGCGAAGTTCGTGCGGAAGCGCTCGGCGTGGGCCGCCTCCAGGCTGAGGTCCATCTCGTCGGCGATGGAGCGCTCGAACTCGAGGAGTATCCCCAGCGGATCGAAGTAGGCTGCTTCGGGGAACTCGGTGAGGACCTGCTTGGCGAGCAGGTTGAGGACCGAGATGTCGGCCTTGATGGTCTCCCGGATGCCGGAGCGCAGCACCTTGACCACCACTTCGGTGCCGTCGATGAGGCGTGCGCAGTGGACCATGGCCACGCTGCCGGTGGCGATGGGGGTGTCGTCGAACTCCGTGAAGTTGGAGCGCCATTCTTTCCCGAGGGTGCGGACGAGCTGGCGGTGCACCCTGGCGATGGGCTCGGGCGTGACATCGTCCTGCAGGGTCTGCAGGGCGGCGATGTAGTGCGGGGGCAGGATGTCCACCCGGGTGCTCATCAGCTGGCCGAACTTGACGAAGGTCGGCCCCAGCTCCTGGATCGCGCTCACCACGCGCTCCGGCGTGGTCTCTGGGGAGGAGAAGGGGATGCGCACGCCCGGGATCCGCAGGCCGGAGATGATGTTCCCCAGGCCGTGCTTGACCAGCACCATGGCCACTTCGCGCAGGCGACCGAGGTCGCGCACGGTGTGCTGCAGGCTCTTGGTGGTGCGGTAGACAGGGCTGAAGATGCGCATGGTAGCTATCAGCTATCAGCTTTCAGCGATCAGCCGGACATTCCGGGCAGCAATTGTCTCCAGCGTGCGCTCCAACCGGGAAGCACAGCGGGCACCATGCGCGCGTCGGCTGGTCGCTCGGCGAGCAGCTCGCCCGCGGGGCCAGGGACCTCGACGACGCGATCCTGCAGCCCCAGGGCCGCGGCCACGGTGCGCGCGGCGCCGGCGAAGGTGGTCTCCTCGGCCCCGATCGCGTGCGTCAGGCCATCGGGAAGGGCCAGCACCGCGCGGGCGAGGTCGCCGGCCCAGGTGGGCTGGATGGGGACGCCTCCATAGGCCCGCACCGGGCCGCGTCGCAGGGCCGCGGGCAGGCTGGAGAGGAAGTTGCGGCCGCCCAGCCCGTGGACCCAGCCGGTGCGCACCACGTGGCCGCCGGCCGCCAGCACGGCCTCCTCGGCCGCCACCTTCTGCCGGCCGTAGGCCATCAGTGGGGCCACGGGCGCACCTGGCGCGTGGGGGCCGGGCCCGGAGAAGACGTAGTTGGTGGAGAGGTACCAGGTGGGCACCTCCCGGGCCCAGGCCGCGGGCGCCTCGGCGTTGACCGCCCAGCTCTCGGGATCGTGCTCGCAGCCGTCCACCGAGGCGTAGGCGGCGCAGAAGATCACCGCGTCGGGTCGGTGCTGGCGCAGGGCGCGGGCGCGGTCGAATGCCGAGGTCACGTCGCAGGCCGCGCGCGTGAGCCCCGGCGCGCCCAGTGCGACCACGTGGGAGCCCACGAGGCCGCCGGCACCGACCACGAGGAGGCGGGGAGGCATGGGGGGGAGGTAACCCGACCTGGCGGTTTCTTGATAGTCCCTCCCGCCCCACCCGGGAGACCACCCCATGCCCCACGATCCGCGCCTGCCCGGCTGGGCCGAGGCCCTCAAGCAGCGCTACCTGTCCGGCGAAGCCAGCATGTTCCTCCTGCACGGCAACGTGCGCGACCTGCAGGCCTGGGACGACGGCCAGCAGGTCCGGTACCTCTCGTTGCGCTCCTTCCTGGAGCGCTTCCTCGGACGCTCCAAGGAGATCGTGGTCTACTACAACTGCTCCGAGGGCTTCGAATTCCCGGATCGCGCCCACCGCGCGCGCTTCCTGCGGGCCGTCAACGTGCGCCGGGTCACGGAGGGGCGGGAGGAGCTGACCGGCCTGCCCCGCAGCCCCTCCGAGGCCATGCCGGCGGTGGAGGACCTGATCACGGATCCCGCCCAGCGCGCGGGGGTCATCCTGGACTACACCGAGACCATCGTCCCCATGGGCGATCTCGCCTTCATGTCCGAGGCCGACAAGGCCAACCTGGTGGCGCTGCAGCGCTGGGCCACGGATCCGGGGCTGCTCTCCTCCGACAACCTCGTGGTGCTGATCACCGAGAACCTGGCCGACGTGCACCGCCGCGTGGTGTCCAACGCCCAGCTGGCCACGGTGGAGGTGCCCCTGCCGGACGAGGAGAGCCGCCTGGGCTTCCTGCGCTCGGTGATGCGCCCCGACATCACCCTGGAGATGCCCGCGGAGCGCCTGGCCCAGGTCACCGCCGGCCTGAACGCCATCCAGATCCGGGGCATGTTCCGCCAGGCCCAGCAGTCGGGCCAGCCCATCACCTACCGCTCGGTCAGCAGCCGCAAGAAGCACATCATCGAGCAGGAGTGCCACGGCCTGGTCGAGTTCGTGGACCCTGGCCACGGCTTCGAGCACGTGGGCGGGCTGGAGCGCGTCAAGGTGGACCTCATGCAGATGGCCTCCGCCATCAAGAAGGGCCACCGCAACCGGGTCCCCATGGGGGTCATCTTCGTGGGGCCCATGGGCACGGGCAAGACCTTCGTGGCCGAGGCCTTCGCGGCCGAGTCGGGGCTCACCTGCCTCAAGTTCAAGAACTTCCGCGAGAAGTGGGTGGGTTCCACCGAGGGCAACCTGGAGAAGATCCTGCACGTGGTCCAGGCCCTCGGCTACGTCCTGCTCATCATCGACGAGGCGGACCGCTCCCTGTCCGCGGGCAGCGAGGGCGACGGCGGTACCTCCAGCCGGGTGGTGGCCCGCCTCAAGGAGTTCATGTCCGACACCGGCCACCGCGGCCGGGTGGTCACGCTGATGATGACCAACCGCCCCGACAAGATCGACACGGATCTCAAGCGCCCTGGGCGCTTCGACGTCAAGGTGCCCTTCTTTTTCCCCGAGGAGGAGGGCGAGCGCCGCTCCATCGTCGAGGCCATCCTGCGCAAGAACAAGCTGGGCCTGGCCGAAGGTGCCGTCCTGGAGCCCCTGGTGGCCGCCACCGAAGGCTACTCGGCCGCTGAGCTGGAGGCCGTGCTGTTGGCGGCCGCCCGCCTGGCCAGCCTGGAGGACCGCGAGGAGCTCACCCAGGCCGACCTCGATCAAGCCGTCCAGGACGTCATCCCCAGCCGCGACACCCGCATGCTCGACTTCATGGAGATGCTGGCGGTGTTCGAGGCTTCGGCCCGTCGCATGCTCCCCCCGCGTTTCTGTGACCTGACGACGGACGAGGTCCACGCGCGCCTCGACCGCCTGCGCCTCGCCCTGGGCAGCCGCGCGCGCTGAGCGCTCCGAGAGAAGGGCGCGCCCCTTGACAGACCCGGGCTCAGCCTCTAAATACCGGCGGCCGCTCCCGGGACCCCGATCCCGGAGGGCAACGAATTGAAGCCCGCCGCCCTCATTGTCACCGAAAGAGGGCTGGAGAACGTCATGTACGCCATTATCGACACCAACGGCAAGCAGGTGCGCGTGAGCACCGGCGACACCATCGAGGTCGAGCACATCGACGCCGAGGAAGGGACCGAGATCACCTTCGACCGCGTTCTGCTGCTCGCCACCGACACCGAGGATGGGGTCCAGGTCGGCGCCCCCCTGGTGCCCGGGGCCTCGGTCAAGGCCCGCGTCCTGGCCCACGGCAAGGGCGAGAAGGTCGTCACCCTCAAGTACCGGCGCCGCAAGCGTTCCCGTGTGAAGCGCGGCTTCCGTGCCACCACCACCCTGCTCCAGATCCTGGACATCGCGGTCTAGGCGGAGGACGTCATGGCTCACAAAAAGGGTCAGGGAAGCTCGCGCAACGGTCGCGATTCGAACCCCCAGTATCGCGGCGTGAAGCGCCAGGATGGTCAGGTGGTCCTCGCCGGCAACATCCTCGTCCGCCAGCTCGGCACGCACTTCCATCCGGGCCACAACGTCGGCGTCGGTCGCGACTGGACCTTGTTCGCCCTGGTCGACGGGCGGGTGCGCTTCGAGACCTTCCGTGGTGGAAAGCGGCGCATCTCGGTCTACCCCGAGGCTTGATCCGGCCGGGCGGGCCCGCCCACACCGGACGGGTCTCCTCTTCTCCGGAAGGGCAACGCCGTGCGTTTCATCGATGAGGTCGAGATCCGGGTCGTCTCCGGTGGCGGAGGCGCGGGCGCGATCTCGTTCAGGCACGAGAAATACGTGGACCAGGGTGGCCCGGACGGCGGCGATGGCGGCCGTGGGGGCTCCGTGTTCCTCGAGGTCGATGCAGGCCTGAACACCCTGGCCGGCTTTCGCGGGCGGCGACTCTACCAGGCCGAGCGCGGTCAGCGCGGCGACAAGCGTCAGATGACCGGTCGATCCGGGAAAGACCTCGTCCTGCGTGTACCGCAGGGCACGTTGGTCTACGACGCAGCCACCGACGCCCTGCTCGCGGATCTGGCCGGGCACGACGCGCGGGTGGAGATCGCGCGCGGTGGCCAGGGCGGGCGCGGCAACATGCGCTTCGCGACCGCCACCAACCAGGCGCCGCGCCGGGCCGATCCCGGCGGCTCCAGCGAAGCTTTCGATCTGCGGCTCGAGCTCAAATTGCTGGCGGATGTGGGGGTGCTCGGCTTCCCCAACGCGGGCAAGTCCACCTTCGTCTCCCGCGTCTCCGCAGCGCGCCCGCGGATCGCCGACTACCCCTTCACGACCCTGACCCCGAGCCTCGGGGTGGTGGACCGCGGCGACGAGGGCAGCTGGGTGGTGGCCGACGTCCCCGGCCTGATCGAGGGCGCGGCCCAGGGCGCGGGGCTGGGGCACCGCTTCCTCAAGCACGTGCAGCGCACCCGCCTGCTGCTGCACCTGGTGCGCGTCGTGCCCGAGGAGGTGGGCAGCCCGTTGGAGCGCTACCGCATCCTGCGCGCCGAGCTGGCCGCCTTCGATCCAGAGCTGGCCGCGCGCCCCGAGCTGGTGGCCCTCTCGCAGATCGACGCCGTCCCGCCCGAGGAGCTGGCGGCCATCCTGGCCTCCTTCCAGGCTGCGGGCGTGGAGGCCCATGCCCTCTCGGCGGTGACCGGCCATGGGCTCAAGCCCCTGCTCGACCTCATCTGGCAACGGCTGCAGGAGCCGTCGTGAGGGGTCCACTCTTCCTGGTCGCCCTCGCCGCGGGGTGCCAGGAGCAGCCGGCGGCCGGAGAGGAACGCCTGCGCGTCTCCCAGCAGGTCGACTTCGGCGACATCGCGGGCCTCGGCCCGCACCGCATGGAGGCCTCCATCACCCGCACCGACAGGGTCGAGGGCCAGCCCCAGCGCGCGCGGGAGGATCAGACCCGCGTGACCTGGTCGAGCTGGGACGACTTCACCCTGCTGCGCCTCAGCGACGGCGAGGAGCGCGCGCGCTTCGAGGCCTCCGGTGGCCGCGGCCGGATGTCGAAGCCAGACGGCGCCATGCACGAGGTGGACGACCTGGAGCCCCTGCGCCTGGAGCTGCGGCAGGCGTGGGACGTGTGGGATCCCTTCCTCGGGTCCCTGCGCGACTGCATCGCCTACACCTACGAGGGGCAGGCCCTGATCGAGGGCCGGCTGGCCAACCGGTACTCCGTCTCCATCGCGCCGGCGGCGGCCGAGCCCGTGGCCCGCACCGTCCCGGAGCTCATCGAGGGGACCCTCTGGATCGACGAGGCCTCCGGGGTGCGCCTGATGGCCGATGTCAGCACGCGCTGGCACCGGCGCGGGCACGAGGGTCAGGTCAGGGAGGCCCACCTCATCCTGGTCCGCACCGACTTCGGGGTGCTCGGAGGCGGGCCCGTTCCCTAGTGTCTTGCGGCCAGCTCCGGCCCGCAGTACCGTGTTGTCGCCTACTTGGAGGACCGTCCCATCAACGCTGCAGATCTCACCTGGCGGGCCGCGCTGTCCGCCCTCGGGCGCAAAGCCGAGGAACTCGTCATCCTGGATGTCCGCGAGCTCGTCTCCTACGCCCAGTTCTTCATCATCTGCCACGGGCACAGCAGCCGTCAGGTCTCGGCCATCGCCGAGGCGATCCGCGCCGACCTCAAGGCCGAGGCCGACGAGATTCCCCTCGGGATCGAGGGGCTGGACACCGGCCGCTGGGTCCTGGTGGACTACGGCGATCTGGTGGTGCACGTCTTCGACGAGCACCTGCGCCGTTTCTACGACCTGGAGGCCCTCTGGGTGGACGCGCCGCGCGTGCCCGTCCCCGAAGACGCCCAGCCCGACGCCCCGGCGCCAGCGTTCGCCTAGACCGGGATGCGACTGCTCGTCCTCGAGGTCACCCGGGGTCGCACGCCCTGGGCCGACGAGGCCGCGCGGCTGTACCTCGAACGCATCGGGCGCATGGCCCGCATCGAGGAGCGGTCGGTGCGTCCGGCCGACCCCGCCCGGGATGTGGCGCGCGCGCGGGAGGACGAGGGACTTCGCCTGCTGGCCGGCGTCAGGCCGGGTGACCACCTCGTGGTGCTCGACGAGCGG
Organism: Pseudomonadota bacterium; assembly: GCA_043814015.1. Classification (GTDB taxonomy): domain Bacteria; phylum Myxococcota_A; class UBA796; order UBA796; family JAFGLY01; genus JBDRKM01. The sequence continues at coordinate 10,078 of JBDRKM010000458.1, forward strand.
GGGGCCGGGTTGAGCACGGATGGCTTCCGCGACCTGCTGGCCCTGGGCGATCAGCCGGCCGTGGACCGCCTGGTGTTCCTGCTGGGCGGCGCCCATGGCCACGCCGAGAGCACCCGCGCGCGCGCCCGGACCCTGCTGGCGCTCTCGCCGCTGGTGCTCAACCACCAGGTCGCCCGGGTCGTGCTGCTGGAGCAGATCTACCGCGGGCTGACCCTGCTCAAGGGCGTGCCCTACCACCACTGAGGAGGCCCCCGTGGGGCTGGTCCGTGACCTGCTGGACGTGCTGCTGCCCACCCCCTGTGCGGTCTGCGGTGAGCTGGCCGGTGACGGCTCGGTGGCACGGCTGTGCGCGGCCTGCGAGGCGCAGCTTCCGCGCCGCGCCTGGCCCCTCGGCACCAGCATCCCCTGCGTCGCCTCGGGCTGGTACCTGGCGCCCTACCGCGGGGTGGGCGGTGAGCTGGTGCGCGCCGGGAAGTATGGTCGCCGTGAGGCATTGCTGGCGGAGGTGGCGGCCCTGTGCGCCGGCCGCGTGGCCCCCTCGCTGCCGGCTGTGGACGGGGTGGTCGCGGTCCCCACGCCCTCGCGGCGGCGCGCGGATCGAGGGTTCTCGGCGCCGGACATGCTGGCGGACGCCCTCGCCGGCGCCCTGGATCGGCCGCGGCTGAG
>JBDRKM010000459.1:0-11464 GCA_043814015.1 Pseudomonadota bacterium
CGATCCCGACGACCGCCCCGCGCTGCTCGCCCGCCTCGGCCCCGTCGCGGGCCTCCCGGCGCGAGGATAAGGCCCTCCGACCATGAACTACGTCTTCTACGCCATCGTCCTCATCTCGTACGCCGCCGCGGCCTGGAACGGCACCATGGGGGCCGTCACCACCGGCGCCATCGAGGCCTCCAAGGGCGCCGTCACCCTGGCCATCGGGCTGGTGGGCATCATGGCCCTGTTCCTGGGGCTCATGGAGGTCATGCAGCAGGCCGGGGCCCTGCGCTTCATCGCGCGCATGATCCGCCCGGTCATGGTGCGGCTCTTCCCCGACGTCCCCCCGGACCACCCCGCCATGGCGGCCATGATCATGAACCTGGCGGCCAACGCGCTGGGGTTGGCCAACGCCGCCACGCCCTTCGGCATCAAGGCCATGCAGGAACTCGACAAGCTCAACGGCGAGAAGGGCACCACCACCAACGCCATGGCCCTGTTCCTGGCCATCAACACCAGCGCCGTCACCCTGCTGCCCACCGGCGTCATCGGGCTGCGCGCCTCGCTGGGCTCGGCCAACCCGGCCGCCATCCTGCCCTCCACCCTGTTCGCCTCGGGCTGCGCCACCCTGGTGGGCGTGCTCGCCTGCAAGCTCTACGAGAAGATCCCCTACTTCGCCAGGAGCAAGCCTCCCGTCGCCAGGGAGGGGCTCGGCCTGGTCCAGGAGGGCGAGGAGGATCTCTCCAGGGGCGCCACCGAGAGCCTCCTGCCCTTCGTCGGGCTCATCCTCGCCATGGTCGCCCTGGTGGTCCTCGCCATCCTCTACGGGCAGCTCGTCTCCGACTGGATCATCCCCACCCTCATCGTCGGCATGCTCACGGTGGGCAAGCTGCGTGGGGTGAAGGTCTACGAGGTCTTCATCGCCGGCGCCAAGGACGGCTTCAACGTGGCCCTGCGCATCATCCCCTACGTGGTGGCCATCCTGGTGGCCGTGGCCATGTTCCGCGAGAGCGGCGCGCTGGGCCTGCTCGTGGGGTTCATCGGCCGCTTCACCGCGCCCTTCGGGCTGCCCGCCGAGGCCCTGCCCATGGTGCTCTTGCGCCCGCTGTCGGGCTCCGGCGCCTACGGCGTCATGGCCGATGCCCTCACCGCCTACGGCACCGACACCTACGTGGGCTACCTGGTCTCCACCCTGCAAGGTTCCTCCGAGACCGTCTTCTACGTGCTGGCGGTCTACTTCGGCGCCGTGGGTGTCTCCCGCCTGCGCCACTCCATGTTCGCGGCGCTGACCGCCGATCTCGCCGGGGTCATCGGGGCGGTCTTCATCTGCAAGCTGCTGTTCGGGTAGGCGCCGGGCGCCCGCGCCGGCCCCGCGGATGCACGTTCGCCGTCGGGATACGTGCGCGCCATGGCGTCGAAGCCCCGCGATGGACAGGACCTGGCCACGGATCCCACCTGGGGTCCCGGGGAGCCCGCGGAGGCCTCGGGCGGCCCTCCCCCCGCGCGCTACCGCCGCGTCCAGGTGCTCGGCCAGGGCGGCATGGGCCGCGTGTGGCTGGCGGAGGATGAGGCGCTGGGGCGCCAGGTGGCGCTCAAGGAGCTGACCCGGGAGAGCGCGTCGCAGCGACGGAGCTTCACCCGCGAAGCCCGCCTCACCGCCGGCCTCGACCACCCCGGCATCGTGCCGATCTTCGACGTCGGCGTCCATCCCGATGGCGCGCCCTTCTACGTGATGCGCGTGGTGCGCGGGCGCTCGCTGCAGCACGCCCTGGCCGACTGCGAGGGCCTGGCCCAGCGCCTGGCGCTGCTCGATCCCCTCATCGAGACCTGCCAGGCCCTCGCCCACGCCCACGCCCTGGGGGTGGTGCACCGGGACATCAAGCCCGAGAACGTGATGATCGGCCCCTTCGGCGAGGTCCAGGTGGTGGACTGGGGCATCGCCAGGATCTTCTCCACCGACAGCCCCCTCGGCCCGCCCACCGCCCAGGAGCACCCGGGGCTGCCCGTGGGGACCCCCGACTTCATGAGCCCCGAGCAGGCGGCCGGTGAACCCGTGGACGCGCGCTCGGACGTCTGGGCCCTCGGGGTGCTGCTCTACGAGATCCTGGCGGGCCGCAGGCCCTTCGAGGCCCCCGACCCGCGCGTCGTCATCGCCCGCGTGCTCGACCTGCCGGTGCCGCCGGTCCGCTCCCTCGCCCCACGCGCACCCGCCGAGCTCGCGGCCATCGCCATGCGCGCGCTGCAGCGGGATCCCGCCGCGCGGTACGCGGACGCGGGCGCGCTGCTGGCGGATCTCAAGGCCTTCCGCTCCGGCGAGCACGTCTCCGCCTACGCGTACTCCCTGGGGGAGGAGGCCGGGCGGCTCCTCCGGCGCCACCGGCGCGCGCTGCTGGGGCTCGCGGCGGGTCTGCTGGTGGCCGTCGGGGCCACGGCGGTGGGGTTCGCGCGGACCGCGGCGCAGCGCGATCGCGCGGAGGCAGCCCGGACCGGGATGGCCGAAGCGCTCCAGGACGCCCGCGTGGAGAAAGCGCGCGGCGCCCTGGAGGCGGGCGAGCCCGCGGCGGCCCTCGCCTTCGCCGGCGCGGCGCTGGAGCTGGGCCCGAACGCCGAGGCCGTCGGCCTCGCCGCCCAGCTGCTCGGCACCCTGCCGTACCGTTGGAGCGCCGAGCGGCTCGATCTGCCCGGGCCCTGCGTGGACCTGTCCTGGGTGCCCGCCCTGGACGCCTTCCTCTGCGCGGGCCCCCACGGGGTCTGGCTGGGGGGGGCGGCTGGAGTCCGGGTCCTGGACCCCGGCCCCGCGACGCGCGCCCGCCTCTCGCCGGACCGGCGCTGGGTGGGTGTGGTGGAGCGCGGCGTTCGCCTGCGGGTGGTCGAGGTCCAGACCGGCCGGGACGCGCTGCACCTGGAGCCGATGCTGGACGTGGTGGCTGCCCCCGCCTTCCATCCAGACGGCCAGCGCGTCGCCTGGGCCGACGGGCGCACCGTGTACGCGGCGCGCCTCCCGGCAGAGGGCGCCCCCGTCGAGATCATCGCCTCCTGGAACACCGGCTCCCAGGTGGGCGGCGTGGACTGGTTCGGCGATGAGCTGCGCGCCTGGTTGGCCAGGGGGGCGCTGACCACCCTGGGAGACGAGCAGCGCTCGCGTCTGCTCAGCGGGGGCGGCTTCACCTTCGCGCGGCCGGACGCGCAGGGAGACGGCGTGGTGTTCGGCACGCTGGCGGGCGCGGTGCGCCTGGTGAGGGCTGGGGAGGAGGCCCCCATCACCCTGCGCGAGCGCGGACCGCGGATGGTGGTGGGCTGGTCCGAGGACGAGCGGGCGGTGTGGGCCGCGGACGAGGGTGGCGTCGAGGTCTGGGACCTGGAGGGCCACCCCCTCCTGCGCCTGCCCGCCATCGAGCCGGGCACCGCGCTCCCGCCCGTGATCGACGCCTCTGGCACCGTGCGCCTGATCGGCCCAGGGGGTCTGAGGGCGGTCTCCCCCGCGCCGGAGGCCCGCCTGCCCATGCGCATGGACAGGGGCGTCACCTCCTGTACTCCCGCGGGCGAGGAGCTCTGGTGCGCCGGGGACGGGCGGGTCCTGGCCCTGGCTCCCGGGAAGCCGCTGTCGGAGGTCCCGCTGCCGGGTGCGGATGGCGTCTGGGTGGGGCTCTGGAGCCTGTGCGCGTCGAGCGGGGGGGTGATCGCCACCAACGGCGCCGCCCTGCTCCACCTTGGTCCGCCGTCCGCCAGGGTCGTGCTCAGAGCGGGGGAGCCCCTGGTGCCCCTCGCCTGTGGTGTGGACGGGACGGCCGCGACCGCGAGCGAGGAGGGGCTGCTCCTGTGGACGGGGGAGGGGACCGTCCGGACGGTGCCCGTGAGCACGCGCGTCGAGGAGGTGCTGGCCTGGGATGGACGCTGGCTGGCGCGCAGCGGCGAGCGCTGGGCGGTCCACGCCGCGGACGGGCTGCTGCTGGGCGCGCTCGTGGGCGCCGATGGGGCCGCGCTGGCGGTGGGAGACGGCGGCCGGCTGGCGCTCCTCGGCCCGGATGGGGTGGTCGCGGTGCGCGAGGTCGGCGCCTCCGAGCCGTCCGCCCATCTCCTGGTCCAACCGAAAGCGCTGGATGTGGCGTGGGTCGGCCCCGCGCGCATCGCGACCTACGACGGCCGCACCATCCAGGTCCATGACCTGGGCACGCCGGAGCCGGTCGCGGTGCTGGGAGAGCTGCCCGTCAGCCTCTCGTGGTGGGGGACGATCACCGGCCAGCCGTGGCTGCTCACGGCCACCCACGACGGCACGATCGCCTGGTGGGACCTGCGGGTGCTCGATCGCCCACCGGAGGCCGTCGCCGCGCGGATCCGCGAGGAAACAGGGTTCCTCGTCCAGGGCGGGCGGCTCGCGTTGGCGCAGCCCTGAGGCTGCCCGCGGGCCCTGGGGTGGACCACGATGCGTTTTGCGTCCAGCCTCTTGCCGCAACGCAACATGGGGGCTATGCTGCCGCGCAGCAACAAGGAGGCTCCCATGTCGTCCCAGCCCTTCTCTCCGCAGGATCTCCTCCCTCCCCTGATGGACCCGGCCCTGTTCGACCCCTGGCAGGCCGCCCGGGTGGTGCTCGACCTGCAGCGGGCCGCGCTCGACACCTGGCTCGAGAGCTGCGAGCAGGCCCGGGATCTCGGGGTCCAGGCGCTCACCTGGTCCGAGCGCACCATCGCCTCCGCCCAGGCCGCCGGTGCGCCGCGATGAGCTGGGATCGCCGCCTCTGCCCCATCGACCATCCCGCGCGCTGGGGCAGCTACACCCCCGATCGTCCCGCGCTGACCGCGTCTGGTGTCACCTGGTCCTGGGCCGATCTGGAGGCCCGCGTGGCGCGCACCGCCCGCTGGCTGGTGGACGACCGGGGGCTGGAGCCCGGTGACCGCGTGGCCATCCTGGCCCAGAACCACCCCTGCTTCTTCGAGCTGGCCTTCGCATGCTTCCGCGCGGGCATGGTCCTGGCGCCCCTGAACTGGCGCCTGGCACCGGGAGAGCTCGACGCCCTGCTGTCCCTCTCCGGCGCCCGCCTGCTGATGGTGGACGAGGACAGCCGCGCCCTCCTCGCCGCCATGCAGCATCCGCTGGCCGCGGAGCCCACGGCCCTCGAGGCCCTCGAGGCCCCCCCCGAGGGCCCGGCCTCCCTCCCCGACCGGCGCCCGCTGGCCCCCCTCGGCCTGGAAGATCCGGCCCTGCTGCTGTTCACCAGCGGCACCACCGGCCTGCCGAAGGCCGCGGTCCTGCCCGTGCGGCAGCTCTTCTGGAACACCGTCAACACCCAGCTCGCCTTCGAGCTGACCGCGCACGACGCCACCGTGCTCTACACGCCCCTGTTCCACACCGGGGCCATCAACGTCCTGGCCCTGCCCCTGCTGCAGTGCGGCGGGCACGTGGTGGTGCACCGGGCCTTCGAGGCGGGGGCCGTGCTGCGGGAGATCGAACAGAGCGGCATCACCACGGTCTTCGGTGTGCCGACCACCCTGCAGATGCTGGCCGAGCACCCGGATTTCGAGGCACGGGATCTCGCGACCCTGCGCCTCCTGCTGTGTGGCGGCGCGCCGCTCTCCGTCGCCCTGATCCGGCAATATCAGGCCCGCGGCGTGCGCCTGACCCAGGGCTTCGGCATGACCGAGGTGGGCCCCAACTGCTTCTTCCTGCCCCCCGACGAGGCGCTCACCCGCGCCGGGTCCGTCGGCAAGCCCATCCACTTCTGCCAGGCCCGCGTGGTGGTGGGCGAGCGCGAGGCCGCGCCGGGGGAGGCTGGCGAATTGCTGCTCGCCGGCCCCCACGTCTGTCTCGGCTACCACGACGACCCCGAGGCCACCGCCGCCGCCATCCAGGACGGCTGGTTCCACACGGGCGACCTGGTGCGCCGCGACGAAGACGGCTTCTTCTACGTGGCTGGCCGCAAGAAGGAGATGTTCATCTCCGGCGGCGAGAACGTGTACCCGGCCGAGGTGGAGGTGGCGCTCGGCGGCCACCCCGCCATCGCCGACTGCGCGGTGGTGGGCATGCCCGATACGCGCTGGGGCGAGGTGGGCTGCGCCTTCGTGGTCGCCCGCGACCCGGACGCCTTCGATCCCGCGCAGGTCAAGGTCTGGCTGCGCGAGCGAATCGCCCACTACAAGGTCCCCAGGGCCTTCGTGGTGCTGGCCGAGCTGCCCCGCAACGCCAACGGCAAGGTCTACAAGCCGGCCCTGGTCCAGGAGGCGCGTGGCCATGCTTCGTGAGCCCATCGGCATCCGGGCCTTCGCCACCTATGTGCCCGAGGGGCGGCGCAGCGCCGCCGAGATCGCGGCCGCCACCGGCGGGCGCTGGAGCGAGCAGGCCGTGCGCGACAAGCTCGGCATCGAGCAGATCGCGGTCCCGGGCCCCGACGACGGCGTGCAGGAGATGGGCGCGAAGGCGGCGGAGCGCTGCCTGGCCCGGGCCGGGGTCTACGCCGAGGACGTGGACGCCATCCTGTGCATCGGCGATGAGCTGCGCGAGTACCCCATGACCACCTCGGGCATCTGGATCCAGGAGCGCATCGGCGCGCGGAGGGCCTGGGCGCTGGACGTCATGCAGAAGTGCTCCTCCTTCCCCGCGGGTGTGCGCCTGGCCCGCGCCCTGCTGCGCGCCGAGCCCGCCCTGCAGCGGGTGTTGCTGTGCGGCGGCTACCGCAACGGCGATCTCATCGACTACGAGAACCCCCGGGTCAGCTTCATGTACAACCTGGCACCCGGCGGCGGCGCGGCGCTGATCGAGCGCGGCCACGCGCGTCACGAGATCCTGGGGGTCTCGCTCATCTCGGATGGCGCCCTGGCCCGCCACGTGCTGGCTCGCCACGGCGGCACCGAGAGCCCCGTCACCCCGGAGAACGCGCAGGACGCCCGGCGCTGCCTCGACGTGATCCACCAGGAGGGCATGCGCCGCCTGCTGGCCGAGCGCTCCCACCCCAACTTCATGCGGGTCATCCGCGAGTCCCTCGAGGAGGGCGGGCTCACCGCCGCCGACATCGACTACCTGGCGGTGCTGCACATGAAGCGCTCCGGGCACCTCGCCCTGCTCCAGGACCTCGGCCTGCGCGAGGAGCAGAGCACCTACCTGGCCAGCTACGGCCACCTCGGGCAGTTCGATCAGCTCCTCTCCCTGGAGCTGGCCGAGGCCGACGGCCGCCTGCGCGATGGCGCCATCATCTCCGCCGTGGGCGCCGGCATCGGCTACTCCTGGGGCGCGGTGGCCCTGCGCTGGGGAGGTGCCGTGTGAGCGTGCCCGTCGCCCTGTTCGACGCCTGGCTCGATCTGGGCCGCCGTGGCCTGGCCACCTGGGAGACCTGGCACCCCCGCGAGGAGCCCGCGCCCCGCTGGGCCACCGAGGGGCGCAGCGAAGCCCTGCGCGACAGCGTCCACCTGCGCCACCACGGCGCCGCGGAGGGCTCCGCCGCCCTGATCGTCACGCCCCAGGTGAACCACTCCTACATCGCCGACTTCGCCGAGGACCAGAGCCTGGTGCGCACCCTGCTGGCCGCGGGCATCCCCCGCGTCGGCGTCACCGACTGGCAGCCGCCCCCGAAGCGCCCCTACGCCATCGCCGACTCGCTGGACGACATCCTGGCCTGCATGGACGCCCTGGGCGGCCCGGTGCACCTGGTGGGCCTGTGCCAGGGTGGCTGGCAGTGCGCCATGGTGGCGGCCCTGTACCCCGCGCGCGTGGCCAGCCTCACCATCGCCGCCGCGCCCATCGACGCCTGGGCTGGCCGCACCCTGCTGCACGCCTTCTCGCTCGGCCTGCCCCTGGCCTTCTTCCGCGGCGTCGTGGCCGCGGGGGAGGGGAACGCGCCGGGGAGGTTGCTCTCCCAGGGCTTCGATCTGCTGCGCCCCTACGAGCGCTTCGTCCAGCACCCCAGCGCCCTGTTCTGGCAGGCGGACGACCCCGACTTCGTGGGCCGCTTCGGCGCCCTGCGCAACTGGTACCGCCTGCACAAGGACATCGCCGGCGAGCTGTACCTCGAGGTGGTGCGCGATCTGTTCCAGCAGAACCGCCTGCACCGCGGCACCTTCGCCGTGCGCGGTCGCACCGTGCACCTGGCCGACATCGCCTGCCCCGTGGCGCTGGTGGCCGGCACCCGCGACCACATCACCCCGCCCGAGCAGGTCTGGGCCCTGGAGCAGCACCTCCAGCCCGGCCAGGCGCGGCGTTGGCTGGTGGACGCGGGGCACATCGGGGTGTTCGCGGGGCGACGGGCGCTCAGGGAGGCGTGGCCCCAGGTCGCGGGGGCGTGGCGCTGAAGAGGCCGAGATCCCAGCGATGCTGAGCAGCACCAGGAGCCCGAGCCCCAGGAAGAGCAGCCCGCCGCAGCCCTCCAAGCACCCGGGGGCCGATGCGCCCCACCGCCCAGCCGCCGCCCCGCTCCCGCTCTTCCCGCGGGCCTGCACGCAGACCTGCCCGCCGCCCTCGCCGCCATCTTCCAGCGCCACCCCATGACCATGGCCGAGCTGGCCCAGGCCTCCGACGTGCCGACTCCCGTAGCCCGTAGCCCGTAGCCATTGTTGCCAAGGTCAGGGCCTATGCCCCGAACCCCACCCTCCACCGCCGCACCCCCACCTCCGGCCCCGCCGCCTCCTCCACGCACCAGGGCGCGGAGCAGGCCTGCGGCGTGTGGGGCAGCACCACGTGCCGCACGTCACAGCCCTGCTCGTCCCAGTCGAGCACGACGTACTGCGGCGCTCCGAAGGGCGCCCCGAGAGAGCCCGCGTTGACACAGGGCACACCCTCCACCTCCTCGAAGCCGGGCGCCTCGTGGATGTGGCCGCACAGCACCAGCCGCGGCCGGCTGCGCGCCATCAGCCTGCGCAGGGCGGGGGAGCCGACGTGGGAGCCGTGCGCGGTCTTGTCCAGCCGACAACGGTACGGCGGGCAGTGGAGCACCAGGATGTCCACGGGCTCGCGCAGCTCCGGGGGCACCTCGGCCTCGCGCCACTCGTAGGGGAAGCCGAACTTTCTCTGGGCGCCGCCCCAGCCCGTGACCCTGAGCCCGCAGAGGTCCAGGTAGCGGCGGTCCACGTTGCGGGCCGCGCCCAGGTCCGCGAGGTCGGGCAGATCGTGGTTCCCTGGCACGAACAGGGCGGGCAGGCCCAGCGCCCCGATCGCCTCCAGCGCCCGCCGGGCGCTGCCCCGAAGATCGGCCTCGAAGCCGAGGTCGCCGACGAGCAGCAGCCCTTCGGGCGCCTCCGGGCGCAGGGCGGCCAGCACGTCGGCGAAGAACCCCTGGGAGCCGTGGACGTCACCGATCACTGCGAGGCGGGGCATGCATCACTCCAGGGCGGCGAAGACGGACAGGGGCAGCGCCACCCGCGCGGCCCAGGCGGCCTCGTTGTGCGCGGCGTCGGGCTCCCACCAGTGCCAGAGGTCCTCCTCGAAGACGTAGCCCCCGGCCTCCAGGGTGTCGCGCATCTGCACGGTCTCGCAGTAGTTGTCGGCGGAGTCGGGGTCGTCGTCATCGATGCCGTCGTCGTCGGTGTCCGCGCAGGTGGTGCCGTAGCCGCCCGAGTCCAGGTAGAGGGCGGTGTCGCGGTGGCCCGCGGCGGCGTAGCGCTCGATCATGGTCTCGTTGTGCGCCCCGATGCTGCCCCAACCGAGCGTGCCCGACAGGCTGGCCGCGAAGTCCCACTCGCCGGGGTACTGGTCGGCGATGGACAGGGAGATGAGCCCGCCGAGCGAGGAGCCCAGCAGCCCGAAGTGATCGGCCGATCCGTACTGCTCGTCGGCCCAGGGCCGGAGCTGCTCCTGCACGAAGGCGCCGTAGGTTGCGCCCCAGCCGCCGTACCACTCGCCGTGGAGCAGGTCCTCCACGTGGGTGTACTCCTCCATGCGGTCGGGGGTGTTGTCGTTGGCCACCACGAGCATCCCCGAAGGCAGGGCGTCCTGCAGGTGCCAGCCCCCGTAGGAGGCCTGCGGGTCGAACAGGTTCTGGCCGTCGTGGGCGAACAGGACGCGGTCGAAGACGCCGCCGTCCGGGACCCAGACCCGTACGGTGCGGGCCCGCAGGCCCTCGGCGGCGAAGCTCCGCCAGCGCTCCAGGTGGGCGCGCTCCGCCCGCACCAGGGAGAGCTCGCCGTACTCGTCGTACACCAGGCGTCGCGCCCAGGGGTCGGCTTCCCAGGCGGCGCCGTCGGTGAACTTGTAGCCGGCGTCGGCGGGGGAGGGGATGGTCAGATCGGCCCACTGTAGCGCGCCATGGCTGGTCAGCGGCGTGCCCCCCCAGTCGTCGAAGTCACCCGCTACGGCCCAGGTACCCGATCCGCCAACACGGGCGAACAGGAAGGTGCCCGCCTCGCTGACGATGGGCCAGCCGCAGCCTGCGTCCACCTGGGCCAGCAGGGCCTGCACCTCGGCCGACGTGGGCTCCGGGCCCGCGATCATCTCTCGCAGCGCGGCCTCGTCTCCCTCGCAGCCCGTGGTGGGCTGCACCCCGGGATCGCCCGTGTCCAGCGGATCTCCCGTCTCCTCGGGCGGGGCATGGCAGGCGAGCAGGAGCGCCGCGAGGCAGGCAGCAGCCTTCATGCCAGCAGATCCTCCCCCCCGTCCACCCGGATGCAGTTGCCGGTCATCCAGGCGGTGCCCGGGGCGCTCAGGGCCAGCAGCGCATGCCCCACGTCCTCGGGGGTGGTCAGCCGTCCGCCGGGGTTGCCCTCCTCGGCGCGAGCCAGCATGCGCTCGTGACCGGGGATGACCGCCAGCGCCGGGGTGCGGGTGACCCCGGGCATGATGGCGTTGACCGTGACGCCGCGGGGCATGAGCTCCACCGCGAGCTGCCGCACGAGGGAATCCAGCGCCGCCTTGGCTGCGCTGACCGGGCCGTAGCCGGGCCAGACCCGGTGGGTGCCGGCGGAGGTGAGGGCGAAGACCCGCGCGCCGCCCGCACCGGTGGCGCCCGAGATCGGCCGCGGGACCGCGGGCGTGCTCCCCAGCAGCCCGGCCTGGACGAGATCGCGCGCCCACCAGGCCAGGCTGGAGGCCATGACCTCCATGGTCATGACGAGCTGCCGCTCCTGGACGGGGCGCGCGTCGTCCGCCGGCACGAACTCGCCCAGGCTGCCGAAGGCCAGGGAGTGCAGGAGCACGTCGATCCCGGCCCCCTGAGGAGCGAGATCCTCCGAGAGGGCCGCGATCACCTCCTGGCGCTGCTCCGTATCCGCGGCGTTGCGGTTGAAGAGCCGCACGCGGGCGCCGAACCCCTCCAGCTCCGCCTGCAGCGCCCCCACCCGTGGCAGGGCGGGGCGGCGGTCCAGGTGGACGCCGTAGATGTCGTAGCCGTGGGCGGCGAAGACCCGGGCGCAGCCCGCGCCGATTCCCGACGAGGCGCCGAGGACCAGCAGGCGGCGCCGGGCCGCGCTCACTTGGCGGGGTCCTTGGCGGGCGGGGGCTTCAGGCCCGGGCGCACGGGCCGGGCGCCGGCGCGGCTCGGACCCCCGAAGCTGGGCCTGGGACCGG
>JBDRKM010000460.1:0-32524 GCA_043814015.1 Pseudomonadota bacterium
TGTAGGTCGGACACGGCGCGCGGGTCACCTGTCCGTCCTCCGCCGCGGCCCGCTGGGCTATCGCCTCCGGTCTCCGGTCTCCCTTCTCCCCCTCCGGTCTCCAGCCTCCAGCCTCCAGCCTTTCGCGCCTGGCGCGAGGACTTTCGCGAGTAGTAGTTCAGCCCTCCTCAGCCGCCCAGCAGCCCTCCTCACAGACATAGAGCGTGCCCCCGGTCGGATCGTCGCCGAGCCAGACCTCGATGTCTTCGCAAGAGGCGGCCTCCCAGCAGGCCGTGCCGCAGTCGTAGTCGTAGTCGCCGTCGCAGTCCCAGGGGCCTTGCGCCATCCACGCGGGGGCCTCCAGGCCGCAGGCCTCGATGGCGGGGACCATGGTGTCCAGGGAGAGGGTCTCGCACGGGGCGGTGCAGCCGATCAGGAGCAGGGCGGGGACGAGGACGGGGAGCGGACGCATGGGATCTCCTTTGGTAGCCCGGGGATCGGGCTGGAAGGAAGACACCGGTGGAGGGGGAAGCTGTCTCTCTCCGACGCCAGCGCGCCCCGCGCGCGGGAGCCTCGACGCCGCGGGGCAGTACGCCGCGCTCGAGGGTCTGCCCGTTCGCCCCTGCGCGACGGGGCTGCGGCGCTCGGGGGGGCTGCGGCGCTCGGGGGGGCGCCGCCGTTCACCACCAGCCCGTGCAGGATCGGGGGGGGACGGCGCGTCCCTGCGCAGATCTGCACGCCCTCGGGGGCCGTGGTCGATGGCGTCGGAGAGGAGGCCGTCCCGGCCAGGGCCAAGCCCATCGCCGCCGAGGGGGTCAACGCGCGTTCACCAGGGCGCCGCGGGTGGCGTGGCGGCTCTGGTCCAGGAGCCAGCGCTGGGTGGACAGGGCTCCTTCCTCGGGCTCGGGGCCGCGCCAGCGGGGGGTGAGCAGGGGGGCGAGCTGGTTCTGCGCGTGGTCCAGGGCGCACAGCGCCTGGTCGAAGATCCAACGCCGGAGCGGGTCCTCCTGGGGTGGCCCGGGGGGCGCCAGGCGCAGGAGATCGTCGATCCGCAGCAGGATGGTGGCGTGCAGGCAGAGCAGCCTGGCGAGCTCCAGCGGATGGTGCAGCCTCTCGGCAGCCCGCAGGCGCTCGGCGGCCAGCGCGGCGAGATCCTCCCGCAGGGCGGCCAGATCGGCGGCGGTGGGTGCCTCGTCCAGGCCTGGGGGCAGGGCCTGCCCCCAGGCCTGGGCGCGGGGGTAGGCATCGCGCGTGGCCGGCTGGTCGTAGCGCGGGATCTCCCAGCGGGGCTCTCCGTGGGAGCCAGGCTGGTCGATCTGCGGGGCCTCCCAGGCGCCGCCCTGGGCCAGGCGCTCGCGGTGCACCCGGGTGCCGACCTCCTCGGCGAGCAGCCCCAGGCCGAGGGCTTCCGCCCGGCGCGCCCGGGCCTCGGCGGCGGTGGCCCGCAGATCGTCCAGGCGACCCCAGCGCTGCAGGGCCTCGAGGTCGACGGGCTGGTTGGCGGGTGTGACGCGGTCCAGGGCCCGGCGCAGCGCCTCCGCCTGGCGCGCCAGAAGCTCGGGGGCCCGCTCTGGAGCCCGCGCGGCGGCGCAGCCGTAGGCGTCCGCCAGGACCAACGCCCCGGCGGGCTCCTCAGCGAGGCGCTCCAGGACGGCCAGGGCCTCCATCGCCCCTTCCGGGTTCCCATCGGCGCAGACCGTATTGTGCAGGTCCGAGGCCGGGAGGGGCACGGGGGTCCACCGCGGCGGCTTCGCCCGGTGCACCCGGCAGGACTCCAGGGCCGGCAGGGCTCCGGAGCGCCCCTGCGGGCGGAGGATGGAGGCGCGGTAGCTCCACCAGGCGCCCTGGTCGTCGCACTCCTGCATGAGCCCCGGCTCGCAGGACAGCACGCCGGTGGCCTCCACGGGCCCCTCGGGGATGGCGTGCCGGTGGTCGCCGCAGCGAATCCACACGTCTTCCCCGTCGCGGGCCGACCAGACCGCCACCCGGGGCCCGCCCTTCCCACTCAGGCCCTGCCCCACCACGCGCACGGGCGCCCCCACCGCCAGGGGGGAGCCATCGGTGGTCTCGATGGTCGTGCCGCGCAGCGCTCTCATCTCATCCTCGGGGAGGCCCACCGGGGCCAGCGCCCAGTCGCAGGCGGCGATGACCGGGGTGGGGGACTCCGGGACGGACCAGTCCCAGAACTGCAGGAGCGTGCCGTCCTGGTCGGAATCGCAGGGCCGGCCGCGCTGCTCGCAGGCGAGCACCCCCTCGACGATCAACCGCTCGCCCTTGTGCGCGGCCAGCTCCTCCCGAGGCTGCTCGCAGATGGCCAGCAGCGCGCCAGCGCGCATGATCCCGACGCTGCGGGGATCTTCGATGGACTCCCGGCGCGCCTGCTCCTGGTCGAGGGTCGAGCTGAGCAGCACCACGGTCCCCACCACCCGCACCCGACCCCCGAGGTGCACGTCCTCGGGCTCTCCGTCGAGGTTCTCCACCCCGTAGCCCCGCAGGTCGGCGGCCAGGCCGCGGGGTAACCCGCCGTCACCGGCGAAGGCGGGCAGGGCGAGGAGGAGGGCGAGGAGCATGGGCGCCATCGGCGTATCGCGCGCCGGGTGCACGTGACGGCGCGTTCACCCCCCCCACCCCAACCCCACACACACCGCGCCCTCTCCCAGAACCGCGGCGCCCTGGGCCTGCAACGCATCCCGGGAAGGCCGCCCCTCGCCCGCCACGGCGCAGACCACGGCGTCGCCCGGCCCGGTCAGGGTGAAGGCGCCCACGGGCACGCGGTTGCCGCCCGCACAGACCCCGGCCTCCAGCGGGAAGAAGGCCTCGCCCGCCTGCAGCACCACGAGATCCCAGGCCAACCCGCCGGGGGGCAGGGTGAGCAGCACCTGGAAGCGATCGCCGTCCAGGTAGGTGCTGGGCGCGGCCTGCTCGCCGCGGGCGCGCACGAGGGCCAGCGCCAGCTCGCCACCCTTGAAGGCCACGCGGGGGCCGGGCAGCTCGGGGGTGGCGGGCGGGATCAGCAGGATGAGGGCCAGGGCTGCCACCATCAGGGGGAGGGTGGCGGGTGCGAGCAGGCTCCAGCGGCGCCACCAGGGGGCGGGAGCCGGCGCGGCGGGCAGGGGCAGGGGCGGCAGCGTGCGGCTGTCGTCCTCGATCTCGGCCAACTGGGCGCGGCAGGCCGGGCAGGCGGCGATGTGCGCGGCCACCAGGCGGTGCTGTTCGGCGGGCAGCTCGCCGAGGTGGAAGTGCTCCAGCCGCAGCCAGGAGATGGGCTCGTGGCAGGGGGTCATGCTTCACCTCCGTGCTGCGCGAGCGCCTCGAGGGCCAGGCGGATGCGCTCCAGCCGCTTGGTCACGGCGCGCCGGGAGATCCCCAGCAGATCGGCGATCTCATCGCCGGTCATCTGGTCCAGGTAGCGGAAGACGAGGATCTCCGAGGAGCGCTCGTCGAGGCCGCCCACGAGCTGGCGCAGCAGGTCCACCGTGACGGTGCGCGCCTCGGGCAGGCCTGGGCCGGAGCACAGCAGCACGTCGCCATGCTGGGCCAACAGCTCGCGCTGGCGCCGGCTGTCGCGGATGCGGTTGAGGCAGCGGGTGGTGGCCGCCCGGTACAGGTAGGGCAGGTCCACGTCGGCGCGGCCCTTGCGGTACAGATCGATGAAGAGGGTCTGCACGACGTCCTCCGCGTCGGGGCGGTTTCCGAGCATGCGCTCGCACTTGCGCAGGAGCGCCGGGCCGTAGCGGCGGTAGGTGTCCACAGGGCCTCAGCGGCAGGTGCCGTCGAGGACGCCGATGCGCTGGCAGGTGCCCTCGAATCCCCACAGGGTGCAGTCATCGTCGGAATCGCAGGGGCGGCCGGTGGAGTCGCAGATGCGCAGCGAGCCGAGGTGGTCGTCACAGGACCCGCTCTGGCAGTCGGCGTCGTCCAGGCAGCGCTCGCCCGGGGCGCGCAGGCCGGCGGCGGGGTCGCACATGAAGGGCTCCAGCTCGCGGTCGGTGTCGCCTTCCACGGCGGGGTGGCGGTCGCAGACGGCGCCCTCCTCACAGAGGTTCTGGCCGCCGCACTCGGCGCACTGGCCCTGGATGCAGATCCCCGTGGCGCACTCGGCGTCGCCCTGGCAGGCCTCGCCCAAGGAGTGCCGTCCAGGCTCGCCGCAGGCCAGGTAGGGGAGCTGCTGAGCCCCGAACTCCTCGCCGCAGGCCTCGCCCTCGCCGCAGTCGCGGTCGTCCTGGCAGGCGCCGCAGGATTCGGTGAGCCAGTCGCCCAGCACGTCCAGGTCGCCGCAGGTGCCGGAGGCGCACTGCTCGCCCTCGGCGCACTCGGCCCCGTCGGGGCGGTCGTTCAGCTCCAGCGGCGCGGCGGTGCAGTCGTCGTAGGGCACGGACTGGGCCCGCACCTGGGCGATGACCGCGCGCTCGTCGCCGTCCTTGCGGATGCGGAAGCGCAGGCCGTCGTACCAGTCGGGGGTGGTGATGTGGAAGCCGATGTTCTCCCAGTCCTCGGCGGGGATCTCCTGGTCGTACTCCACGCTGCCGTCGTCCAGGAAGTCGAGCTGCAGCCGCAGGGTGGCGCCCTCGTCGGCGTCGGCCAGCAGGGTGAAGTAGATGCAGCGGGCGCCGAGCCCAGAGACCGCGGCGGGCTGGGAGATGGCCACGGCGGGGCCCACGAGGGAGGCGCCCTCGTCGCGCTCGTCCCAGGTGGGGACCTTCTCGACCTCCCCCTCCTCGACCTCCCAGGTGCAGAGCTGATCCCCGCACCACAGATCGAAGCCCGGGTCGGCCAGGATGTCCTCACCGCAGGATGAGTACCCCGAGAGCACGGTGATCCCGAGGGCGGTGAGCGTGAGCTGGAAGGCGTGGGCGCTTCTCATGGCGGGCTCCTCAGAAACCGGCCCGCAGGCCGACGGTGATGGCGAAGCGCCCGCTGTCGTGGCGGTCGCCCATCAGGTTCTTCAGCACGGGCGCGTAGCTCTGCTCCATCTGGCCGTAGACGCCCACGTGGCGCCAGCCGCGCACGGTGGGCATGAGCTGCAGGCCGGCGGCGCCGACGACGTGCCAGCCCCAGTCCACCTCGCGGTCGGTCCCGTCCAGGTCCTCCCAGTCGGTGACGGCCCAGGCGGGGCCCAGGCCGGCCTGGGCGTAGGGGACCAGCCAGCCACCCAGGAGCGGCAGGCCCGCCCGGCCCTGGAGGCTCGCGCGCCAGGTCACCCAGGAGAAGTCGTCCTCGTAGGTGGCGCCCTCACCGGCGTACATCTCGCGGCTCCAGGCGTCGCTGTCGATGTCGCCTACCGTGAGCACCGCCGCGAGGTGGCGGTCGAAGCTCCAGGCCAACGAGCCTTCCATGATGACGACGCTGCCCCAGAAGAGGTTGCGGCCGAAGGAGAAGTCCTCCAGCCGCTCGGTGTAGGGCGTGTCCCGCTGGGCGCCGCCGCCCAGGCCGGTCTCGATCATGAGGTGCTCCAGGCGGCGGTCGGGCAGCTCCAGGGTGGCCTCGCCCTTGGCGGCGTCCTTGCGGGCAGCGACCTCACGGCAGGCGCCGGGATCGAGGGGGGTATGATCGCCCTCGCCCAGGCGCAGGCTGCACTCCCGCAGGGCGTCGCCCTGGCGGACCAGCACGCCGTAGCGGCCGGGGTTCAGGGCCAGGCCCATGGGGCTCCCGGCGGCCTTGTGGACCTCGGCCACCACCGCGGCGCTGTCGTCGCGGTAGACGAGCACCTCGGCCGCCAGCTCCGAGGTGAGCACCAGTTGGGCCGAGGCCTCGCCCGGACGGGTCAGCACCACCGCGCCCTTGCCCTTGAGATCGGTCTGCAGGGTGGCGTGCTGGGCGCCCACCGCGGTGGCCGCGGTGTCCACCAGGGTGCGCTGGTAGGCGTAGCCGTAGGCCTCGTCCAGGGTGACCGCCCCGTCCGTGTCGGTGTCGGCCGCGCCGCGCATACCCGCCAGCAGGTGGTGGGTGAAGTAGCTGCCACCCAGCGTGTCGGACTCCTGGGACAGCTCGGTGGCGGAGGAGGAGGCCAGCACGGCCAGGCCCTCGGTGTTCAGCCCGCTCATGGCGTTGAAGGAAAAGTCCGCCGCGGGGGCCGCGCCCTTGACGTTGGAGAGCGCGCCGGCCTGGCAGGCGTCCAGCACCACCAGGGTCACCTTGGCGCCGAAGCCGTCGAGGCGCGCCTTGAGCTCGCTGAGCGGCAGCTCCTCCTGCCCGAGATCGAGCGACTCGGCCCGCGCGTGGCCCGAGTAGTAGAAGACCACCTTGGTGTCGGCGCCCCGCGCGCGATCCTGCCCGAGCTGAAGCTGCAGCAGGTCGAAGGCGGCCAGCAGGTCCCGGCGGCCCGGGTCCTGCAGCAGGCGCACGTGCTCGCGAGAAAAACCACCCAGTTCCACCAGCACATCGCGCACGCGGGCCGCGTCGTCGTCGGCGTACAGCAGCGGCGCCTGGCCGGGCCCGCCGCGGTTGGAGCCCACCAGCAGGGCGTAGGCCTGAGGTCCCTCGGCCGCGAAGGCGGGGGCGGCGCCGAGGCTCAGCAAGGCTGTGCAGAGGAAGGGGCGGGGCTTCATGGCAGCTCTCCTCGTGGGACTCAGCCAGCAGACACCTGGAGGGGTCCCTGTGGGAACCTAGCTCAAAACATCGGTGGATCACCCTGTGACCCGGGGATACGCGGCGGGCGCCGTGACGACGGCCCGCCCCAATGACCGGCCGCCGCCAGCAACCCCTCGTCACGGAGGTCGCCATGGGCGCGCTACCCTGCCCTCCTGACGCGCCGGACTGCGCCAGCCGGCGCGAGGCCTTCGTGCTCAGCCTGGGAGCCGCGCTGCATGCGGCGGGCATCCCGGCCCACCGCCTGGAGGCCGCGCTGACCAACGTCAGCCGCCATCTCGGCCTGCAGGGCCAGTTCTTCTCCACCCCCACCTCCCTGATTGGCGCGTTCGGCGCCCTCGGGCAGCAGCACACCGCCTTCGTGCGCATCGAGCCCGGCGACATCCACCTGGCCCGCATGGTGGCGCTCGATGACATCGGCGACCGGGTCATCGCCGGGGAGCTGGACGTGGAGGCGGCCCGCGCCGAGGTGGAGCGCGTGGCGCAGGCGACCGAGCACTTCGGGCCCGTGGCCACCACCGCCGCGGCCGCCCTGGTCTCCGCCTCGGCGGTGACCTTCTTCGGCGGCACCTGGGCCGAGGTGGGGCTGGCGGGCGGGGTGGGGCTCTGCGTGGGCCTCTTGACCCTGCTGGCCGCCCGCGTCCCGGCCGTGGCGCGCCTGTACCTGCCCCTGACCTCCGCCGCGGCCGCCGCCCTGGCCGCGGCCGCCGCCTGGGCCGTGCCGGGGGCGAACCCCCACATCCTCAGCCTCTCCGGGCTCATCATCCTGGTGCCCGGCCTCACCCTGACCGTGGCCGCCAACGAGCTGGCCTCGGGGCATCTGGTCTCGGGCACCGCGCGCCTGTCCAGCGCCGGCGCCACCCTGCTGCTCATGGGCCTGGGCGTGGTGCTCGGCAGCCAGCTCGCGGTCCTGCTGCCACCACCGGGCCCCGCGCTGGCGCTCCTTCCCCTGCCCGCCGGCGCGGTCTGGCCCGGAGCGCTCACCGCCGCCGCCTGCCTGCTGGTGCTGTTCCAGGCCCGCCCGAAGGACCTGTGGGTGGTGCTCGGCGCCGCCGTCGTCGCCATGGGCGCCGCCCGCCTGGCCGCCCTCGGCCTGCCGGCCCCGGCGCCGGCCTTCCTGGGAGCCCTGGCCGTCGGCCTGTTCGCCAACGGCTACGCCCGCCTCACCAACCACCCCTCCCTGGTGGCCTCCGTGCCCGGCATCCTGCTGCTGGTGCCCGGCTCCGTGGGCTTCAACGCGCTCTCGGCCATGCTGGAGCGCGAGGTGATCGCGGGTGTCGAGACTGCCTTTTCAGCAGCGCTTGCTGCCGTTGCCCTGGCGGCCGGGTTGCTGGTGGCCAACGCCGCCCTGCCGGCGCATCGGAACCTGTAGGGTCCCTGGGCGCGGCGCCTCCGTCGTGGCGGGCACCCGCCACAACCGCGTGCCAACCCTCCTGACGCGTGCCTTATATGTCGGGCTCCCGGGCCAGGCCGAGCAGAAGAGCCGGACCGGCGCCCCACTGGGTGCGGGCCCGCGCCCAGGCGCCGCGGGCTTCCTCCAGCCGCATCATCTCCGTGGAGCGCCTGTTCTGGACGCCCGTCAGCTCGTGGCCCAGGCCCAGGCGCTGGATGGCATCGTTGTCGTCGCGCGGTGGCTCCAGCTCGGCCAGGACGCTGCCGCAGGCGAGATCCAGGGCCCGGCTGGCCTGAAGGCGCTCCTCCAGTGGACCGCGCTCGTTCAGGGTGGCGGCCAGGGGCACCAGCTCACCCGGCTCGCCGCCCGAGAGCGCCACGAGCTGTGGGACGAGGCCGGCCTGGCGGTCCAGGACCACCTCCACGTAGCGCGCGTGCTGCTCCAGGTTGGTGGCGGCCACCTTCAGATCGTCCGCGGTGTCCAGCACCACCGTGGCGCCAGCCACCACCAGGGCCGCGATGAACCCCAGGGCGCTCGCCACGACGACGCGCCGGATGCGACGCCGCTCGGCGCGCTGCAGCTCGTCCTTCCGCGCCCGATCCGCCTCCTGCTCGCGCCGCTGCTCGAGGATCTGGATGGCCTGCTCCACGAAGCGGGCGGGGATGTCCAGCTCCTCGGCCACCGCCTCCACCTCTGCCGCGGTGGCCCCGTCCCCGGCCTCCTGCTCCGCCTGGTGCAGCTCGGCAGCGATCCCGATGATGTCGTCGATGTCGCCATTGTCGATGTCGTCTCGGTCGATCAGGCGCTGTCGGGTCACGTCGGACATGGGGCCTCCACGGTTCGGTGATAAGACTCGCCCGATCCTCTCGCCAGCCGATCCAGGAGGTTCCCGGATGTCCACGCTCCTGCTCCTGATGGTTGCCGGCACGCTCGCCATCAGCCCCACCGACATCGCCAACCCCCGAGAGGCCGGCGGCTGTGTCACCGACCAGGCCCAGGTGCTGGACGAGGCGACCGAGGACCGCCTGAACGAAGTCATCATCAGCCTGGAGCAGGACACCGAAGTCGAGGTGGCGGTGGTCACGGTGGACGACACCGAGATCACGCCCAAGGAGTTCACCACCGAGCTGTTCAACCTCTGGGGCATCGGCAAGGCTGGCGCCGACAACGGGCTGCTGGTGGTGATGGTCATCGGGCAGCGGCGGCTGGAGATGGAGACCGGCTACGGCCTGGAGCCCCTCCTCACCGACGGCTGGCTGGGTGCCATGCAAGCGAAGGAGATGGTGCCACACTTCAAGGAGGGCGACTACGGCGCCGGCCTCCTGGCAGGGGTGGAGGCCAGCGCGGCCGAGCTGCGGCGACACCCGCTGGAGGCGCGCCTGGGCACCAGGGCGTCGGAGGTCCCCGCCGCGGAGTGGCCCGACCCACCGGCCAGCGCCTACGGCCTCGGCCTACCCCGCGAGGAGATCCTGCTGGGGGGCCTGGGCTTCGCGGTGCTCTGCCTGCTGATGGGGCTGTGTGTGATCCTCTACCGCCGCAGGCGCACCTGCCCCGAGTGCGGCGTCTACATGCCCATGCTGGATGAGGAGGCCGACGACGCCCACCTGGACGCCGGCCAGCAGAGGGAGGAGCAGGTCCACAGCGTGGACTGGCAGGTGCACGCCTGTCCCATCTGCGATCACACGCGCACCTTCAGCAGCAACCGTTGGTTCTCCGGCCACAGCCGCTGTCCGAGCTGCCGCTACCGCACCCGCACCACGAAGCGGCAGACCATCTCCGCGCCCACCTACACCAGCTCGGGCTCGGCGATCGTGACCGTGGACTGCGCCCACTGCAGCTACCACACCAGCCGCACCATCACCCTGCCCAGGAAGCAGCGCTCCACGTCGTCCTCCTCGTCCCGATCGTCCTCCGGCTCCTCCAGCTACAGCTCCCGCAGCAGCTCCTCCAGCAATAGCTCCCGCAGCAGCTCCCGCAGCAGCTCCCGCGGCTCCTATGGCGGCGGCCGCAGCGGCGGCGGAGGTGCTGGGTCGAGCTGGTAGCGTCTCGACAGGTCAACCCGCCGCGGGGCCTCCCCGGACGCTGGCGACGCATGCCGGCGGCTCGCTCGGAGCCCGTGTCCAGGGCCGCCGGGCCCACCACCACAGCCCCCGCGCCAGGGCCCAGCCGAGCGCCATCCCACCCAGATCGCAGCTCAGGTCGAGCAGATCGAAGGTCCTGATCGGCGAGAGCCCCTGCAGCCCCTCCTCGGCGAGGGCCAACGCGAAGGGCACCAGGACGGCCAGGGGCAGCCGCAGCGGCCCACGCGCTGGGCCGCCGGCTCGACCCGGGTCCTCCCAGCCCAGCGCCAGCCAGAAGGCGATGCCCCCGAACAGCAGGAAGTGGCAGCTCTTGTCCGACAGCGGCAGCGGCACCCCGGCCCGCAGCAGCCCGAGCCAGGCGGCCAGGCACACCACCGCCACCAGCGCGGCCTGGGGCCACAGCAGCCAGCGCAGCCGGCCGAGCCCCCGCTCGCCCCGGACGAAGAGCCCCTGGGACGCCAGCCCGACCCCCACGCCGAGCAAGGCCCCCGCGAGCACGTCGCTGGGCCAGTGGTGCCCCACCGCCACCCGGCTCAGGGCCACCCCCACCGCCAGCAGCGCGGCCGCCCAGCGCCAGCGCCGCGGCAGGTCCGAGCACCACAGCACCGCGGCCGCCGCGACACACAGCACCGCGTGGCCCGAGGGGAAGGAGCCGGTGCTCGGCAAGCCCAGCAGCAGGCGCGCCCCGGCGGGCCGCGGGCGCCCGATCAGCTCCTGGAGCACGAGCCCCAGGGACAGGCCGAGCCCCTGGGAGCACAGCAGGGCCATGGCCAGAGGCCGGCGCCGACGCCAGAGCGGCAGGACCAGGGCGGGCAGCAGGGCCAGGCCCACGGTGGTGAGCGCCACAGCCGCCCCATCCCACAGGGGGCATGCCATGCGGCGGTTGAACAGCTCCAGCAGCCAGGTGTCCACGGGCACCTCCGCCCGCAGGGTGCCGCGCGGGCCCGGCCAGCGCGACCGCCAACCGGGCGAGCGGTCGCAGGGTGGCCCCGAGCCGTCGCCAGACCTCGCTCACCCGCGCGGTTTCTTGATAGCCTTGGAGCACCCTGGAGGCCCCGTGGAGATCCGCAACGACACCGTCCTGACCCATCCCCGCGCCCTGGTCTACGCCACCTACCGCGACCGGCTCTCCGAGCTGGTGGCCATGCTGCCCAACATCGAGTACCTGCGGGTGCTCTCGCGCCGCGACGACGGCGAGACCTCCTTCATCCTCAACGAGTGGAAGGCCAAGGGCGAGATCCCCGAGGTGGCCCAGCGCTGGATCAAACCCGAGATGCTGCGCTGGAAGGATCACGCCACCTGGCACGGCGCGCGCTGGGACGTGGACTGGCGCCTGGAGATGGCCTTCATGCAGGACAGGGTCTCCGTGGCGGGCACCAACCGCTTCGTGGACCTCGGGCCCAGCCGCACCCGGCTGGAGCTGCGCGGCGATCTGACCATCGACGCCCGCGGCATGCCCGGCGTCCCACGCCTGCTGGCGGGCAAGTTCGGCGCCATCGTCGAGCGCTTCGTGCTCGGCCTGGTGCAGCCCAACCTGGTCAAGACCGGCGAGGCCCTGCAGCGCTTCCTGGACGAGGGGCGCTGATCAGAGGACGCGCCGTCGCCTGCGCGGCGGCTCGGCGGGCTTCACGACCCGCATGCCATCGAGGTCCGCCGCGCTGATCCCGGAGGCCCGCAGCAGCTCGTCGAGCGCGGCGCCCGGCTCCTCGACCACCAGCTCCGGGGCGTGCTGGCGCAGCCAGTCGGCCAGGCTGCGGTCCGTCAGACGGATGTGTTGCAGGAACCAGTCCAGGATCAGGTGGTGCAGCTGCAAGGCCGCGGTGCGCGCCGAGTCCACCGAGCCCAGGTCCCGCCGCAGCTGCGCCACGGCGCGCCGGAAGTAGGCGTGCCCCTTGAGATGGGCCTCCATCCCCGGGTACCCCGCCGCCGCCATCACCCTCTCCTCGACCGCGAAGTGGAGATCGACGTACCCGATCACGAACCGCAGCGCGGCGGAGAGTCGTCCTCCGCGGACCGCCGCCGAGTCCGGATCGTTCAGCGCGTTGCACCAGTCCACCAGCTCGCGGTGCTGGCGGTCGATCTGGGCGTTGCCGGTCTCGAGGTCAGCCAGGAATTCGATGCGCATCTTGTCTCCTGTCGTGGGGTGGGGTGGGGTGGGGGCTACCCTTCGGGCGCGCGCACCACCAGCTTGAGCCCCCCTCCCAGGAGACGTCCCAGGCGGCCCTCAGAGCAAAGCGCGCCCCCCCTTGAAGCCCCGAAACCCACGCGCTACCCATCCGCAGCCCACGGATCGTCCCCACCATGCCACGCCGTACCCCCAAGATCGTCCGCAAGCGTCCCAGGAAGGCGTCGCTCGGCGCGCGCCTCCGCCCACGCCTGCTGGCCCTGCTGCTGGGCACGCTGCTGGTCCTGGTGCTGGCGGAGCTCTCGCTGCGCGCGGTGGGCTGGGCCTTCACCCTGCGGCAGGAACACGCCAACCGCGCGGCCATGGCCGCCGGCGCCACACACACCGTCCTGTGCCTCGGGGAGTCCACCACCGCCCTGGGGGGCGAGGACGCCTACCCCACCCAGCTGGGCGAGGTGCTGCGCGCGTGGTCCGGGGGCGGCGATTTCCAGGTGATCAACGGCGGTGTCCCCGGCACCAACAGCGAGGTGCTCGCCACCCGCCTGTCCCGCGGCCTGGAGCAGTACCACCCGCAGGTGGTGGTGGTCATGATGGGTGCCAACGACACGGGCGGCGCCATCCCCTCGCCCCTGGAGGAGCCCGGGCCCCTGGTGGCGCTGCTCGAGCGCTCGAAGGTCGTGCGGCTGGCGCGCCAGCTCCACCTGGTGCGCTCCCAGGGCGACTGGCAGGCCGCGGACAAGCACGCCGGCGGGCCCAACGACGCGCAGCGCGAGGCCGATCTCAGGAGGGCCAGCGCCTCCCCGCGCGCCCCGCTCCCCCCCCTCATGGACCTGGGGGCCTTCCTGGAGGAGCACGACCGCCTCGACGAGGCCGAGCAGGTCTTCCGCCAGGCCCTGGATCGCTGCCCCGGCTGCCTGGAGCCCCAGCTCGAGCTGGCGCGGCACTTCGAGCGCCTGCAGGACGAACCCACCGCGGAGGTCCTCTTCCGCGAGGCCTGCGCAGCCCACCCGGAGTCCGCCGAGGCCTTCTTCGGGCTCGGCCGCATCCTGCGCAAGGAGGAGCGCTTCGAGGAGGCCATCGGGGCCTTCGAGCAGGCCGTCCGGCTCGACGAGCGCGATGCCTCCGCCTGGACCAGCCTGGGGCTGTGCTACGACGCCGCGGGGCGCCAGGACGACGCCGGCCGGGCGCTCAGGCGTGGCTGGGAGATGAAACCCAACAGCGCCCGCGCCTTCCTGCGCCTGGCCGACTTCTACGAGCGGCAGGGGGACGACGACGCCATGGTGGCCATCTCGAAGCGGGCCACGGAGCGGCCCAGCGAGGGAGGGGTGATCGAGGGCCGCATCGCCCTGTACTGGGCCCGCCGGGGCGACACCGCCCGCGCCGACGACGCCCGCGCCCGCGCCGACGCCGTCCAGTACGACCTCCTCCCCGTGCCGACCCGGGAGGGCTACCGGCGCATGCTGGACACGCTCTCCACCGCGGGCGTCCCGCTGGTGGCCGTGCAGTACCCCACCCGCAGCGCGCGCCCCCTGGAGGCCTTCTTCGCGGACCACCCCGAGGTGGCCGTGGTGGACAATGAGGCCCTGTTCCGCGAGGCGTTGGCCCAGCACCCCTACGAGGAGATCTTCTGGGACAACTGCTACGGCGACTTCGGCCACGGCACGCGCCTGGGCAACCGCATGCTGGCCGAGAACGTGGCCCGCACCCTGTTCGAGGGGGTGTTTTCGGGCATGGGATCGCCGCCCGACTAGCTCAGCGAGATCCCCGTCGCCTTCGCGTACACCCGGAGCATGGGATCGAGCTGCGAAGCCTGCAGCCCCCGCTCGGCCAGGCCTTCGTCGAGCACACCCCGGATCCGGCCGGCCTCCGCACCCCAGCCGCGGCGCCGCGCGGCCAGCAGCAGCAGGTTCAGGAGCAGGGCACCGTCGAGCCCCTCGGCCACGATGCGCCGCATGGGCAGATCCTGGAACACCTCGGGGCCGCCATCCGTGAGGGCGGCCCAGGCCCCCTCCAGCCCGGCCACGAAGGGCGCGAAGGGCTCCCAGGAGGGGTCGGCCTCCTCGGCGATGGCGTCGAGCCGGTCGCGCAGCACGCCGAGCCGCCCCTGCAGCAGGGCGCACAGGGCCAGGTTGAGGTCGAAGACGTAGGTCCAGGAGCGCTGGCCCGTGGCCGAAGCCCAGCCGCGGCCCTCCCGGTACAGCTCGGCCGCGGCGGCCACGTCGCCCTGGAACCGGAGGCACTCGGCCCGGGAGTTGCGAAGCAGCGGCACCAGCCAATGGAAGCCGATGGAGAGGGCGGCGCGCTCGGCCTGCTCGGCCATGGCCTGCCCGCGGGCCCACTGGCCACGCACGCCCAGGATGCGCGCCATGACCGCCTCGGCCTGGGACTGCAGCGAGCGGTAGCCGATCTGGGCGGCCAGCCCCGCGGCGTCCTGCAGGTGGGCCAGGGCCTGGTCCAGATCGCTCGGCTCCAGCGCTTTGCCCAGCTGAAAGAGCAGCTCCGCCCGCTGGGTGTCGCGCTCCACCACGTCCAGGGCCTCGCGCAGCTCCCGCTCGGCCGGGCGGGCACGCCCAAGGTGCAGCAGGGCCGCGGCGCGGGCCTGGTGCCAACGGGCCCGGGCGGTGGGCGAGGCGTTCTCCAGCATGCGCTCGGTGGCCTCGAGGGCGGGCAGGCCCAGGCGGGCGCGGGGTTCGTAGTCCAGCGTGTTGACGTACTGGGCCGCCACCTCGATGGCGAGGTCTGGATCGGTGATCTCGTGGGTGAGCAGGGTCTCGATTCGCCTGACCGCCTCGGGCAGCGCGCCGGCGGCGCGGTCGGCCGCGGCCAGGGCGAGCTGGGCCAGCACCCAGGGGCGCTCGTCCACCTGGACCGCCAGCGCCGCCCGGTTCAGCTCGGTGGCCGCGGCCCGCAGCTCGCCCGCGTGGCCCGCCACCTCCAGCCACTCCAGGGCCGCCACCAGCGGGGCGATGGCCTGCTCGGGCCGCCCGGCGCACAGCTCGTGGTGTCCCACCGCCACCAGGGCCCGCGGCTGCCCGCCCAGGGTGCGCCAGGCCTCGGCCAGGGCCAGGTGGGCCTGCGTGGCCGCCCGCCCCTGGACCCGCTCTCGCAAGAGCTGGGCCAGCATGGCGTGCTCGATGCGCGCCACGTCCTCGTGGACGCGCAGCATGCCGCTCTCCACGAGATCGTGCACGCCGACCCCCGCGGCCCTGAGCAGCACCGCCCAGGGCAGGCCGCTGCCGGCGATGCCGACCACGTCGAGGGCCTGGGCCACCGCCGCCACGTTGCGCGAGCGCTGGATCAGGGTGGACAGGCGGGAGGCCAGCAGGCTGCGGATGTCCTCGGGGATGGTCTCACCCCGCGGCGCGGCCAGGCGGTAGCGCAGGGTGCCGTGCCCCAGGTGGCTGACCGGCCCGAAGGGGCCATCGTCCGGGACCAGGGCCCCCTCGCGGCACCACTGCCCGATCAGCTCGCGGGCGAAGAGGGGGTTGCCCTCGCTGCGGCGCGCCACCTCGTCCGCCAGGGCCGGCGCCAGCGGGAGGTACTCGTCCACCAGGGAGGCCATGTCGGCCTTGCCCAGCGGCATGAGCGACAGCTCCACCGCGCCCAGCTCCTTGAGGGCCCTCAAGCTCTCGGCCGCGGAGGGCTGGGTGTCCAGGGGGTTGGTGCGGGCGGTGAGGATGCACAGCACGGGCAGCCCGAGCTGCAGCACCGAGGCCGCCAGGGCGGGCCCGTCGTCGGCCGCCCGGCACCAGTGGGCGTTCTCGATGACCAGCAGGCCGAGGCCACGCCAGGCGTGCCGGGAGAGGTGCTCGAGGAGGTACTCGCGCGCCACCGCCGAGGACACGGGCGCCTCGCCGGGGGCGGGCACGCCCCAGCGCTGCAGGAGCTGGGCCTCCTGCAGCACCGCGGGGGCCATGGACTGGCAGTCCCGGGCGAGCCAGCGCTCGAGGCGGACGCGGTTCAGCTCGGGGTCGTCGCCCACCAGGCGCAGCAGGCGCCGGACCCCGGCCGGGTAGCCATCTCCCGGGCCCCCCACCTGGGAGAAGGTGACCGTCACCGGGACCGCGTGGCCGGTCTCCTCCAGGGAGCGCACCACAGACTCCACCAGGCGGCTCTTGCCCACCCCGGCGTCGCCCTGGATGATCACAGCCGCCGGACGCTGGGTGGTGGCCACGGTGCGGGCCAGGTCCCAGACCCGCTGCAGCTCCTGCTCGCGGCCCACCAGCGCGATCTCCCGCAGGGCGAACAGCGGCAGGCTGGCGCGGGCCCGGGCGCCGAGCCCCGGCTCCGGCAGCGCCCGGAAGGGCACGGGCCCCATGGAGGGCCGGTTCCAGCGAGGGACCTCGCGGGAGCCGTCGAACACCGGATCGTGGGAGTGGGACGCGGAGGAGATCTCCTCCCGGAACACGTCGGTGGGGGCCGCGCTCGCGCGCTGCTCCGAGACGTCCAGGCGCAAATCGTCATCGTCGCCGTCGAGCCGGGGCAGGGCGGCGAGCGCCGCGCGCAGGTCGGCGGCCAGATCGAAGCGGCTGCGGGGATCCGGCTGCATCAGCGCGAGGATGATCTCGTCGAGGCCGGGCGGCACGGTGAGCCCGGCGCGCACCGGCAGCCGCCGCGGCGGGCGGTAGCGCAGGTTGATGTGGGCCGGGACGCCGTTCTCCTTGAACGGGTTGGTCCCCGTGACCAGCCGGTAGATCAGCACGCCCACCGCGAACAGGTCGGCGGGGGGGCCGATCTCCCCGTAGCGCCGGAGCAGCACCTCCAGCGGCATGTAGGAGAGGGTGCCCGCCAGGGTGCCCTGAAAGGCCTCGCGCTGCTCCAGCGCCTTGGCCAGCCCCAGATCGGACAGCCAGGCGTGGGCCTTGCCGTCCTTGCCGCGGTGCAGGAGCACGTTGGAGAGCTTGACGTCCAGGTGCAGGGTGCCGCGGGCGTGCAGGCAGGACAGGGCCGAGAGGGCCTCGTCCAGCAGGCGCCGGAGCACGGGCCAGGGCGGGTTGGTGCGCCGCAGCTCCAGCAGGCTGCCCGAGTCGGCGAGGGCCAGGGCCAGGTAGGGCCGCCCGTCGGGCAGCTCACCCAGATCGTGCAGCGGGACCAGGTGGGGGTGGACCACGCTGGCGGAGATGCTCACCTCGCGCTCGAAACGCGGCCTGAACTCGGGCGCGGCCATCACATCGCGCCGCACCACCTTGATGGCGACCTCGTCCCCGAGCAGGAGATCGCGGGCCCGGAACACATCGGCCATGCCCCCGGACCCCAAAAGCGCGGCGGCCGGCCCGGGCAGCGGCTGGTAGCGCTCGGGCAGCGCGGGGCAGACGGGGGGTGGCTCGGGGCTGGACAAGGCCTGGACCTATCCTCGCGGCAACAACACCTGGACGCGCTCCCCCAGACCCGGCGGGAGCCGCTCCCCAAGTATCGCGCGGATCTCGTCGGAGGAGTAGCGCGCCGAGAAGTGGGTCAGCAGCAGCGCCTGGTTCAGGAAGCGATCCGCGCGTTCCAGGATCTCGTCTAGGTGCACGTGCCCCTTGGCGCGGGTCTCGGCCACCCCGACCCGCTCGTCCAGGAAGGTGGCCTCCAGGATCAGCAGCCGGGCCTCGTACAGCCAGGGCTGCTCGTCGAGCACGTCGATCCGGCTGTCGCCGAGCGTGGCCACATCGCAGGTCCGGACCGTCTCCGTGATGGGCTCGCCCGCCAGGCGCAGATCCCGCAAGGTGGTGCCCGGCAGCCCCTGGTAGGCCGGCTTGAGCTTCTGCTTCGAGGAGAACAGCCCGTAGCCCAGGCTCGGCACGCTGTGCCGCGTGGCGAAGGCCACGAGCTCCTGGCCGGCGCCGAGATCGTAGCGGTCGCCGGGCTCCAGGGGCACCAGCTCGCAGGCCAGGCGGGAATGATCGAGCCGGCGCCAGGCCGCCAGCAGGTTCTGCACCCCCGCCAGCTCCTTCGCCGGCAGCAGGTAGGTGGGCGGCTCCTGCGCGGTGAGCGCGCGGGTCGCCGTGTGCATGGCCATCCCACCCATGTGGTCGAGGTGGGCGTGGGTGAAGGCCACCCGGGAGCGGTGCACCGCCGAGCGCGGGCAGCGCCCGATGTCGAAGCAGAGATCGTACCCCGGGAGCTGGATGCAGGTCTCCACCCCCCCGATGGAGACGCCATGGACCGCGGTGCCGGCGAGGATGAGCATGCCCCACCCCATACGGCGGCGGCAGGGGCGAGGCCAGGGGCACGCCGGGGCGTGATCGCCCAGCCGCTCCCCCCACGCGAGGCTATCCTGTCCGGCGATGCCCTCCCGCCACCCCACGCCCGCCGGCGTCTGCGGCCACGCGGCGCATCGCCACCCCGAGGAGACCGCCATGACCCGCCTCATCCCCCTGCTCGCCCTCACCCTCTGCGGCTGCCCCGAAGACAAGGAGGACACCGGCCACTGGGACCCGGACGCCGCCATCTGCGGCCGCGTCATCGGCGGCGACTCGGGCTGCGCCAGCTCGCCCCTGCCCGAGACCGTCAGCGTCCACACCATCGCCGAGGGCACCACGGTCTGCGCCGACTACGACGAGTACTGGTACGACACGGGCTACCAGGACTGGCACGATACGCTCGTGGACGAGGCCGTGGTGGACGCCGAGGGCTACTTCTCGGCCCACGTGGACCCGGGCGACTACGGGCTCAGCACCTGGATCGGCCCCTGCGAGGCCTGCGAAGGGGTGAGCGTCCCCTACGACGTCCCCACCTGCACCCAGGTGGAGCTGGTGCTGTCCAACCCGCCCGAGATGGACGCCCCCAACGTCTACCTCTACCCCGAGGTCCCGACAGAGGTGCGCGTGCGCCTGCCGGGCCTGGCGCGGAAGATCACCGCCGTGGACCCGCCCTACCCCCAGGGCTGGGACGTGCTCGCCATGCCCGACGGCCGGCTGCACACCCCCTGGGGAGAGCGCGACTACCTCTTCTACGAGCTGGGCCACTTCTCTGACTTCGACCACGAGGAGGGCTGGTGCGTGGACGGGCAGTTCGCCGTGGACGACATGGCCTCGGCGCTGGAGGCCATGGGCTTCCTGCCCAACGAGGTGGCCGACTTCGTGGACTTCTGGGACGCAGCCTGGACCGTGCGCCGCCCGGTCACGGTCTACCCCCAGCTTCACGAGCTGTTGCCCCTGAAGATCGAGCCCGCCCCGGACCACCTGGCCCGCGCCTGGTTCGTGGTGGAGGCCGGCTGCGCCCCAGGCCTCACCGAGCCTGCGCTGCCCGTGTTCGAGCGCAGCGGCTACCACGCCGCCGAGTGGGGCCTGGCCGTGATGCCACCCCTGCCCGGGGCGAACGTGGTGCCGTTGCCGTGACAGCCTGACGCGCGCGCGCTCCCCGTGCGGGGGGCCTGCCGCCAGTTTGTCGTCCCAGCGCCTCACGAGCACCCGCGAAGGTCGCTTTTCCGCCGGGCACGCTCGTTGCTTCTCCTCCTCGCGAACCCGCACGAGGAGGTCGAGATGCGCGCGCGAAGGCGCCAGGGCATGACCCCTGGTGGAGATCATGGTGGTGGTGGCGATCCTGGTGAGCCTGACGACGATCCTGGCCGTCAACGTGAAGGCCGCCTGGGACAGGGCGAAGGTGGACGAGACGCGGCTGACCATGGGCACGCTGGACATGGCTCTGCAGGGTTGGGCGGCCCAGCACCGCGGCACCTACCCGAGCACGTCCCAGGGCCTGGAGGCCGCGCGCCCCTTCCTGCGCAGCGGCGGCCCAGCGCTGCCCCTGGACGCCTGGGGCCGGCCCTTCGCCTACCGTTCCCCCGCCGGGGAGGCGGCCTACGCCATCACCTCGCTGGGCGCCGACGGCCGGGAGGGCGGCGACGACATCGACGCCGACCTGGTGATCGTGGGGCGCTGAAGCCGGGCGACCGCTCCGGCAGCCCCGCCCGCCGAGGTATCCCCCCGTTGGTGCAACACGCCGGGGAGGTATGCCCCCGAATGCGCAACAAACAGAGGCTCCCGGCTGCTGCCCGAACCATAGAACGCCTGTTTTCACGACGCCTCGCCGTCAGGGAAGCGCGATCTGTTGCACAAACAGGGGCATACCTCCGAGCCCTGTTGCAGAAACGGGGGCATACCTCCCGGCATGCCGACACCACGCGGCCAGCAGCTCGCGGATCGACCGCGGAGGCCTCGGCGGCGCCCTCGCCGAGGCGCTACCCCAGCCCCAGCGCAGCGCGGGGCTCCGCCCGCAACCCAAAGTGATCGGCCTGGCCGCGCTGCCCCTTTTTTTGCGGGGGAGCGTGGACGGTGACCATGGGGGACCTCGGGGTGGGCTTGGCGCGAAGGAGCCGCCAGGGCCCCGGATCGTTTCAGGGTGCCGAGGGGACCGCCCGTGGCTAGGCTTCGCCGGCGAGGAGCGCAGCATGACCCACCTCCACGACGACCACGACCCACGCTTCGACGGCCCCGGGGTCTGGCACCCGCCCCACGATCCGCGCGGGCGCGCTCCCGAGAAGCCGCCTTCCGCCTTGAAAAAACTGCTCGGGCCGCTGGGCGTGGCGGTGATCCTCATCCTCAAGTTCGCGGGCAAGCTCAAGTTCATCATCCTCCCGCTGTTCAAGTTCCTGCCCCTCTTCCTCAAGACCGGCGGCACCATGATCCTGTCCATCGGGGTCTACGCCATGTTCTGGGGGTGGCGCTTCGCGCTGGGCTTCGTGCTGCTGCTGCTGGTCCACGAGAGCGGCCACCTGGTGGCGGCCCGCATGGTGGGGCTCAAGGTGGGCGCCCCGGTCTTCATCCCCTTCATGGGCGCGCTCATCGCCCTCAAGGAGGCCCCCCGCAACGCCTGGATCGAGTCCTGGGTGGCCTACGGCGGCCCGCTGGTGGGCAGCCTCGGGGCCCTGGCCTGCCTGGGCATCTACGCCCTCACGGGCAACCCCCTGTTCAAGGCCCTGGCCTACGTGGGCTTCTTCCTCAACCTCTTCAACCTGATCCCCTTCGGCTTCCTGGACGGCGGCCGCATCGTGACCGCCATCTCCCCCTGGATCACGCTCGTGGGCATCGTGCTCATCGGCGCGCTGCTGTTCTTCCACCCCAGCTTCCTGCTGGTCCTCATCGTGCTCATGTCCCTGCCGCGCGTCTTCTCCCTGTTCCGCCGCAAGTCCGCGGCCGAAGAGCGCTGGTACGAGGTCACCTGGGCCCAGCGCCTGGTCATGAGCACGCTGTACTTCGGCCTCGTCGCCGCCCTGGTGGTGGGCATGACCCTCACCCACTTCACCCCCGCCGGCTAGCCCTCAAGGCGCCAGCGCCAGGTCCACCACCAGGGCGCGGTGGTCCGAGCACGCGAGCCCGCCGGCGCAGCGGCAGTCCACCACCCGGGCGTCCAGCGCGTCCAGCCCCTCGCTGGTGTAGGCGTAGTCGATGCGCAGGGGCAGCCAGCGCCCCACGGTGCGGGTGCTGCCGGCGCCGTGTCCGGCCACCTCCCAGGCGTCGCGGAGCTGCCGGCGCAGGGAGGCGTGCACCGCGGAGTCGGGCGGGCTGTTGAAGTCCCCGGCCAGCACGGTGGGGTCGTGGAAGCCGGCCACCAGGGCGCGCACCTCGGCCACCTGGTCGGCCTGGCCCGCCACCGCGCGCTCCAGCTCGGCCAGCAGGGCGCCCAGCGGGCCGCGCCGGCCGCGCAGGAGGTCGTGCAGCGCCGCGTCCAGCTCCGGCGGGGTCACCCCGTAGGGCCGGACGTGCAGGGCCAGCACGTTGAAGGCGTGCTCACCGTCGGACAGCTCGGCGAAGACGTAGCGCCAGTCCGGGGGCAGGGCGAGATCGCGGCTCTGGCTGATGCGCCAGCGGCCCTCCGACGGCACGCAGACCCCCAGCCCGCCCACGCCACGCCGACCCTCGCCGCGGTAGTCGGTCCCCACGCAGTCGAGCCCGGCGTCCGCGGCCAGGGCCTCCAGCCGCGCGCCCGTGATCTCCAGCAGCACGAGCACACCGGGCTCTTCGCGGGCGATGGTGGCGCGCACCCCCTCGCGGGTGGCCGCCAGCGTGCAGCGCCCCTCCTCCTCGCTGGCCCAGACCCCCATGCGGCCCACGTTCCAGGTCAGCAGGCGCAGATCGCCCCGGGGCGGCAGGCTGCGCTCGCGGGAGGGCAGCCAGTGGACGGCGCAGCTCCCCCCGCCCGCGGCCAGCGCCAGGGCCAGGTGCAGGCACAGCAGCGCCAGCAGCCAGCGTGAGCGCCGGCAGACGAGCAGCAGCCCGCCGAGCAGCGCCCAGGAGAGGGCATGCAGCCAGGGCAGCACCAGCACCGCCGCCACCAACCAGGCCGCCGGGCTGCGATCCATACGCCCCGCCAGGGTCAACCCCCACAGCAGCGCCATGGGCAGGGCGGCCATGACCGCCACGCGCCAGGTGCGGCGGGGCCGTTCCGGCGGTGCGGGTGGCAGGGAGGCGGTGGGCGTCGGTTCCAGGGAGCCTCCCTCGTCCTCGTCGTGGGTGCCGCGGCCGGATGATACGATAGCCCGGCGTTCGCCCGCTGCGGAGTCCCCCATGCGCCTCTCCCTCCTGCCGATCCTGCTGCTCCCGCTGGCCTGCGGCTGCGGCGGCAAGGACGACACCGCCGGCGAGGATCTCGACGGCGACGGCTACGGCGCCGCCCGCGACTGCGACGACGACGACCCCGACGTGCACCCCGACCGCGCGGAGCAGCCCTACAACGGCGTGGACGACGACTGCGACGAGAGCACGCCGGACGACGACCTGGACGGCGACGGCTACGGCCGCGACGAGGACTGCGACGACGACGACGCGGCGGCCTACCCCGCGGGCGCCGAGATCTGCGACGGCCACGACAACGACTGCGACGGCACCGTGGACAACGGCGCGCTCGACGCCATCGCCTGGTACGACGACCGCGACGGCGACGGTTTCGGCGACCCGGACACCCGGACGCTGGCCTGCGATCAGCCCTTCGGCTTCGTGCAGGACGACACCGACTGCGACGATCGCCATGCCGAGATCCACCCCGGCGCCGAGGAGGTCTGGGACGGCGTCGACAACGACTGCGACGGCGCGATCGACGAAGACGGCGGCGCCCCCACCTATACCTGGCACCACGACGGCGACGGCGACGGCTTCGGCGACCCGCGCGACACCCTCGAGGAGACCGACCAGCCCTACGGCTACGTGTCCAACGGCACCGACTGCGACGACGCGGATCCCGAGGTCCACCCCGGCGCGGACGAGGTCTGCGACCAGGTGGACGACGACTGCGACGGCGACGTGGACGAGGACGACGTCTGCCGCAACCTGGACGTGACCGAGGCCGACGACCACTGGCTGGGCGACGCCGCCGGCGACACCGCGGGGGCCGCCCTGGCCGGCGGCCAGGATCTCACGGGCGACGGCCGCGACGACATGCTGGTGGGGTCGCCGGAGTCGGCGTTTGGCGGTGAGTTCTACGTCGTGCCCGGCTCGTACGTCGGCTACGAGACCGGCAACCCCGTCAGCTTCGCCTCCTCCTCGGGCGGCATCCACTGGGAGCCGCCCCGCGAGGGCTGGGGGCTGGGGGCCAGCCTGGCCTGGTTCGCGGACCTGGACGGCGACGGCGACGCGGACTTCGGCGCCGGCTCCCCTGGCGCCACGGGCTACGAGGAGGGCGCGGGCATCGCGGTCATCTGGCTCTCAGCGGCCGAGGACTACACCATGCTGTACGGGGAGAGCGCCGGCGGCGCCCTCGGCACGGCCCTGGCCGCGCTGGGCGACGTGGACGCCGACGGCCTCTCCGATCTCGCGGTCGGCGCCCCCGGCGTCTCCGGCGACATCCGCGGCCAGGGGCAGGTGGACCTCTACCTGGGCGATGCCTCCGAGGGCGTGACGCTCGCCGCCTCCTGGCTGGGCGAGGGCCTCAACGACGACCTGGGCGCGGCCGTCTGTTCCGCCGGCGATCTGGACGGCGACGGCTACGACGAGCTGGCCATGGGCGCCACGGGCTACTCCGCCGGGGCCGGCAACGGCGCGGTCTACGTGGTCATGGGGCAGCGCTCCTGGGGCGGCAGCGGCGTCTCGGCCTCCACCGCCGACTTCCGCATCCTGGGCACCGCGGGGCACGACCAGCTCGGCGCCGCCATCGCCGGCGGGGGCGATCTGGACGGCGACGGCTACGACGATCTGGCCATGGGCGCTCCCTACGACTCGGGCACCGCCACGGGGGCCGGCGCCGTCTACCTGTGGACCGGCGGCCCCATCTGGGCGGGCGCGGGCGGCACCTGGGCCGCCGGCGCGGCGCCCACCGTCTTCGGCGGTGAGAGCGGCGGCAGCCACGCGGGCGCCTCCCTCTCCCTCCTGCCCGACTTCGACGCCGACGGCCTGGCCGATCTGGCCGTGGGCGCCCCCCGCCCACACCAGCGGCAGCCTCTCGCAGCGCGGCAAGGCCTACGTGATCCTGGGCGACACCGCCTGGGCCGGCAGCCACAGCGTGGCGGAGGCCGCCTCCTCCTGGCTGGGTGAACAGGCCACCGACGCCCTGGGCACGGCCGTGGCCAGCGCCGGCGACGTGGACGCCGACGGCAGCACGGATCTGCTGCTGGGCGCCCCGGGCAACGACGACGGCGGGGCGGACGCAGGGAAGGTGTACTTGATGCTGGGGTGGTGAGAGATGGAGGGCTGGGTTGGCTGGGTCTCCATCGCCGGCTTCGGTGTGCTGCTCGCCGCAATCGTCGGGTGGATCGCCCTGCGCGGCCGGCACCTGTCACGCGCCTGGCGCGCGCGGGCGATGGAGCACGGGCTCCGGTACCATCCCGGCTGGTTCATCCTCTGGCCCTCCCTACGGGGACGACTGGGAGAAACCGAGGTGCGGGTGGAGGTCGTGATGGCTGGGAGCACACCGGCCACACGCCTGCCGGCCACCGCGGTCACCCTGTCACGGGGTGGGCTGCATACCCGGACCGTCGAGCCAGGGCTGATCACGGACCCGGCTCGGTTTCGGGTCACGCTGCGCCGAGCCTTCCGGAGCCTGGAGACCGACGAGGGGTGAAGGGGACCGCCGTGCGGCAGCGCCGACCGGAGGAAGAGGTGTCAGGCACCAAGACATAAGCTTTTTCCTCCTGTCCCAGATCGTGGCGTCCCAGCAGGTAGGCCCCAGCGCCGGCTACGGTCCACGTTTCGGCCACGGCCTCAACGAGGACCTTGCCCCTTTTCTGTATGCGGGGGGCTCCGCCCCCCGACGACAGATTCTTCCCCCCCTGATCGGGCTCGACACGCGCCCCCCCCCATCTTCGCCGCCTGATGGGCGGCGCAGGGCGCTTGGTCGCGCCCTGAAAAATGACCGTGCCTTCAAGGCCGATTTCCCGCCGATTGGCCGAAACCTGGGTCAGGCCCCAGCGCCTCGCCCGCGCTGCTCTGCGTGGACGGATGCGGGGAGCGCAGATCCGCGCAGTCCTGACCGGGTGTTCGCGGCGTGGACCCCCTCGGGTCGCGCAGGACGAGGCGGGCGGGGCGCTGCGGGGAGAACCGTGCCGAACTGACCAGTCTGCGATCAGAGCCAGGGCGAACTGACCACTTCACCTTGGTGGCAGCCGCTGGGTAGTAACCGCCAGCGGACGAACGTCGAGTTTCGAGGGGTCACCGCGAGGCTGGACGGACGGGTGGTCAGTTCGGAGGGGATCTGCCCGCAAATTGGTAAGTTCTGGGGGACTCTCGCCGCAGTGAGGTCGGGACGGCCCGCGGCGACCAGCCCGACTCCCACCTCCGCTCGGGCCGGCGCAGGCCGGGAGGAGACCGTCACCGTCTGGACCCCACGCCCGAGGGCCGCGCCACGATCTGGGACAGGAGGAGTTTTTTGGGAAAAGCTCATGTCTTGGTGCCTGACACCTCTGTCCTCTGTCCTACAGCCCTAGCCCCCGCAGGAACTCCCGGTTCCGCCGCGCGCTCTCGAACGGGGTCCCCATCCCGGGCAGCACGTCCTGCTCCACGATCAGCCAGCCGTCGCGATCCGCGATGGCGCGCGCGAACGCCGCGAAGTCCACCCCGCCCTGGCCCAGCTCGCAGAACACCCCGCGACGCACGGCCTCGAAGTAGTCCCAGCCCTCGCGCGCCGCCTGGGCGTGCAGCCCTGGATGGCAGTCCTTGGCGTGCAGGTGCCAGACGCGGGGGCCCCAACGATCCAGGGCCTCCAGCGGGTCGCCGCCGCCCAGCGCCCAGTGGCCCGTGTCGAGGCAGAGCCCGAGCAGGTCCGGGCTGGTGCGGGTGAGCAAGGCGTCCACCTCGGTGGGTGTCTCCACCCAGCCGCCGCCGTGGTGGTGGAAGACCGTGCGCAGGCCCGTGGCCTCCCGCACGGCGAGCGCCACCCGCTCGGCGCCGCGGGCGAACAACGCCCACTGCGCCGCGGAGAGCCCCTGATCCGCCCGGATGCGGCCGGCGCAGGCCACCCGCTCGGGCACCTCGCCGTTGTCGTCGGCCAGCACGAGGTAGGGTGCGCCGACCGCTGCCAGCAACCTGGCCGTCCGCACCGCCGCCGCCACCCCGGCCTCGTGCGCCGCCTCGTCCGCCAGGGCCACGGGGACGAAGGCGCCCACCATTGCCAGGCCGTGACGGGCGAGCAGCGCCCGCAGGGCCTCCGGCTCCGTGGGCATGAAGCCCCAGTCACCCAGCTCGGTGCCGGCGTAGCCGGCGGC
Organism: Pseudomonadota bacterium; assembly: GCA_043814015.1. GTDB lineage: Bacteria > Myxococcota_A > UBA796 > UBA796 > JAFGLY01 > JBDRKM01. Next base: position 26,781 of record JBDRKM010000460.1, read on the forward strand.
GGCCAGCTCGCCGAGCACCTGGGTGGCACCGGCGGCGCCACCCTCCAGGTCGAACTCCAGCACCCCCCAGGAGCAGGGGGCGTTGCCGACGCGGATCATGTGGGGTCCTCCTCGGGATCGAGGGCGTGCAAGTGGCGCTCGGCGCGCCGGGACTGCTCGTAGGCCGCCCGCGCCTGCTGCACCGCGGGCATGGTGCTCACCTCGGCCACAGGCACGTCCCACCAGGACTCGAAGCCGGGCACCCGGGCCTCGCGGTCGCAGCTCACCACCACCACCACGGGCCCGGGCATGCGCTCGGCCGTGCGGAACGCGTCCTGCAGCTCCGCCAGGCTGTCGGGCTCCATCACCGTGGCGCCCAGGGCCTGGGCGTGGGCCGCGAGGCGGACCGGCAGGACCGCCCCCTCGGTGGTCCGGAACGCGGTGCCGAAGCCCGCGCTGCCCAGGCCCTCGGACAGCCCGCCGATGCTGGCGAAGCCGTGGTTGTCCATGAGCAGCACGTTCAGGTCGATCCCCTCCTGCACCGCCGTGGCCAGATCGCCGGACATCATCAGGTAGGATCCATCGCCCACGATCACCCAGACCTTCCGTTCGGGGGCGGCCAGCTTGACCCCGATGCCGGCCGGGATCTCGTAGGCCATGCAGGAGTAGCCGTACTCCACGTGGTAGGCGTGGGGATCGCGGGCCACCCAGAGCTTGTGCAGATCGCCCGGCGCGCTGCCCGCCGCGTTGATCACCACGTCCGCGGGATCGAGGTGGGCGTTGAGCGCGCCGAGCACCACGGCCTGGGCCAGGGGCTTGCTGCCCGTGGGCCGCACCAGATCCTCCCGGATGGCCTGCCAGCCGTCGCGCTCGGCGGCGACCTCGGCGGCGTAGGCGGGCTCCACCCGCTGGCCCTCCAGCAGGAAGGAGAGCTCCTCCAGGGTGGCGCGGGCGTCGCCCACGAGCACCTCCGCGCCCTGTTTCAAGGCGTCGAAGGCGCACACGTTGATGTTGACGAAGCGCACGCGCGGGTGCTGGAAGGCGGTCTTGGAGGCGGTGGTGAAGTCGGAGTAGCGGGTGCCGACACCGATCACGAGGTCGGCCTGGCGCGCGATGCGGTTGGCAGCCAGCGTACCCGTGGCGCCCATGGCCCCGAGGCACAGGGGGTGGTCGTCGGGCAGGGTGCCCTTGCCGGCCTGGGTGACGGCCACCGGGATGCCGGTGGCTTCGGCGAAGGCTCTGAGCGCCCCCATGGCCCCGCTGTAGGTCACCCCGCCGCCGGCCACGATCAGCGGGCGCTCCGCCTGCATGATGCGCCGCGCCGCACGGCTGCTGGCGCGCTCGTCGGGCCGCGCGCGGGGCACGCACCAGATGCGCTCGGCGAAGAGCCCGGCCGGGAAGTCGAAGGCCTCGGCCTGCACGTCCTGGGGCAGCGCCAGGGTGACCGCCCCGCAGTCGGCGGGCGAGGTGAGCACCCGCAGGGCCTCGGGCAGGGCGTAGATGAGCTGCTCCGGGCGGCTGATGCGATCCCAGTAGCGGCTGACCGGCTTGAAGCAGTCGTTGACGGAGATGTCCTGGCTGTGCTCGCGCTCCAATTGCTGCAGCACGGGCGCCACATCGCGCCGCGCGAACACGTCGCCCGGCAGCAGCAGCACCGGCAGCCGGTCGATGGTGGCCAGGGCGGCGCCGGTCACCATGTTGGTGGCCCCGGGCCCCACGCTGGAGGTGCAGGCCCAGCAGCCCAGGCGGTCCTTCATGCGCGCATACGCCACGGCCATGTGGACCCCGGCCTGCTCGTTGCGCACCGGCACGTAGCGCAGGGCCGGGTATTCCTGGAGCGCCTGCCCGAGCCCGGCCACGTTGCCGTGGCCGAAGATCCCGAAGACCCCGGCGAAGAAGGGTTGGACATCCCCATCGCGCTCCACCCGCTGGGCGAGCAGGTAGCGCACGAGGGCCTGGGCACTGGTGAGGCGGAGGGTAGACATGGGGAACGTCTATCAAGGAAACCGCTACATCATGTCTCCCCAGTGCAGCAGGTGGACCACGCCCATGCGCTCCCCGTCCCCCTCCAGCGGCGCCCCGATCAGCACGTCGTCGTGGCCATCGCCGTCCGCGTCGCCCGCGCCCGCGATGCTCGTGCCGGCGTGGTCGTCCCGCCCGCCCACGAACCGGACGTCCGCGTCGGCGAGGTCGAGCTCCCCGGTGAAGGGGCCGTACTGCAGGTAGACCGCGCCCGGGGCGGGGCAGTCCCGCGCGGAGGGGGCGCCGATCAACACGTCATCGTGGCCGTCGTTGTCCACATCGCCCGCGCCCGCGACGCTGGAGCCGGCCAGGGTGTAGGCCCCGTCGCCCAGGAGCCGGGCGTCGGCCGTGGACAGGGAGCGGTCGGCCTCGATGGGGCCGTACAGCAGGTAGGCCGCTCCGGCGTCCTCTCCCGCCAGGTCGCAGGCTGGGGCGCCGATCAGCACGTCGTCGTGGCCGTCGCCGTCCACATCTCCCGCGCCCGCCAGCGCGCTCCCGGCCGCATCGCCGGCGCCCTCGCCGGTGAGCGCGACCCCAGGGCCTGCCAGGGAGAGCTCGCTGCCGGCCGGGGGGAGCGCGCACAGCACGTAGACCGTGCCGCTGTCCTCGCCGTCGTCGTCGTTTCCCGGGGCGCCCACCAGCACATCATGGAGGCCGTCGCCGTCCAGATCCCCGGCGCCGCCCGGGATCGCGGCGTTGTCCCCGGCCCGTGCGCCCACGAGCCGGACACCGTCGGCGGGCAGGTCGGGCTCGGGCGGCAGCGGCCCGTACAGCAGCCAGACCGCGCCCGCCTCGTCGCAGCCTGGGCAGCCCAGCAGCAGGTCATCGCGGTCGTCGTCGTCCACGTCCCCGCCGGCGGCGACCCACTCCCCGAGGCCGTGGCCCTCCGCGCCCAGCAGCACCGCGTCGGCGTCGGCCAGGGAGCGCTCGCCTCCCGCCGGCGGACCGTACAGCAGGTAGCCGGCGCCCGCGCCAGGGCCGCCGTCCTCATTCCGCCGGACCCCCACCAGGACGTCGGCGAGGCCGTCGCCGTCTACGTCCCCCGCCCCCGCCACGGCGGATCCGGCCTGGTCCCAGTCGTCGGCACCGCCGAGGCTCACGTCGATGTCCCCGAGGCCCTGATCGGCCCGGAGGGGGCCGTACATCACCCGGACCGCGCCCCGGTAATGGCCTCCCCCGCCGTCCCCGGGGGCGCCGATGAGCACGTCGTCGTAGCCGTCACCGTCCAGGTCCCCCGCCCCGGTGACGGCGGTCCCCGTGTCGTCGTAGCCGCCCGTCAGGTTGACCCCCCAGCCCCACAGCGCGAAGTCGCCCAGGTAGACGGCGCCCTCATCCACGTACCCGTCGCAGTCGTCGTCGTAGCCGTTCTCCCAGTCGTCGCGGATGGCGCCGGGGAAGACGCTGTGGTTGGTGTCCAGGCAGTCCGTGCAGTCGGCCACGCTCCCCGGGGGCGCCGCGCAGGCCAGGGTGACAGCCTCGGGGTCCCCGAAGCCGTCCCCGTCCAGATCCGCACACCAGGCGGCGGCGGTGGCGAGATCCAGCGCGTCGTCCTCGTCGTCCACGCGCCCATCGCAGTCGTCGTCCAGCCCGTTGCAGGCCTCGGCGCGGCTCGGGTTCACCCGGGGATCGCCGTCGTCGCAGTCCAGACCCGCGGCCCAGCCATCGCGGTCGGCGTCCAGGGGGAGGCCCGGCTCCTTGCCCCCGTCGCCACCGGGCAGCCCGCAGGCGCCGGCGGCGATCGCGACGAAGAGGAGCACCAGGGGGCGCATCCGGGCACCTCCACGGGTACGGTGGGACAGGCGCCCCTCCAGGGTAACCCCTTCCTGCACAGCCGCTTGACGCAATCGGGGAGGCAGCCCCCCGTCCCGGGGCTACACTGTGCCGTCATCTGCCCTCCGGGAGGAAGCATGCTCCCCACCTTTGCCCTCGCCCTGCTGCTGCCCGCCCCCGCCGTGGCGGACACCCCGCCGCCGCCCATCGTCAACGGCTCCGCCACCAGCAGCTACCCGGCGGTGGGCGCCCTCGTGCTGGCCCAGGGCTCCACCATGTACGGCTCGTTCTGCTCGGGCACCCTGGTCAACCGCAACTGGGTCATCACCGCGGCCCACTGCGTGGAGGCCGTCAACGAGGACTACAGCCGCTACGACGTCTACTTCGTCATCGGCCGCGACCTGACCCGCGGCCAGGTGGACGACTACGCCCTGGTGACCCAGGCCATCGAGTACCCCTCCTGGGACCAGGAGACCATGGCGGGCGACATCGGCCTCCTGCAGCTGTCGGGCTCGGGCATCACCTCGGTCACGCCCATGCCGGTCAACGAGGACCGCGTCACCTCGAGCTGGGTGGGCGACGACATGCGCCTGGTGGGCTTCGGCATCACCCGCGACAACGCCAACGACGGCGACATCAAGCGCACGGCGGACGTCCCCGTGTGGGAGATCTACACGGCCTACATCATCACCTACGACCCGGAGGACGGGCAGAACGCCTGCTCGGGCGACTCCGGCGGCGCCGGGCTGGAGATCATCGACAGCAACACCTTCGAGCTGGCCGGGGTGGTCTCCTTCGGCTTCGCCCCCCACGGCGGCCAGCCCTGCGTGGACGGCGCCCTCGCCATGACCCGCGTGGACTCCTACCTCTCCTGGGTCCACACCTACACCACCACCACCACGGCCGAGGGCGACGCCGACACGGACTCCGACGCCGACTCCGACACGGACTCCGACGCGGACAGCGACGCCGACGCCGACAGCGACGCCGACGCCGACAGCGACGCCGACAGCGACATCCCTTGGGACACCGCGATCGACGACCCCGAGCGCCCCGGCGACGAGGCGGTGGACGACTGGAAGGGCGCCTGCAGCAGCACCCCCCGCGGCGCGCCCGGCCTCGGGCTGGTGCTCGGCCTGCTCGCGCTGGTGGGGGTCGCCGCGCGCCGGCGCTGATCACAGCTCGCAGATGTAGTACAGATCGAAGGTGCTGCACCCGTAGTCGTTCCACTGCCCCGAGCCGCCGTGGGAGTTGAGCTGCAGGCAGTTCTCGCTGGTGCGGCCGTTGGGCTCGCCGGTGGCGGTATGCCAGGCGGTGTAGGTGATGCGAGAGCCGTCCGTCCACGTCCAGGTGCCCTCGTGGCCGAGGTCGGAGCCCCCCGTCCACCAGGTGGCGGCGCGGCTGCCCGTGATCAGGTAGGACTGCTTCAGGAGGAAGCTGTTCTCGAGGGGGTTGTCGATCTTCACCAGGTGGAAGCCGGCGGCGGCGCAGTCGGCGGCGGCCGCGGACCAGTCCAGCAGGTTGGTGCAGAAGAAGTACTCACTCGTGCCGAGCGTGGCGGGCACGCAGTCCTGGTTGGTGAGCTGGAAGCGGTCCACGTGCTCCGGGGCGGGCAGGTAGCCGGTGTCGGGATCGCCGGCGGTATCCGCCAGCAGGACGCCGCCCACGCGGTCCAGGGTGCAGGCCGAGAGGAGCAGGGGCAGGACGATGAGGGTGCGCAGGGACGTCATGGCGTGTTCTCCGGTGGGGGTGACGCCCTGGAGAACCGACGCCTGATGGAGCCTCACAGCTGCTGGGAAAAAAATGGTCCTGTCCCAGATCGTGGCGCGGCCGGCTTCCGGACCCCCGGACGCGACACCGCGGGGGGGAGATGAACCATCTCGGGCCACCTGTGTCGCCTCGGTGCCCCCGGACGCGACACCGCGGGGGGGAGATGAGAACGGACGACACACGTCTGAACTCAAGTCACCGAG
>JBDRKM010000461.1:0-11681 GCA_043814015.1 Pseudomonadota bacterium
GAGCGTGGCGAGCGCGATCTTGTCTCCCCGAGTCCAGGGCTCCGCGACTCCGACCACATCAACCTCCAGTCGCCCGCGGAGGTGCGGGCACGGATGGAGGCTACAACGCGGGGCTCACTGTAGTCAACCGGATAGGCATACAGCGGGAATCTCAGCCTGCGGTCGCCGCCCCCCAGCAGCCTGGCGTCCGTGGTGACGATCTCCACGGTGGTGTTCTCGTCGGAGAAGCGGTGCTGGGCGAAGCTGGAGGTCTCCTGCCTCGCGGCAGTGTAGTTCACGACGTAGACGTGGAACTCCTCCAGCAGATCCAGGCGGAAGAAGCGCAGCTCCTCCTGGTAGTCACCGCGTCTCGTGCCGCCGGCGTCCTCCGTGAGGCCGATGTAGGGGGGCTCCGTCAGCATGCCGCCCATGCCGACCGAGTAGTTGGTGGAGAGGATCCAGCCGGCCCTGGGCGCCTGTGCGTCGCCGAGCGGGGCGCCGTCCTTGTCTGTGCCCGGCTGGTGAAGACGGTAGAAGACCATGAGGTCCAGGTCACATCCTTCCTTCCACCTCAGGGTGACCTTGAGCTGAGCTGCGTCCATGCTGCCCTCCAGACGTGGGGAGGCCGGGAGTCGGGCTCCGTCGTCTTGGGGAAGAACCACGCTCGCGGGTCCCCTCACACCCTGCAGGCAGAAAAATCGACTCCTGTCCCAGATCGTGGCGCCGGTGTGCGAAGCGCCTCGCAGAGCGTAGGTCCCTCACCCCCTGACTCGATCCGCCACGCGGTCGGTACTCGGCTCTCCGCCACCCGAGCGGCGAGTACGGGCCGCCACGCGGTCGGTACTCTGCTCTCCGCCACCCGAGCGGCGAGTACGGGCCGCCACGCGGTCGGTACTCTGCTCTCCGCCACCCGAGCGGCGAGTACGGGCCGCCACGCGGTCGGTACTCGGCTCTCCGCCACCGGAGTGCAGAGTTTTTGCCGCCGCTGGTCCGCCCGCTGGAATCCCCACCGGAAGCTCCTTCTGCGTGGGGGGAATCGGCGCCATGATCTGGGACAGGAACGAGAAATCCGCGGAGCTGTCGGGCCTGTGGAGGCGCGGGTCGCGCCAGTCCCCCCCCCGGGGCTGCTACGCCCTCCCCACCCCCGCCCCCGCGTTGCCCAGGGCCATGGCCAGGTCGGTGACCTTGTAGGGCTTGGCCAGGACGGCGTCGAAGCCGAACTGGCGGTAGTCGGCGAGGACGCGGTCGGTGACGTAGCCGGAGGAGGCGATGATGGGCACGTGGACGCCCCGCTCCCGCAGGCGCCGCACCGTCTCGACGCCGCCCATGCCGCCGCGCACGGTGAGGTCGAGGATCACCACGTGGTAGGGGTCGCCGTGCTGTACTGCCTCGTCCCAGGCCGCCAGGGCCTCGCCGCCCTCGCCGGCGCCCCGAGGCTGGTGGCCCAGCGAGTCGAGCATGGCGCAGAGCACCTCCAGCACGGTGGGCTCGTCGTCCATGACCAGGACCCGCAGGCCCGACAGATCGTCGGGGCAGGCCAGCTCCTGGGTGAGCTCTTGCTCGGGCTCCTGCGCGCTCGCAGGGAGGGCGGGCAGCCAGACGCGGAAGGTGGCGCCCTCGCCCTCGGTGGACTCCAGCTCGATGGCCCCGCCGTGGTCGCGCGCGATGGCGAAGCAGGAGGTGAGCCCGAGCCCAGAATTGCCCTGGCGGGTGGAGAAGAAGGGCTCGAAGATGTGGGCCCGCAGCGCCGCGGGGACGCCGGGCCCGTCGTCGCTCACCTCGATGCACACGCAGGCACCCACTGGGCCGCCGGGCGCCTGGGGGTGGTCGCGGTGGGCGTTCCGGGCGCGGACCCACACCCGCCCGCCCCCGGGCATGGCCTGGGAGGCGTTCAGGACCAGGTTCTGCACGAGGCGGCTGATCTGGTCGAGGTCGGCCTCCACCGGCCAGAGGTCCTGGGCGATCTCGAAGCTCGTCTGGATGGGGCGGCCCGCGAGGATGAAGCTGGCGGACTCCTGGATGGTGTCGCCCACGGAGGCTCGCGCGCGGGTGGGCGCGCCGCCCGAGGCGAAGGTGAGCAGCTGGCGGGTGAGGGCGGTGGCCCGATCGAGGGCCGCGCTGGCCTGCTCCAGGCGCATGGACAGATCGCTGCCCGGCGCGGTCTCGGCGCGGGCGAGCTGGAGGTTGCCGAAGAGCGCCATGAGCACGTTGTTGAAGTCGTGCGCGATGCCGCCGGCGAGCACCGCCAGGGACTCGAGCCGCTCCGTGTCCCGCAGGCGCCGCTCCGAGGCCTGGAACACGGCCCGCTCCTCCTCGATCCGCCGCAGGAACCACCCCAGGGTGAGCAGGCAGAGGGAGGCCGTGCCGAGCACGTTGGCCGCCGCGAACCACGGCTGGAGCGCGTCGGGGAGAGGCCGCCCGCCGAGCACGCCCGCGGGGAGCAGCAGGAAGACCAGGATCTGCGCGATCCACAGGCCGGAGATCCACAGCGCAGGCCGCAGGCCCAGGAAGACCATGGCCGACAGGGGCCCGATCAGGCCCCAGGCCACGAACACGCCCGACCCCTCGACCCCCCCCGTGGCCAGGGTGTTGCCCGTGGTGGTCAGGAAGAGACCGACCTCGGCCACCATGATCACGGGCCTGAGGGCGGTGGGGTCCCGGAGCAGCCAGAGCAGCAGGGAGGCCACCGTGACGAGGAAGCCGAGCTCCACCGCCGCCGCGGACCAGTGGCCGAGCCAGGCGTAGGCCCCGCCGAAGAGCGCGATGGAGACCGCCCCGCCCACGAGGATGAGCACGAGCAGATCCTTGCGCGGCCGCACGGTCTGGGGATGGAAGGGCACGGGCATCCGCAACTCCCACATCCTTCAGAGCCTATCACGAACCGACGCTCGTGGCCCCATCCCACCTGGGGGAGGGCCCGGCCCGGGGGCGCCGCCCTAATGCCCTCCGCCGGCCTTCATCTCCACGGCGTGGGGGAGGATCTGCAGCAGGAAGTCCATGCCCTCGCGGACCGCCTTGAGGCTGCCGGGGAGGTTGACGATCAGGGTGGCGCCGCGCAGGCCGGCGATGCCGCGGGAGAGGCAGGCCCGGGGGGTCTTCTGCATTCCCGTGGCGCGCAGGGCTTCGGGGATGCCGGGGGCGAGGCGGTCCAGCACGCGGGCGGTGGCCTCGGGGGTGAGGTCGCGCGGCGAAAACCCGGTGCCGCCGGTGGTGAGCACCACGTCCACGGCCAGCCGGTCGGCCGCGCGCTCCAGGAAGGCGGCGATGGCGTCCGGGTCGTCGGGGACCACGGCCGTCTCCACCACCTCCCAGCCGCCGTCGCGCAGGCGCGCCGCGATGTGGGGGCCGCTCTGGTCCTCCCGCTCGCCGCGGGCGGTGCTGTCGCTCACCGTCAGGATCGCCGCCTTCATGACTCGCTCCTCTCGGGCTCCTCGGGGGGGCTCAGTACCTGGATGGGATCGCCCGCCCGCAGCAGGCCACCCTCCAGCACGCGGGTGAAGATGCCCTCGCGCGGCATGACGCAGTCGCCCACCAGGCGCCGGATCTCGCAGCCGTGGTGGCACTCCTTGCCGATCTGGGTGACCTCCAGCAGGGCCTCTCCCACCCGCAAGCGGGCGCCGATGGGCAGGGTGGTGAGGCGCAGGCCGCGGACGGTCAGGTTCTCGGCGAATACCCCCGGGGGGAGATCCACCCCGCGGCCGCGCATGGGGGCGATGCTCTCCTCGGCCAGCAGGCTGATCTGGCGGTGCCAGGGGCCGGCGTGGGCGTCGCCCTCGATGCCGCTCTCCACGAGCAGGCGCGCCTCATGGACCGGGACCTTCTTCGTCCCCTTCTCCGTCGAGATGTTGATGGAGACCAGCTCGCCGCGGGCGATGGGCTCGCGGTACTCACCGCTGGCCCCGCCGGCCTTGTGCACCACGCGCAGCTCCGTGATGCGGATCCCGCGCTCTACCGCCTTGCACATGTCGTAGACCGTCAGGGCGGCGACGGAGGCGGCGGTCAGGGCCTCCATCTCCACGCCGGTGGCGGCCCGCGTGCGGCAGGTGGCGGAGATCTCGACGGCGTGGGAGGGCTCGTCCAGCGAGATGTCCACCCCGGCCCAGGTCAGGGGCAGGGGGTGGCACAGGGGGATGAGCTCGGCCGTGCGCTTTGCGGCCTGGATGCCGGCGATGCGGGCCACCTGCAGCACGTCGCCTTTCTTCGACGTCCCGGCCTGCACGAGGGCGAAGGTGGCCGGGGCCAGCAGGACCCGCACGCGGGCGGTGGCCTCGCGCACGGACTCGTCCTTGGCGCTGACGTCCACCATGCGGGCCTGGCCCGTGGCGTCGAGGTGGGTGAGGCGGTGGTTCATGGGGACCTCGCGAGGGGGGGGTCAGCCGCCGATCTGGGCCATCAGGCGGTGATCCGGGGTCAAGGGGACGCGCTGGAAGGGCTTGGACGCCGCGGCCTGGTGCAGCAGGGCGCGCAGGCCCTCGCGGTCCACCCGGGGGCGCAGGGCGGGGGTGAGATCCAGCTCGGTGTCGGAGAAGAGGCAGAGGCGCAGCCGCCCGTCCGCCGTGAGGCGCAGGCGGTTGCAGCTCGCGCAGATGTGACCCGTGGCCCCGGCGATGATGGCGAGGTGGCCCAGGCCTCCGGGGACGGCCATGCGGTCGCGGGCCGGGCCTCGGCCCACCGCGACGCCCCCGACCTCGCCGAAGACGCGCGCGCCCGTCACCCGCTCCACGGCGGCGGCGATCTGCGCCCGCAGCTCGGCGGGGCGCATGTGGTGCGCGTCGCTGGGGGCGTCGCCCAGGGGCATGTACTCGATGAAGCGGATCTCCACGGGGAGGCGCCGGGCCAGCTCCACCATGGGGTCCAGGTGGTCCGTCAGCCCGCGGAGCACGGGCACGTTGAGCTTGACGGGGGTGAGCCCGCAGGCCAGGGCGGCCTCGAGCCCGGCCACCAACGCCGCGGGATCTCCCTCGCGGCGGGTGATCTCCCGGTAGTGAGTCGGGTCCAGGCTGGGCAGGCCCACGTTCACGCGCCTGAGCCCGGCGGCCTTCAGCTCCGCCGCCATGGCGCCCAGGCGCCGCCCGTTGGTGGTCATGGCGAGGTCGTCCAGGCCCGGGATGGCGGCGAGCTGCGCCACCAGGGAGAGGATGCCGCGGCGGGTCAGGGGCTCACCCCCGGTGAGCCGCACCGAGCGCACGCCCTCCTCCACCGCGACCTCGACCACCGCGGCGATCTCCTCATGACGCAGGATCTGCTCGTGGGACCGGAGCGCCACCCCTTCGGCCGGCATGCAGAAGCGGCAGCGCAGATCGCAGCGGTCCGTCACCGACACGCGCAGGTAGTCCAGGGTGCGGCCGGAGGGATCGACGAGCACCTAGTGGTCCTCGGGCAGGTCGAGACGCTGCACGGTGACCGTCGCGCCGGGTGGCAGCGCCGCGGTCTCGGGCCCCACCAGCGCCAGGCCGCCGGTGCGCAGCAGGGTGGTGAGGACGCCGGAGCCCTGGGAGCCGGCCACCCGGGCCTCCAGCCCGGAGGGACCCACGGCCAGGGCCACGCGGACGAAGTGCATGCGGGCATCGTCGCGGGACTTGCGGAAGCCCTCGGGCAGGACGGCGGGCTGCTCGGGGCGCCAGAGGTGGCGGTGGCCCAGCATGCGGCGCAGGCGCGGGCGGACGTAGACCTCGAAGCACAGCAGGGTGGACACGGGGTTGCCGGGCAGGCCGAAGAAGGGCTTCCCACCAATCTCCCAGAAGGCCAGCGGGTGCCCCGGGCGCTGCCGCACCGTGAGGAAGCGGGGCCGGCCGCCCAGCGCGGTGAGCACCTCGTTGACGTGGTCGTGATCGCCCGCGGACACGCCGCCGGAGGAGACCACGAGGTCGGCCGCGGCCAGCGCCCGGGCCAGCACCTCGGCCACGGCCTCCCGGCGATCCGGGGTGCGGGGGAAGGCGAGGGGCACGCCGCCTGCGGCGCGCACCGCGGCCATGACCCCGGGCAGGTTGGAGTCCCGGATCTGGCCGGGGCCGGGGCGCTCGGCCGCGTCCACCAGCTCGTCGCCGGTGGTCACCACGGCCACCACGGGGCGACGATGGACGGGCACGCGCGCCACGCCCACCGAGGCCAGCACGCCGAGGGTGGCGGGGCTCAGGACCGCGCCGGCCGCCAGCACGGTGCTGCCCGCGCGCACGTCCTCGCCCGCCGCGCGCACGTTGGCGCCCCGCTTCAGCGCGACGGGCACGCCGACCTGGCCCTGGCCGGCCTCCACGGTGCGCTCGAAGGGCACCACCGTGTCGGCGCCGGGGGGGATGGGCGCGCCGGTCATGATGCGCACGGCCAGGCCCGGCCCCACGGGCACGCGGCCCACGGTGCCGGCCGCGACCTCGTCCACCACCTGCAGCACGGCGGGCTGCGCTGCGCTGGCCCCCGCCAGATCGGCGGCGCGCAGGGCGAAGCCGTCCATGGCGCTGTTGGTGAAGGGCGGCACGTCCTCGCCGGAGACGACATCGCGGGCGAGCACGGCCCCGAGGGCGGCGTCCAGCGGCAGATCCTCGGCCGGGAGGGGCGTGGCCCCGGAGAGCACGGCCGCGAGGGCTTCTGGGACGGTGACCTGCATGGCGCGGCCTTCCACGAAGACGGGGGGCGGCAATCTTTCGCGATCCAGCGCGATTGGCAAGGGCGAGCGACTCGGATCGGGGCGCCGGTTATCGGGGGCCGCCCGCTCCACGAGGTCCGCATGGACGCGCAATCCCCACCCATCACGGTCTGTCTCGACGACACCGACATGCCCGGCACCCGCGGCACCAACAAGCTGGCCCTGGCCATGGTGCGGGCGCTGGCCCCCCGCTACCGCTGCCTGTCGGTCACCAAGCACCCCCACCTGCAGCACCCCGACATCCCCTACACCCACCGCAACAACTCCTGCTGCATCCTGCTGGAGCGCCCGCCGGGCCTCGACCTGGACGCCCTGATCGCCGAGCTCGAGGCCATGATGCTCGCTGACTTCATCGAGGGCTCGGATCCGGGGCTCTGCGTGGCCCTCGAGGTCCCGCCCGAGGTGCAGGACTTCGGCCGCCGCAGCCGCGAGGAGGTGCTCACCATGGCTGAGGCCGAGGCCCTCGCGCGCGGCGCAGGCGTCTACCTGCGGGGCCTGGGCGGGACCTCCCAGGGCATCATCGGGGCGTTGGCCGGGGCCGGCACCATGGCCGCCGGGGAGCCGGGCGCCTACCTGCAGCTCGGCGCGCGGCCCCTCGACCTGGGTGGGCTCATCTCGCCGGAGATCCTCCTCGACCTCGGCATCCATGGCCTGCTGCATGCCGACAGCGGGCACGCGCTGGCGCCGGCGCCGCTCAGGGTCCCCAAGAAGCTGCGCCCATCCCTGCGCGGGGGCGCGCCCGTCATCTTCGCCCGGCCCGCCGGGGACGGCATCCTGGACTTCGTCCGCCGCGACGATTGAGCCCTGCCCTGGACTGGGAGGCGGCGAACCGATATGCGTGGCCCTGCGAATCGCGGAGCCCCCATGTCAAGAATCCTTGCACTCGCGCTGCTGCTCACCGGCTGTCCCGCGCCTCATGACACCTCCGCCGACACCGGGGCCCCCTCCGGCGAGGTGACCATTGCCCAGATCGCGGAGGAGGACGCCGAGGGGCACGCCGTCCTGGCCGGCCAGGTGGTCACCACCCGTGGCATCGCCACCGCGGCCTCCGGCGTGCTGGGCGGGCGCAAGCTGCGCATCCACCTCCAGGCGGACGGCGCCGGCTGCGCGGTGGACGCCGACGAGGTCGTCGCCGCCGAGATCGTCGGCGCCATCGGCGACCTCCTGGAGGGCGACGAGCTGCTCATCACGGGCCTGGTCACCCAACAAGATCTGGCCTCCAACGAGGATTCCGCGGTGGAGGACGGCCTGACCCGCGTCCGGATCGAGGACTCCACGCGGGTGGTGCGCCTGTCTGCCGGCAACCCCCTGCCCGAGCCCCTGGGCCTCTCCCTGCCCGACATCCTGGCCGGTGGCGACACCTGGGAGGGCCTGCTGGTGCGCCTGGACGATGTCCACAAGGTGGCGCAGTTCGCCGACACCTGGGTCACCTCGCTGGACTCCTCCACCGTGGTGGACGTGCAGGACGCCGACGGCGCCGGGCCCCTCAAGGTCCGCCTGGGCAACGGTGAGCGCACCGGTGGCTACGGCGACGACCCGGGCACGGCGGCCTTCAGCCTGATCGGGCTGCTGCGCGAGGACACCACCAACCCCCCCGAGAGCGATCCAGACGGCTCCTCCTTCGAGGTCTGGCCCCGGAGCGAGGACGACATCCTGTGAGACCGAGACAACCCCGAGCCTGAGGAGACCCCCATGCGCGCACGCGCCCTGATCCCGAGCCTGTCCATCACCCTGCTGACCGTCGGCCTGACCCTGGCCTGGGCGGCCGGCTGCGACGACAAGGACGACACCACCGAGCCCGCCGACAGCGCCGACACCGACGCGGACACCGACACGGACACCGACACGGACACCGACGCGGACGCCGACGCCGACACCGACGCCGACGCCGACGCCGACGCCGACACCGACGCGGACACCGACGCGGACACCGACGTGGATCTGCTCGGCTGGGGCTGCGTGTGCGAGACCAACGAGCAGTGTGAGTCCGGCATCTGCCACGAGTTCGGCGCGGACGGGCCCCACTGCACCTCGGCCTGCAAGGGCGACGAGGAGTGCCCGACCCAGCTCGACGGCTCGGATCCCAAGTGCAACAGCCAGAACGTCTGCAAGACCGGCCCCGGCGACTGCGAGTAGCCGACGCCCCGTTCTCGGCCCGCGCCGCGCCGCCAGGGACGCGGCTTCCATCTGCTGGGGGCGTTCGCGCTCCTGGCGCCCTGGTGCGCGCGCGCCGCCGAGAGTGACGAGGAGCTGGTGGTCGAGGGCAGCACCTCGCCGGCCACCGCGGCCCACGTGGTGACCGCCGAGGAGCTGGACATGGCCGGGGTCGAGACCCTGGCGGAGGCCCTCGATCAGGTGGCCGGCGCGCTCACGCGCATGGCCGGGCAGGGCGCCGCGCGCCTGGATCTGCGCGCCAGCCGCCAGCGCAGCGCCTGCGTGCTGCTGGACGGTGTGCCCGTGTCCGAGCCCTGGGGGGGCTCTTTCGACCTGGCCCGCGTTCCCGTGGCGGCGGTGGAGAGCCTGCGGGTGGTCCCCGGCCCGCCGGGCGAGACCGCCCTGCCCGGCTGCCCCGGCGGTGTGGTGGAGGTCCGCCTGCGCGACCCGGAGGTCGCCCACGGCGGCGACCTGCGGCTGGAGGGCGGCAGCGGCTGGTCTGCGGCCCTGCGCGCCACGAGCGCGGGCGATCTCGGCGGCGGCGCGGCGCTCGCGGCGCTGCAGGCGACGCACCGGGCCTTCACCACCCTGCCGCGGGATTTCGTCCCCATGAACGCCGAGGACGGCGGGCATCGCGATCTCTCCGACGAGGACGGGGTGGCCCTGCTCGGCGGCTTCGTGCGCCGCGGCGCGCGCTCCAGCCTGAACCTGGGGTACCACGGCCTGCTGAGCCGCCACGGCGTACCCCCCGACGCCTCCATGGCGCCGCGCTTCCAGCGGGTGGCGCCGCTGCACCGGGAGCAGCTCGGGCTGCGTTGGGTCGCCACCCCCCGCCAGGACCTGAGCGTGGCCGCGTCGCTGTATGGGGCCGGGTTGCGCCAGGACACGGCGCGGTACACCGACGCCGACACCGCCACCTGGACCTGGTCCGAGTCGGTGCGCGCCGGGGAGCTGGGCGGCGCGACCTCCGTCCACGCCTCGCCCAGGCCTGGGCTGCGCCTGGGGGCCGGCGCCGCGGCCCGGCTCGCCGGGGCCCAGGTCCATGAGCAGGACACCCAGAACGCCCACAGCCAGCAGGCCGGGGAAGGAACGTGGAGCGCCGGAGCGGGGGTGAGGCTCGGCCCCTGGCGCGGCAGCACGACGGATCTCTGGGTGCGCGCCTGCGGTCCAGGTGGCGGCAGCGCCGTGCTGGCCTGCGGGCGCGCCGAGCAGCGCTGGCGGTTCGGACCGGGGCTGGCGCTGCGGGCCAGCGGGGGTCGCGACGCGCGCGCGCCCACGTTGCGGGAGCGCTACGACACCACCCGCGGCCGCCCGGACCTGCTGCCGGAGGTGCTGGAGCAGGTCGAGCTCGGGTTCGAGGGCGCGCCGGGCCAGGTGGTGGCCTGGGACCTGACGGGCTGGCAGGTGTGGTCCCACGGCGAGATCAACGCCCCCGGGGACAGCGACCCCTTCACCAACAACCCCGACGCCCGCTACGCCGGCCTGGAGAGCGCCGTCTTCCTGAGGCCAGGATCGGTGCTGCGCCTGCGCCTGGCGCACACCTGGACCAGGGTGCTGGAGGGCACCCTGGACCACGTCCCGGAGCACCGACTGGTGGGCGCGGCGCGGGTCCAGGGCCCCTGGCGCCTCACGCTGGACGCGGACGCCGCCTGGCTCGGAGCGCGCACCAGCGGCGCCGTGGAGCTCGCCCCGTACCTGGTGACGGGGGCACAGCTGGGAGTGGAGCTTCCGCGCGGCTGGTGGGCACGGCTGCGGGTGGCCAACACCCTGGACACGCTGTACGAGGAGCGCGCCCTGGACCCCCAGCCCGGGCGCAGCCTGTCGTTGCAGGTCGGAGGCCACTGGTGGACCGCGACGACCCCCTGATCGAGCTCGCGCTGGAGATCGCCCTGGAGCTCCACGTGGGGGCGGCCGGAGCCGTCCAGCTGCGGCTGCCGCCGGGCCGGATGCTGGTGCTGGAGGGGCCCCCGGGGAGCGGCAAGAGCACCCTGCTCGCCGCCGTGGCCGGGCTGGATCACCGCGGGCTGACCTCCGGCCGGATCATCTGGGGATCGGCGGGCTGGAGCCCCCAGGGGCCCTGCCCCCGGGGGGTGGCGTGGGTGCCCCAGGATCCGCGCGAGGGCTTCCTGTGCGCGAATGTGGGCGAGGAGGTGCGCATCGCCGGGGCCCCGCAGCCCCCGGACGGCCTGGCGTCCGGGCAGGACCCCCGCGATCTCAGCCGCGGCGAGGCCTGGCGCCTGGCTCTCTTTCTGGCCCTGGCACGCGCGCCGCGCCTGCTGCTGCTGGACGAGCCCTCGGGCAGCCTGGACGGCGCCGGCCTGGCCTGGATGCGGGCTCGGCTCGCCCCCTTCCTGGCGGCCGGTGGCGTGGTGCTGGCGGCCGAGCATCGTCCCGGGGTCTTCGCCGGGCTGCCCCTCACGCGCCACGGGCTCGCGCTGGCGCCGGCGTCGGCCCCCGCGGCCGCGGCCTGCACCGCGGGTCCGGTGGTCCTGGACTGCGCCCCGGTGTTGGAGGTGGGCGGCCTGGAGGCCTGCCCCGGGGGCCGGGCAGGGGTCGGGCCCCTGGACCTCACCCTGCGTCCCGGCGAGCGCGTCGGCCTCTGCGGCGCCAACGGGCACGGCAAGACCACACTGCTGCGGGCCATCGTCGGATTCGAGCCCATCACGGCGGGGTCCGTCGCCATCGCCGGCTGGCACGGCGGGGCGATGCCAGCGCTGGCCACGCGGCCTGGGCGGGGCTTGCGGCACCTCGGCCGGCGCCTGCGGCGGGTGCGCCCGCCGCGGGGCATCGGCTACCTGCCCCAGAACCCGGACGAGCTGCTGCACGGCGAGAGCGTCGCGGCGGAGATCGGACCCTGGATGCGGGGTTGCCCGGCCCTGCTGGCGCTGCTGGGGCTCTATCTGCCGGC
>JBDRKM010000462.1:0-61490 GCA_043814015.1 Pseudomonadota bacterium
CCACCCCCTGCGCCCCGGCGCCCCATGAGCCGCGTCGAGGCCCTCTCCCAGCGCGCCGTGCGGCCCCGCTCCGCCCAGGAGCTGATCCAGCAGGCCGAGCAGGACGCGCGCTCCGACGAGCAGCGCGCCGAGGAGAAGCGCCGCCAGGCCGAAGCGCGGCAGAGCGCCGCCCCGCCACCCTCCCGCCCGGTGGTCGTCCAGAAGATGCAGCGCCTGCTGGAGCGCAAGCTGCGCGGCCTCGGCCCCTTCACGGTCAGCAACTGCCTCCTGATGGACGACCGCGAGATCCTCAAGGCCCTCTGGCGCGCCCACCGCGCCCGCTTCGGCGCCGAGGGCCAGCTCGACCAGGTGGTGGCCGCCGCGGCCGTGCTCGATGCGCTCGAGCTGGTCCCGGCCGGCAAGCTGCTGGCCGCCCACATCCTGACGGATGCCTCCGACTACCTCATCTGGGTGGATCTGAGGGAGGGCACCCCGCTGGCGGCCTTCGCGAACGCGCGGGCGTACTTCGTGGGGCAGCAGGGGGAGTAGGCCATCGCGGTCCCCACGTCCCGTGCAGCCATCTCCCCAGCACCAGCAGGGTCCATAACCGGCGCCGGTGATCCGCCCGCCCCGCGCGGTGCTCGGCGATGAGCCTGCGCACCTGCTCGGGCGGCATCCAGGCCTCCACGCGCTCGGGGAGATCGTCCAGCAGGTGGGTGCAAGGCCCACGCAGCCAGGGGCCGAGCGGGGTGCCGAAGCCCTTCTTCGGCCTGTCCAGCAGGTCGACGGGGAGAAGGTGGCGCACGGCCTGGCGCCAGGCCTTCTTGGTGGTGCGCAGGCCGAGCTTGTGCTCCACGGGGCAGTCCGCGGCCAGGGAGACCAGGTGGTGGTCCAGAAAGGGAGTGCGGACCTCGACGCTGGAGGCCATGGAGGCGCGGTCCACCTTCACCAGCACGCCGTCGCCCAGGTAGAGGCGCTGGTCCAGGGCCATGGCCGTACAGCGCGGATCATCGCCGGCGAATGCCGCGCCGTGGACGTCCACCTCGCGCCAGGGATCCGCGCGCAGCGCGGGGGGCAGCTCCTCCGGCAGGAAGGCCCCCAGCCAGATCTGGTTGCGGCGGGCGGTGGGCTGGCCGAGGCCGGCGGCGAAGCGGCGCGCCATGTAGTCGCGCGAGACGTTGGCGTAGGAGACGGGCCAGTGCGCCAGCGCGCGCTGGAGGAGGGGACCGGCGGGGGCGGCGGCGCTGGCCCAGCGGTGCGCCAGGTAGGTGGGGTAGCCGCCGAGCAGCTCGTCGCCGCCATCGCCGGAGAGCACGGCCTTGAAGCCCGCGGCGTGCACCGCGCGGTACAGGGCCCAGGTCGCCGGCAGGCTGCCGTCACCCAGCGGCTCGTCCAGGTGGGCGCCGAGGGCGTCGAGCAGCCCCGGGAGCTGGCCGGACCGCAGCGGGATCTCGTGGTGGATCGCGCGGTAGCGGCGCGCCACGGCCGCCGCCGGGGTGGACTCGTCGAAGCTCGGGTCCTCCGGCATGGTCACGGTGAAGGTGTGGGCCGGGTCCGCACGGTGGGTGCCGGCCAGGGCCAGCACGGCGGCGGAGTCGAGCCCACCCGAGAGCACGATCCCCACCGGCACGTCCGCCACGCGCCGGGTGGCGATGGAGGCCCTGAAGGCCCCGGCGAGGCGCTCCCCCCAGGCCTCGGTGTCGCCCTCGGCGCCGGCCCGCGGGCGCGGCAGGTGCCAGAAGCGCTCGCGCCGCACGCCGGTGGCGTCCACCTCCACCAGGCTGCCGGGCTCGACCCGCGAGATGCCGCGATAGATGGTGCGGGGTGTGGGCACGTACTCGAACAGCAGGTAGGCCCCGAGCGCGGCCGGATCAACCTCTCGCGAAATCTCGGAATGGCTCAGCAACCCTTTGATTTCACTTGCAAACACAAACGTTCCGTCCGCCAGGGTCGCGCAGTGCAGGGGCTTCTCCCCCATGCGGTCCCGCGCGATGGTCAGGCGGCGCTCCTGCCGGTCGTAGACGGCCAGCCCGAACATGCCCTCCAGCTCGGCGAGGGCGCCGCGCACCCCCAGCTCGGCCACGAGCAGGGCCAGCACCTCGGTGTCGCTGGTGGTCCGGACCAGGCGCCCGCGGGCCACGGCCGCGGCCCTCAGCTCCGCGTGGTTGTAGACCTCGCCGTTCATGGCGACCCAGAAACGGCCGCTGGGATCGCAGCGCGGCTGCTGGCCGTGCGCTGGGTCCACGATGGCCAGGCGCACGGTGGCGAGGCCGCCCTCGGGGAAGCGCTCGGAGCGGGCCTCGTCCGGGCCGCGGTGGGCCTGGGCATCGCGCATGGCGTCCAGCGGCCCCAGGTCGGGCGGACCACAGAAGCGGAAGATCCCCGCGATGCCGCACATGGGCCGCTACTCGGCGGGGTCGAGGTTGCGCGTCGCGCGGATCTTGTAGGGCGTCTTGCGCTGGATCTCGTAGTGCATGCGGATGAGCACCTCGGCGATGATGCCGAGGGTGATCTCCACCACGCCGAAGATGGAGAGCATGGGCGCGACGATGGTCAGGCAGGCCGCGATGAGGGGCTGATCCAGCAGGTACCAGCAGGGGATGGCCACGGCGCCCGAGAGCATCCCCGCGAAGACCAGCATGAAGCCGACCCAGCCGAAGAAGTAGATGGGGGTGACGTAGAAGTCGCGCAGGAACTTGACGGTGGTGAGATCCAGCAGGACCTTGAAGACCCGCTCGAGGCCGTACTTGGTGCTGCCGTGGACCCGCGGGTGGTGCCGCACCGGCACCTCGGTGAGGCGCGCGCCGGCCCAGGTCACGTAGATGGGGATGAAGCGGTGCATCTCGCCATACAGCGGGATGTCGGCGATGAACTCGCGGCGGTACACCCTGAGCGTGCAGCCGTAGTCGTGCAGGTGGACCTTGGAGAGCCGGGAGATGAGCCAGTTGGCCACCCTGCTGGGGATCAGCCTGGTGAAGGTGGCGTCCTGGCGCTGCTTGCGCCACCCGCAGACCACATCGCTGGTCTCCAGGTGCTCCAGCATCATGGGGATGTCGGCGGGATCGTTCTGGTAGTCGGCGTCCAGGGTGACCAGGATGGGCGCCTGCGCGTGGCGGAACCCGGCGGTCAGCGCCGCGGTCTGCCCGTAGTTGCGCACGAAGTGGATGACCCGCGCCCGCGGATCGGCGGCGGCCAGGCCGTCGAGCAGGGCCGAGGTGCCGTCCATGCTGCCGTCGTCCACGTAGATGACCTCGAAGGAGCGCCCCGCGAGGGCCTCCGCGATCCCGGCGTGCAGGCGCGCGAGATCCTCCCGCTCGTTGTAGACCGGGATGACGACGGAGAGCTCCGGAGCTGCCCCCGGGGCCGGGGTCACGAGGGGTCGCCTTCGGCCGGGGCGTCGGGGGCGGGCTCGACTGGGGGGGGGGCGTCCGCGGGCTGGCCCGGAGGGACCTCACCCGCGGGACCGCGGGGGGAGCCGGGGCCGCCCTCGATGGGCCTGGCGATGCCGTCTCCATCTCCGCTGTTGCCCTTGTTCGGGTCGGCATCCGGGGGCGGGCTGTTGGGGGTCAGGAGGCCGAGGTCCGGATCGTCGGTGAGGGTGAGGGTGACGCCCTCGATGGGCTCCGTGCCGATCTGCAGCGGCTCCAGGACGGCCGCGGCCGGGTCGTCGGGGGTGGGGCCGTCCCCGGTCTGGTCGAGGAACCCGACGACGCGCACGGCACCGAACTCCTTGGGCAGCTCGACGCTCCAGTCCCCGAAGGCGGGCAGCTCCAGGGTCTTGGCCAGCATGGGCGGGCCGCTCGCCTGGACCGCGAGCACGTCGAGGCGGATGCGCCCGGTCTTGGTGCCGTCGTAGGCGACCGCGCCCGAGATGACGACGCCCTCGCCAGGTTCGACCTTCGCGTCGGTGGTGGTGGCGGGGCCCGGCGCACCCGTGATCGGCTGACCGCTCGCGTCGGTGCCGCCCGCGCCGCTGACCGCGTCGCCCGGGGAGAGCTGTGCGGCCGGTGGGGCGTTGGTCGGGTCGGGGCAGGCGGCGAGGAGGAGCGTGAACAGTGCGAGCGCGCGCGACATTCGAACTCCGACGGCGAAAGAGTCATGGCATGATGCGCAGGATGCCTACCCCCAACGCGGTGCGCGCGTCAACCGCGCGCCGCAGGCCAGGGTGGCATCGTCGCCCTCAATGGGCGAAGAAAGGGTACCAGACAGGAGCGCCCCAGTCATGACCCGCAGCCCGCCCATCGGACCCCTGCTTGCGCTTTTTTCCTCACTCGCGGGGTGTTTCGAGTCGCCACACCAGGACTCGGGCCCCCCCCGCCCGGACGACAGCGGGGGAGACGCGGACAGCGACGCGGACGCGGACAGCGACACTGACACCGACTCCGACACCAACCTGTTCACGGAGGCCGCGATCGACGCCATCCAGGGGGGCGACATCCCAGCCGGTGCCTGGGTGGCGGTCCAGGGCGTCGTGGTCGGGGGCCTGCTCGACGAGGGCTTCCACCTCGGCACCGAGGGCACGGCCACGGCCGCCTCGGGCGTCTGGGTGGCCTGGGACGACCACGCCGACGACGCGCTGGTGGAGGGAGCGCTGGTCAGGGTGCGCGGCGAGGTCCGGGAGGTGGCGGGGGTGGACGGCGCGCCCGGCGACGGCAGCCTGACCACCGTCGCGGTGACCTCCCGGGGAGGTGTGGAGGTGACCGGCTTCGGCGCCGCGCCACAGCCGGCCGTGCTGACCGTCGATGCCCTGCTGGATCCGATGTCCGTCGAGCCCTGGGAGGGTGTGCTGGTGGCGCTGGACGAGGTCGAGGTCAGCGCGGGCGGCGATGGCCGCTGGGAGGTGGGCGGCGGGCTGCCGGTGGGCGCGCTCTATTTCCCGAGCACGGCCCTGACCGGGGCGAGCCTGGAGCGGCTCGTGGGCGTGCTGTGGTTCGACGGCCGCTCCTTCCTGCTGGAGCCCCGCTCGGAGGCCGACCTGGTGGGCTACGACGCCCGCCTCGACGACTGCGGGGAGGCGCGCTGCGTGGCCGCGGTCCAGCCCGGGGATCTGGTGATCGACGAGGTCATGCGCGATCCGGAGGCGGTCCTGGACGATCACGGCGAGTGGTTCGAGCTCTACAACGCGGCGGACGCGGCCGTGGATCTGCGCGGGTTGCAGGTCCGTGACGAGGGCTGGGAGGGCTTCACCGTGGTGGACTCGGTGCTGGTGGGGGCGGGTGACTTCGTGGTCCTCGGGCCAGACCCCGACCCGAGCGGCAACGGTGGGCTCGAGATCGCGTATGGCTACGATTTTGGTACATTTTCGCTCGGGCAGGGGGCAGACGCACTTGTCCTGGCGCATGGTGGAGTGGAGTTGGAGGCGGTCAGCTGGGACGACGGAGTTACGTTTCCGGCCCTCGCGGGGGCCGCCATGGCCCTCGATCCCGCCCACCTCGACGCAGGATCGAACGACGACGGGTCCTCCTGGTGCTCCGCGGTGTCGGCCTACGGCGCCGGGGATCTCGGCACACCCGGCGCCATGAACGACGCCTGCGGCGAATAGACCCAGCCTTCCCCGAACCAACGCGCCGCCTTCCGTCGGAGCGCGGCGCCAGGAGAGAACATGCAGGCCTTCCAGGATCGGATGTACGAGCTCATCGTGCGCACCTCCACCCGGCTGTCGCCCGACGCCATGCGCGCCATCGCGGCCGGTCGCGCCCGCGAGAGCGCCGGCACGCGCGGCGCCATCGCCAACGCCGCCATCGCCGTCAACGTGGACATGGCCCGCAGCGACACCGCGCCCATCTGCCAGGACACGGGCATGCCCGCCTTCACGGTGCACCACCCCGTCGGGTTCGACACCCTCGAGGCCGCCGAGCAGATCAAGCTGGCCCTGCGCCGCGCCACGGCGGACGGCATCCTGCGCCCCAACTCCATGGACTCGGTCACCGGCGCCAACCAGGGCAACGAGGGCACGCTCTACCCGGTCATCAAGTTCAAGGCCTGGCGCGAGCCCGAGGTGCACGTCAGCCTGATCCTCAAGGGCGGCGGCAGCGAGAACATGTCCGCCCAGTACTCCCTGCCCACCACCCTGGAGGGCCTCGGCCGCGCCGGGCGTGATCTCGACGGCGTGCGCAAGTGCGTGCTGCACGCGCTGTACGCGGCGCAGGGCAAGGGCTGCTCCCCCGGCTTCCTGGGGGTGGCCATCGGCGGCGACCGCGCCGGCTCCCTGGAGCTGGCCAAGGAGCAGTTCCTGCGCCCGCTCGACGACGTCAACCCCGATCCCGAGCTGGCCAAGATCGAGGACTACATCCTCGAAGCTGGCAACACGCTGGGCGTCGGCACCCTGGGCTTCGGCGGCGAGGTCACGGTGATGGCCTGCAAGGTCGGCAAGCGCAACCGCCTGCCCGCCTGCTTCTTCGTCTCCGTGGCCTACGGCTGCTGGGCCTTCCGGCGCCAGGCCATCCACCTCGACCCCGCCACCTTCGCGCTGCGCTCCTGGGACTACTCCGTCCCCGGCGCCCCCGAGAGCCTGGTCAAGCCGGGCGAGGAGGGCGGCATCGGCGGCTCCGGCGGCGTCATCCGCCTGCGCACCCCCCTGCGCGAGGAGGACGTGCGGGCGCTCAAGGTGGGCGACGTGGTGCTGCTCTCCGGCCTCATCCACACCGGCCGCGACACCTTCCACCACCACCACATGACCCACGACTGCCCGGTGGACACCGAAGGCGGCGTCATCTACCACTGCGGCCCGGTCATGATCCAGCGCGACGGCGGCTGGAAGGTCATGGCGGCCGGCCCCACCACCTCCATCCGCGAGGAACCCTACCAGGCCGACATCATGAAGAAGCTCGGCCTGCGCGCCGCCATCGGCAAGGGCGGCATGGGCGCCAGGACCCTGGCGGGCCTGGCCGAACACGGCGGCGTCTACCTCTCCGCCGTCGGCGGCGCGGCCCAGTACGCGGCCCGCTGCGTCAAGGACGTCCCGGGCGTGCACTACCTCGAGGAGTTCGGGGTCCCCGAGGCCATGTGGCACTTCGAGGTGGAGGACTTCCCCTGCTTCGTCACCATGGACTCCCACGGCGGCAGCCTGCACGCCGACGTGGAGAAATCGAGCCTGGAGAAGCTGAAGGCGCTGGCGCCGAAGGTGTTCTGAGGGAGCCGTCAGCCGTCAGCCGTCAGCCGTCAGCCGTCAGCCGTCAGCCGTCAGCAAAATACGCATTGTAGCTGCTGATAGCTGATAGCTGACAGCTCAGTTGTCCTTCAGGTTCCGGCACCACTCGGCGTCGAAGTCGCCGGTGAAGCTGCCCTCGTCGAAGCCGAGGTCGAAGAGGCCGATCGCGGCCTTGTCCTGCTCGAGGGCTTCGACCTGCAGGGTGCCCTCGCGGCCGCGGAACTCGGCCAGGGCACCGCTCTTCTGGTAGATGAACTTGCCCGTGACCGACGCCTCGCCGGCCAGGTTGAAGACGCCCTCGGTGACGTTCGGATCCGAGAAGGCGAACTGCAGCAGCTGGAAGTCGAAGTCGGTGACGGCCTCCCCCTGCTCGTAGTGGCGGGTGATCCAGGCCACGTCGATGCACTCGAGGTCCACGTCGGCGATGATGACGAAAGGGCCGCCGTACATGACGGTGTTGATGTCGCCGAAGGACTGCCCGGCCACGGTGCCATCGACGGTGGCGGTGGAGCCGGCGCAGCCGATGGACAGCAGCGAGAGCAGGGTCGGGATAGCGAAGTGCCTCATGACGACCTCCTGGGCGACCTCTAACCGCTTCCCCGGCGTGGCCAAGATCGCCGCGACGGCGGGGCTGTGGTGCGCCCTCGGCCCAGCCTGCCGGCCCGCCGGGATCGCGGGCCCCGCCTGGCGCGCCGCTCCCGCGCCGTCCCTGGCCACGCCGGTGCCCGATGCGGCCGCGGGGGCGGTGCTGGACCGGCGCTTCGAGGACGCCAGCTACCCCTTCGGGCTGACCCTCACGGAGGGCTGGGTGGCCCAGCCCGGAGCCTCGGACGGCGCGCTGCGCCTGGCGCTGGATCACGTGCCCACCGGCGCCACCCTGGAGGTGCGGGTGCTGCACAGCGCCTCCACCGCGCCCCGGCCCCGCGACGGCTGCACCTGGAGCTTCCAGGACAGCGGGGCCTACGGCGCGCTGCACGCCACAGAGGCCCGCGACGTGGCCACCTGCACCCCGGACGACCCGGACGCACCCCTGGTACTCTCCTGGATCCTGGTGCGCGAAGCCCTGGCCTACCACCTCGAGCTGGCGGTCCCCCCCGGCCGCCTGCTGCAGGCCCGCCGTGCCGCGCGCGGGCTGCTGGACGGGGTGAGGATCTATTGATCTAGGGCTCGCGGCGCCTTCGGCGGGCCACGAGGCCGGCGCCCAGGGCCAGCAACAGCCAGGGGGCGCGGACCGCGCCGGCCCCGGAGCAACCCGAGGAGCCGCAGCCACCGCCGCTGTCGTCACAGCCGCCCTCGTAGGCGACCGGGCCGAGGTTGGCGAACAGCCCCAGCCAGTCGGCCTGGGTGCCGGCCGCGGCGGTGTCGATGGAGCTCAGCCCGAGGCCCTCGAAGGAGGGGAGCTGGAAGGAGAGCCCGCTCAGGGCATCGCCCACCACCGCATCCAGGATGGTCTGCAGCAGCCCACCGAAGTTGGCCTCCACCAGGGGCTCGGCGCCGGCGGTCAGCTCGCAGGAGGTCACGGTGGGGATGATGTTCTCGGGGGAGAGGTCGAGGAGCACCTCCAGCAGGCCGGTGGAGCCGTCGAGGACGAGGTCTGCGCCAATGTCGGCGGCCAGATCGATGCCCAGCACCTTGGCCCGGCGGCCGTCCACGTCGGCGAAGAAGTCGAGCCCGAGGGTCTCCACGGTGATGTCCACGTCGTGATCGCCGGACAGGTTCGCCAGGGGCTGGCCCTCGGGGCGGGTCACGATGGCCATGCCGGCGTTCTCGGGGAAGAGCTGGTCGAAGGGCCCGTCTTCATCCGAGCCGTCGAGCATCCCGAGGATGGAGGTGGACATCGGGAAGGACTCGAAGTTCTCGTCGATGGTGTAGCACAGCAGCCCGCCGCGCCAGAGGGCGTACAGGGCCTGGTTCACCATGTCGTCGGAGGCCAGGACGACGGCGTGGTAGTCGGCAGGGATGCCGCTGGGCGCGGCGCCGAGGGCCGGCGGCTCGGTGTCGGTCATGGGGCTGCCGCCCGGATCCCAGGCCTCGATGCACTCGGCCGCCTGCTCGGTGGCGAAGGAGCCCTGCATCAGCAGGCGCAGGCCCTGCGGGTTGATCTGCACATCGCGCGGGGAGAGCATCATGTCCACGAGCACGCCGTTGAGGTCGAGCTGCTCGTTGATGGTGGCGGAGGCGAAGGCGTCCTCGATCATGGCCTCGATGTCGCCGGCGGCGTCGCCGATGGCGTCCTGGATGGCGCTGTCGGCGTAGTCGATGACGAGGTCGTAGATGGACAGGCCGAAGAAGTTGAGCACCTGCTCGAGGTAGCCCAGCGAGCAGTTCTCGAGGATGATGTCCTCGGAGGCGAGATCGTAGGAGACGTCCATCGCGCCGACCGTCGCGTCGAGGCGGTGGGTGCCGTCGCCGACAGGCACCACGGCCAGGGCCAGATCCACCGAGATGTGGGCCGGGAAGGGCTGCACGTGCCCATCGCAGGAGTCGCTGATGACCCAGAGGATCTCGAAGTAGAGGTCGAAGGGATCATAGGCGTCGTTGAGCTGGACCAGGAGATCGGCATCCAGGGTGAGCATCCCGTTCTGGGGCACGATGGCGGCGTCCGTCATGGTGATGCCGGCCCAGGCGCCGCTGAGGCTGTACTCGTAGGCGCCGCCGTCGTCCGAGGTGTCGGGGATGTCGACGCGGTCGGGGATCAAGGCCGGGATGAGGCCGCCGACGGCGTCGAGGCCGTCGTCGGTGACGTCGATGACCGCCGCGTCCTCGATGAGGGCGCCGGGCTCCCACAGGGTGGCCGAGGCGGGGGGGCTGACCAGCAGGGAGGCGAGGAGAAGGGGCGTGACGAGAGACACCGGCACCTCCGCGGGATGTGCGCGAGACGGGCCATTCTACCGGGGCGAGGGGGGAGCCGCAATCACGCCGTGGCGCGGCGGATCAGCGGCGTTCCAGAAGCCTCCGCCGCCAGGCCCAGCCGCCGAGGAGGAACACGAGGCCGGAGGAGGAGGGCACCCCGGGCAGATCGCGGGGCTGGCAGCCGCAGGGGCCGCCGCCGCGCAGGGCCGGCTCCACGTCACAGGCGTCGCCCACGCCGTCCCCGTCGCGGTCGGCCTGGTCCTCGTTGGCGTCCTCGGGGCAGTTGTCGCAGCCATCGCCGAAGCCGTCCTGGTCGGCGTCGGCGGGATCCCCGAGGCCGTCCAGGGGGCAGGGGTCGCAGGCGTCGCCGAGGCCGTCCTCGTCCGCGTCCACCTGGGAGATGTTGGCCACCAGCGGGCAGTTGTCGCAGGCGTCGCCCAGGCCGTCGCCGTCGTTCTCGGCCTGGGAGGGGTCCCAGGCGTCCGGGCAGATGTCGCATGCGTCGCCCACGTCGTCGGAGTCGCGGTCTGCCTGGTCCTCGTCGGCGTCGAAGGGGCAGTCGTCGCAGGCGTCGCCGTAGGTGTCGCCGTCGGTGTCGAGCTGGGTGGGGTTCGCGTCCGAGGGGCAGTTGTCGCAGACATCGCCGAGGCCGTCGGAGTCCTCGTCCTCCTGGTGCTCGTTCTTGACGTCGGGGCAGTTGTCGCAGACATCGCCGACCCCATCGCCGTCCCACACTCCGTCCTCGTCCCCCTCGCGGTCCGACTGGTCCTCGTTGTCGACGTAGGGGCAGTTGTCGCAGGCGTCCCCCAGCACGTCGGTGTCGGAGTTCACCTGGTCGGGGTTGTAGTCGTAGATGCAGTTGTCGCAGACATCGCCCAGCTCGTCGCGGTCGAGGTCGGACTGGTCGGAGTTCTGGATGTCGGGGCAGTTGTCGCAGACATCGCCCACGTCGTCGCAGTCCCAGTCCTCCTGCAGGGGGTTGTAGTCCTCGCCGCAGTTGTCGCAGGTGATGAGCACCACGCGGTCGGGGTAGCCATCCTGGCCGGCGACCGCGATCTCGCCGAAGCCGTGCAGGTCGCCGTCCTCATCGAGGTTGAAGTCGTAGACGTTGAAGGCGCAGCCGAACGAGGTGTAGTCGTAGTAGTAGTCGGCGTTGGGCCATGGGACTCCGGAAGCGTCGGTGTGGGCCGCGCAGTCCGGGACCGTGATGTCGATCAGGGGCTCCAGCGAGACGTCGATGGCGTTGCAGTTGAGATCCTGCTCGATCTCGGCCTCGCAGCCGGTCTCGGGGGCGGCCAGGGCGGCGTGCAGCAGCAGCAGGGCGAACATCATGGGGCCTCCTCTTCCCCGCCGTCTTCGTCCTCGCCCAGGCCAGGGCGGAAGGAGGCGGCGTCGGGGACGTCTTCGGCGGGGCTGGGTCGATCCGCGTACTCTTCGAGGATCACCGGGTTGGCGTCGGCGGACAGCAGCTTCTGGCCGGGCGGCGGCTCGGGGATGCGCTCGCCCGACCAGGGCAGGGTGATCATGGCGCCGCCGTAGTCGGGTGCCACGTCGAGGTAGTCGCGCACCTTGACGATGTGGAAGGACACCCGGCGGTTGATCGCCAGGGAAGCCTCATCCTCGCCGGCCTTGACCGGCGCGACCTCGCCCAGCCCGCGGTAGCTGAGGCGCTCGGGGCGGACCCCGGCGCCCACCAGGGCCTCGTAGACCGAGGCGGCGCGGGCGTTGGAGAGATCGTAGTTGTAGCGGAAGCTGCCCTCCTCGCTGGCATGCCCCTCGATGATCAGCAGCTCGATCTGGGCGTACTGGGTCATGACCTCGGCCACGGCCTCCAGCACGGGCTCGGAGGCGGGCAGCAGGCGGGCGGTGTCCAGCTCGAACTGCAGGGGCTCGCGGATCTCGATGCGGCCCCGGCGGACCTGGGCCAGCTGGCCCTCCTGCCATTTGACCGGAGCCTTCTCGTCGGGCAAGTCGTCGATGACCGCCACCCGCGCCTCGCGGGGCGGGGGGACGTCCACCACCTCCCGGTCGGGTGGGGCCTTGACCCTGGGGGCGGGCACCAGGCGCGCCACGGACACGAGCATGCGGAAGTCTGCCGCGCCGTACCCGTTGCTCAGGGCCGTGCCCGCGGCCAGCTGCACGGCCAGCTGCTGCGGGGCCAGCCAGCGGCCGCCGAGCTGCAGCTCCACCGGGTTCTCGGCGCCCGGTTTCATGAAGTCGTTGAACCCGTGGCGCGAGCCGACCTCGGCCAGGGCCCCCCAGCGCTCGCCGATGGGCACCAGCGCGCCGAGGGCCAGGGTGAGCTCGGAGCCGAGCGTGAAGTCGCGGTCGGTGTCGAGATCGTCGCGCAGGGTGGCGCCGACCTGGCCCTGCAGCTGCAGGAAGGCGAGGTCCAGCTGCCCCAGCAGGCAGGGGGAGTAGCGCACGCTGGCCTCGGAGACCCAGCTCTCGGCCGTGCCGGTGGGTAGCCAGAGATCGAGCCGCGCGCCCAGGGCGGCCCGCTCGCCTCCCAGCATCCCGAGCTTGGCGAACAGCCCGAGATCCCCGGCCGCCACGCGGTGCTCCGGGGCGACGGTGGGCTCGTCGCCGGCGTCCATCAGGGCCGCGGACCAGCGCCCGCCCAGCACCACACGCCCGCCGAGGGGGTAGCCGGCCGCGAGGTGCAGGGTGTTGCGGGCCTGGATGGCGGCCCCGGCGGGCAGGGTGTTCTCGAAGTACTCCAGCGGCAGGTGCTCGAGCTGCCAGGCGCCGCCCCCCAGGATCGCGCGGCCTTCGGGCACCCGCGCGCTGTCCACGCCGAGGACGGCGCCGGGGAGGAGGGCGGGCTGCACCAGCTGGGTGTCGAGGGAGCGATCCACCGCCAGGGCGGGCAGCGGCGCGAGGGCCAGCAATGGGATGAGGGCGGAGTGCTTCAAGGCCGCACGCTCCCGAGGTAGTCAGGCGCGCCATGGACCGTGGCGGGCAGGGGAGGGGAGAGGGCCGCGCCCGCGGCCATCCAGGTGGAGAGGGCCTCCAGGCCGATGGTGTGGGCCGCGGTGATGTCCTCCACCGCGTAGTCGTAGCCCGCGCTGGCCGGGGAGACGTGGATGAAGCCGGCCACCAGATCGCGCTGAGACTCGTACTCCACGTGGTACATCAGCCGGTAGAAGATGAAGTTGCAGAGGTAGCTGCCGGCGTCCGAGGAGACGGTGGTGTGGTAGCCGGCGGCCTCCATGGCGGCGGTCATCTCGGCCTCCGGCAGGCGGTCGGCGAGGGTCTCGGGGCCGCCCTCCACCACCGGCTCGCCGCTCCGGCTGACGCCGTCGTTGTCCGTGCCCGACTCGCGGTTCTTGGCGACGGTCTCGAAGCGCATGGCGTCGTTGCCGGCCTGGCCGGTGCTGATGACGACGCTCGGGTCGAGCGCGACGATCTCGTCGTAGAGCACGTCCCAGGCCACGTCCCAGACCACGGGCAGCTCGACGACCCGTACATCCAGGCCCGCCACCAGCACCTCGTCCAGCGGCCAGAGGGCCTCGATGGAGGGGTTGGTGGGGTAGCCGCCGAAGGGCTCGTAGCCGGACATGAGGCAGACCGGCGGCACGTGGATGGACAGATCGGCCCAGTCCTCGTCCTCGCCGTCCTCCAGGCGCAGGGTGAAGGCGTAGTCACCCGAGGTGGTGGGGAGCCCCGCGAGGGTGCCGGCCTCGTCCAGCGCGACCCCGGGGGGCAGCGCGCCATCCTCCAGGAACCAGGCGGCGCCGGTGGTGGTCTCGGCGCTGGCCTCGAGGG
The DNA here is from genome assembly GCA_043814015.1 of Pseudomonadota bacterium. Taxonomy (GTDB): domain Bacteria; phylum Myxococcota_A; class UBA796; order UBA796; family JAFGLY01; genus JBDRKM01. The sequence goes on from JBDRKM010000462.1 coordinate 13,751, forward strand.
CGACCTGATAATCGAGGGCTACGCGCCCGTCGGGCAGGGCGGTGGTGGTGATCCAGGCGAGCGGCTCCCCGGGACCGCACCCGGTGAGGGCGAGCAGCAGCGCGAGCGGGCGAACCATGGCGGCCTCCGGCGGTGGTCGGGCGCATCATAGCGGCCCTCAGCGCTCCACCACCACCGTCAAGGTGTCGAGATCGAGTACGACCTGATCGCGCTCCTCGGGTCGCAGGGAGACAACGCCGCGGACCTCCACCAGCCCGGGAGCCACCTCCTCCTCGCGGCCCCGCGTGCGCACCAGCACGCGCTCGTGGCGCGTGGGCGCGCGGTAGCAGAAGGGGCAGCGTGGCAGGCGGGGGTCGAGGGCCACCAGGTAGAAGTCCTGGACGGTCCAGGGATCGCCGAGGGCGTACATGTAGCCTTGCAGGGTCAGCGGCTGGCCGTCCAGCGCCGTGAGCGCCGCGGGTGGGGGGCCCCCGGACCAGGAGGTCAGGGCGGAGAAGATGGCCTCCGAGGCTTCGTCGAGCGGGCGCGAAGCGCCCTCGGACTCATGCCGCGACATGGCCTGCTCCGCCCAGATGAAGATGGCCAGGGGGATCAGGAAGCGCATGCTCCAGCGCAGGTGGGAGCGGGTCGCGCGGCCCGAGCCAGGGGCCTCGGAGAGCGCCTCCGCGGCCTGCACGTGGTAGGCCGCCAGGGCGGGCTGCAGGCCCACGAGGACCAGCACCACGAGCCCCGCCGCCAGGTAGCCGGGGGCGCTGCCCGCCCACAGCGTGACCGTGGCCTCCAGGCCCAGGTTCGCGCGCAGCACGCGCTCGGCGGTGCCGGCCAGGGCGCCGGCCAGGCCGACGCCCGCGAGGGCGCCCGCCAGGACCACGGCGAGGGTGGAGGACGCCACGATGCCCAGCACCCGCGCGCGGCGCGCGCCCAGCACCCGCAGCACGGCCAGCTCGCGCCCCTGGGCCAGGGCGTTGCCGTAGACCGAGAGCAGCAGGGACAGGAAGGTGACCAGCACCACGCCGCCCGCCAGCAGCCGGATCAGCTGCCCACCGCCCGCGAGGCGATCCGCCAGGCGCCGCAGGGTCTGGCCGCTCAGGGCCACCTCCAGGTCGCCGCGGGCCTGCAGATCCTCCTCCAGCGAGAGGAGGGCGTCCTCGGAGACGGGGCGGAGCAGGAGGGCGGAGATCAGCCGCGCGTGCTCGTGGTGGTGCTCGTGGTGGTGCTCGTGCTCTGCCTCGGGCCCGTGCTCTGCCTCGGGCTCGTGCTCGGCCTGGGGCTCATCTTCATGCTCGTGTTCCCCCGCCTCCTCTCCCTCCGCGTGATGGTGATGCTGGTGGCTACGGTAGATGGCCTCCAGGGGGCAGAAGAGGGTGTCGTCGGTGTCGGTGTTGGTGGGCCGGAGCACGCCGACCACCTTGAGCGTCCCCGGTCGCTCGGGCGCCCCGGCGTGGTGGTGCTCGATGGTGATCTCGTCGCCGACCTCCAGCGCCAGGCTCAGGGCTGCGGCCGCGCCGAGGACCACCTCGTCGGCCGCGGTCTCGAACACCCGCCCGTCCTGGAGCGGGTAGCGCTCCCGCGGGAGCAGGCGCGCGGGGCTGGTGCCCAGCAGGGCGTGTCCGGCGACAGCGTGGCCGGCGAGCAGCGGCACGGCCACCTCGACACGGGGATCGTCGCGCAGGCCCAGGTAGACCTGCTCATCCACGGCGGCGTCGAGGTCCTGCAGCCCCGTGAGGGCGCCGAGCACGAGGGGGACGGCGCCGATCTTGGGGCCCACCACCAGCGGAAAGCGCTCGGCCGTGGTGCTGACGGCTCGCCGCGCGGCATCGCCCACCGCCACGGTGGCCAGCATCAGACCGAAACCGAGGGCCACCACGAAGACGGTGACGAGGTGGTGCAACCCGCGGGCCTGCACCATGCGCCAGGCGATGCGCAGGGAGGTCATGGCGCGCCCCCTTCGGAGGCGGGTCGCGTGAGCTCGGTGACACCCTGGGGATCGAGGCGCTCAGGCTGGTGGGAGGCCACCAGCAGGGTCAGGCCCTCCGCCACGAGCGTGTGGAACAGCGCACCGAGGGTGGCCGTGGCGGGCGCGTCGAGGCTGGCCAGGGGCTCGTCGGCGAGCACCAGGGGCGGCCGGTTGGCCAGGGCCCGGGCCAGGGCTACGCGCTGGCGCTCGCCCCCGGACAGGGCGCCCGGCAGGTGGCGCGCCCGGTGGGCCACCCCCAGCTGATCGAGGAGCTCGGCCGCGCGGCGGCGCTGCTCGGCGGCGGAGCGACCCGCGAAGAGCATGGCGGCCATCACGTTCTCCTCGGCGGTGAGGGAGTCCATCAGCTGGCCGCCCTGCAGCAGGTAGCCCACGTTGCGCGCGCGGAAGAGGTCGAGGGTGGCCTCGGGCAGGCCGTCGATGCGCGCGCCGCCGACGGTGACGCCGCCGCGATCCGGGCGCAGCAGGCCAGAGACCACGTGCAGCAGGGTGGTCTTGCCGGTGCCGTTGGGGCCCGTGAGCGCCCAGAGCACACCCCGGGGGACCACCAGGGAGTCCACCGACAGCGCCACGAGGCGCCCGCCGCCTGGCCGCGGGAAGCTGCGTTCGACGCCGGAAAGTACCACCATGGGCGTAGATGGGGTGGCCTGCGCCCCGTGGGACCTCATCTCGTCTGGCATGACGTTTCCATCGCGCTTGCGAGGGGGGCCCCCCCCCTATGCGGAGGCCGCGAGGCGGGCCAGATCGTGCAACAAGCGGTCGCAGGCCTGCTCCAGCGCGCGGCGCAGCAGCAGGCGGTCCACCACCAGGCCGAGCAGGTGAAGTGGTGGTCTCCCTGGTCTGGGGTGGCTGCCGAGCCCCACATGTCAGCGGTGCGGCGTGCCCCCAACCATGCCGCCCGGCTATGGGGCCTGGCCGGAGTGCCCATGGAAAGCCTCGCCGTCATCCCCTACTATCACCTGCCGGTCTACGACCTCGGCCCCATCCCCATCGACCCCTGGGCCACGCTGGTCTGCATCGGCTTCATCGTGGGGCTCGAGGTGGCCAGGGCGCGCGGGCTGCGCCTGGGCCTGGACGTGCGCGATGTGGTGGACGGGGTGGTGGTGATCGTCGGGATGGGGTTCCTGGTCGGGCACGTGGTGTTCGTCCTCGGGTACCACCCGGAACGCCTCCAAGAGCAGGGGATCATGTCCATCATCCAGGTGTGGGCTGGATTCTCGAGCTTCGGCGGCTTCCTGGGGGCGGTGCTGGGCACGGTGCTGTTCTACAAGCTCATCCGCAAGCGGCCCTTCTGGCTGCATGCCGACGTCATCATGTTCGGCTTCCCCTTCGGCTGGATCTTCGGGCGCGCGGGGTGCGCCGTGGTCCACGACCACATCGGCAAGCCCACGGACTTCTTCCTGGCGGTGGACTTCCCGAAGTTGGGGGGGCCGCGCTTCGAGCTCGGCCTCTACGAGATGCTCTGGACCGTCGTCATCGCGATCGTCTTCTGGTGGCTGTCCCGCCGCCCGCGCACCCCGGGCACCTTCACCGTGGCCTTCTGCCTGTTGTACGCGCCGGCCCGTTTTCTTCTCGACTTCCTGCGCGCCACCGACCTGGCCGGCTCCGACCCCCGCTTCCATGGGCTCACGGCGGCCCAGTACGGCTGCATCGCGCTGCTGGGCGCCGGGCTCGGCCTGGGGGCCTGGCTGCGCCGGCACACCACCCCCATCCCGACGATCGAGGGGCCCGTCAGCCCACCGCCGATCACCGCCCCCTAACGCTCGAGCAGCGCCAAGCACTCCACGTGGGAGGTGAGGGGGAACATGTCGAACAGCCGCAGGCTCGCGAGGCGGTAGCCCTGGGCCAGGGCGTATTGCAGGTCGCGGGCCAGGGCGAGCGGCTGGCAGGAGATCAGCGCGACACCCCGGGGGCGGGTGGTGCAGACGGCCTCCAGCGCGGGGCCGGCGCCGCGGCGCGGGGGATCGAGCACGGCCACATCGAAGAACCGGCTGCCCGCCTCGAGACGGTAGGCGTCCTCGCGGCGCACCTCCACCGGCAACCCGAGGCGGCGCGCGTTGCCACGGGCGTCGTCCACCGAGGGTGCGGCGGCCTCCACCAGCTCGACGGGGACGCCGCGGGCGGCGATGGGGAAGGAGAGGTTGCCGGACCCGCCGAACAGGTCGAGCACCCGCGCCGGCCGCCAGGCCACCACGGCCTCCGTCACCGCCGCGACGAGCGCCCGGTTCACCTCGTGGTTCACCTGGAAGAAACTCTGGGGGCCGATGTGGAGCGTCACACCGCCGGCGTCGAGCCGCAGGATCGGATCCCCGCGCAGGGAGCGGCGGCCGAGGCAGAGGGCGTCCCCTGGGCCCAGGGCGGGCGCGATCACCGAGAGCAGCGCCTCGGTGGAGCCCCCACCACGGCCCGGCTCGACCACGACCACCACCCGCGCGCCGTCGCTGCGCAGGGCCACCCGCCCCATGGGCGGACGCGCCGCCCCCGCCGTGCCCAGGCAGGCCTCGATCCGCCGGGCGAGCGCGGCGATCCCGGGCAGGGCCATGTCATCGAGGGGCGCACCCATGGGCTCGTGCGTGCCAGGGCGGTGGACGACGAAGCGCCCGGCCTGGTCGAGCGCGAGGTCGATGCGCGCCCGGGCACCCCAGCGGCGGGGGGAGGGGACGGGAGCGGGCACCGCGGCCGCGATGCCGCGCGCCCGCAGCGCATCCTCCACGATCCGACGCTTCGTCTCGAGCTCGACCTCCGGCTCCAGGCCGACGAGATCGAGGATCCCCTCCTCGGGGGTCGAGTTCTCCTCCGGCCACGGCGGGGGGCGCTTTCTGGACATGGCCGAGGTCTAACCGGAAGCGATACATGCCACGCCACGAGAGGAGGCCTTCATGATCCGCTACGAGACCACCCGCTCCCGCCCGGTCGTGTCCCGCCAGGAGGGCGCCATCGTCGGCAAGTTCGACGACTTCCAGTTCGACATCCGCAGCTGGCGCATCTACGGCTACCGCCTGCGGGCCAACACCATGTTCGGCCGGGCGGGGGGTGTCCGTGCCGACGACCTCGACCAGGTCGGGCGTGACGTGGTGTTCATCTCCAGCGAGGAGCGCGTCGAGTGGAGTGGCGGCACGCGCAACGCGGAGGACGGCCGGGCCTGGGCCTCCCGCTACCTTGGCACCAAGGTCATCTCGCGCGACGGCACCTCCATGGGCGAGGTGGACGACCTCGTGTTCGACCCGAGCGGCGACCGGCTGGTGGCCATCGTCCTCTCCGGTGAGCGCATCGTGGAGCTGGGCAAGCACGTGGCCACCGGCTCGGCGGCGGTGGTCATCGAGGACGCCACCTTCGCCGTGCCCCTTCCCGACGACGACCCCGAGAGCCCCACCAACTGGTGGGAGCGCGTGCGCGGCGCCTTCGGCGGGCGGGCACGCGACGTCGGCCAGGCCCCCCTGCCGGACCAGGACGAAAACGTCGAGGACGACGGGAAACCCCGATAGAGCCCGTCAGCCCGCCACGAGCGCGTGCGCCGCGGCCAGCACGTCGGCCGGGGCGGCCATCCCGCCAGGGCCCTCGTCCCCACAAGCCAGGCGCTTGGAGACCGGTTCCACAATGTGGAAGCGTGGTTCTCCGCGTAGCGCGGCCACGTTGCGCTGCAGGATCGGGTTGAGCCACATCTGCGTGTTTATGGCCGGCGCGATGACCACAGGCGTGGCGGCAGGCAGGGCCATGAGGATCGAGGTGAGGGCGTCGTCGGCCAGCCCGTGGGCCAGCTTGCCCAGCAGATTGGCGGTCGCCGGAGCGATCACAGCCACCTCGGCCCACTTCGCCCAGGTGATGTGGTCGATCCCACCACCGCTCCCCGGACTGAACAGGTCCGACAACACCGGCTCCCCCGAGAGCGCCTGGAAGGTCAAGGGGGTCACGAACCGGGTGGCGTTCGCCGTCATGGCGACCCGCACCTCGTGCCCCGCATGACGCGCGAGGCTGACGATCTCACAGGCCTTGTAGGCGGCGATTCCGCCCGAGACACAGATCAGCAGGTGCATGGCGGGCCTCCGGGGAACGAGCGCTGGCGAGGGGTGGGGATTCGCCGCGATCAAGGTGGGCGCTCCCCGCCTACTGCGGCGGCCTCACCCTGACCACCCGACGGCGTTCGGAGACGCACCGGGAGGGTGCGGGAGCGAACCCGGGCACGGGTCGGCGCTGAGGGTCTCGCGGCGCCTTGATCGGGGTGGGGGGCGGGTGCTATGAGGACTACCTGCGAGATCGGTCATTCGGAAACTTTGCCCGCAAGCGGCAGCCCATCGTGCCCAGGAGTTGGCTCGACCATGGCAAGGAAGAACAAGAAGACGAGCACCACAACCGAGTCTGCCGTCCAGGGTTTCGACGACTTCGAAGCCGACTTCTTCGCAACCGGCGAGGACGACGCGGAGGGCGAGGATCTCGGCTGGAGCGAGGAGTGGGACGACGGCGTCCCTGGCGCCGACGGCGTCTCCGCCGACTTCGAGGCCTTCGGTCCGCCGGAAGCCACGGCCGAGGATCTGATCACCGAGGCCTCGCCCCCGGCCCCGCCGGCCCTCCCCGAGCCCATCGCGGCCCCGGCGGAAGAGCCCGAGCCCCAACCGGCCGAGGCGTTCGCTCCCGAGGAGCCTGTGGCGCCCCCCGCCCCCGTGCAGGCTGAGGAGGTCCCGGCCCTCGCCGAGCCAGAGGCTGCCATCGAGGTCCCCCCAGCCCCGCCTGAGCCGCTCCCCGCCGCGGCCGAGCCCGCTTCACCCGAGGTCGAGCTGGTCGAGCCCCCGGTGCTGGCGCCCCCGCTCGCTTCGGCGACCTCCCTCTCGCCCGACGAGCCCGGCGCCGGGCTCGAAGACGATCGGCCGAACTACGCCCCCGCCACGGTGCGCGTCGTCGCCACGGATCCCCCAGCTGAGCTCGAGAGCGTGGTCGAGGGGCCGCCCCAGGATCTCGCTCCCGAGGCGCGGGCCTGGTGGTACGCCGCGGCCTCCCTCGAGCGCGAGGCCGCCGTCGCCCCCGACCCCGAGACCCGCGCCGCGCGCCTGGCCGCCGCCGCCAGTGTCCACCGCGATCGCGTCGGGGACTGGCCGCGGGCCGAGGCCCTCTACCGCGCCGCGCGCGCGGCCGGCCGTGACGACGCCGACCTCCTGCGCGACCTGAGCGATCTGGTGGCCACCCGCGAAGACTTCGCCGAGCTCGCGAAGGTGCTCGAGGAGCGCGCCGACCTGCTGGACGATCCCAAGGCCCGCGCCGAGGCCTACCAGGACGCCGCCCTGGTCGCCCGCAACAACCTGCGCAACGACGACGACGCGGTGCGCCTGCTCGACCTCGCGGTGAAGGCCGATCACGCCGACTACTTCTCCCTGCGCCTGCTGCGTGACATGTACCTGCGCCTGCAGATCTGGTCCGACCTGCCCGAGGTCCTGCTGCAGATGGCGGCGCTGGCCCCCGCCGCGCTCGCCGCGGAGTACCACGTGGAACGCGGGCAGGTGTACGAGAGCCGCCTGAACGACGACGCCGGAGCCCTGAGCGCCTTCCTCGATGCGCGCGCCGCCGATCCCACCTACGGGCCCGCCTTCATGGCCCTGGAGCGCTACTACCGGCGCACCGAGGGCTGGGTCGCCCTGGCCGAGCTCTACGAGGCCGAGGCCACCCAGAGCCAGGGGCCCGAGGCCCAGCTCTGGCAGGTCAAGGCCGCCCACGTCTGGTGGACCCGCGTGGACGACCCCGAGCGCGCCGCCGCCTGCTACGGAGCCCTGCGCGAAGCTGGCATGAGCGCGGGGGCAGCCTGGGAGTACCGTGCCTTCCTCAGCGCGAACGGGAAGTGGGACCAGCTCGCGACGCTGCTCGACGAGGGCGCCGTGGCCGGCGCCCAGCCCTCTGCCTTCGACCTCTTCTCCGCCGGCCGTATCCGGGAATCCCGCCTCGACGGCACCGACGCCGCGCTGACCTGCTACCTGCGCGCGATCGGCGCGGATCCGATGGCCCTGCCCGCCCTCGAGGGCGCGCTCCGCATCCTGGGCGCACGCGGCGACCGCGCGGAGCAGGCTCGCCTGCTCGAGAGCGTCCTGCCCGCCGTCGAGGACCCAGAGCTGGCGGTCACCCTGCACTTCCTGCTGGCCGAGATCTACGAGCACGGCCTGGCCCGCCCGGACGCCGCCCGCGCCCAGTTCGAAGCCGTGCTGCAGCGCGTCCCCAGCTACCTGCCCGCCCTCGACGGGCTGGAGCGGGTGCTGCACGCGCTCGGTGAGCGGTCCGCCCTGGCGTCGATCCATGAGCAACGCGCCGAGCTGGTCGATGATCCCGAGCACGCCGCGCTCCAGCTGACCCTGGCCGGGCTGGTGTGGGACGGCCCCTGCGAGGATCCCGACGCCGCCACCCGGTACCTCATGCGCGCCCTCGATGCGGCCCCCAACCACCCCGTCGCCCTCGCCGCCTGCACGCGCCTCCTGCGCCAGCAGGAGCGCTGGTCCGATCTCGCCGGGATCCTGCGCGCTGCCGCCCAGGCCAGCCGTGACGGCGACGAGGCTGTCGGCCTCTGGTACGTGGCCGGCCGCTACTTCGACCTCCGCCTGGACGACCATGACGCCGCCATGGCCTGCTACCGCGGCGCGCTGGAGCTCTCGCCCGGGTTCCTGCCCGCGCGCGTCTGCCTGCGGGCGCTGCTGCTGGCCGAGGGAGACGAAGCCGGCGCCTATGGCCTGCTCCGCGCCGAAGCCGACGCCACCGCGGACGGCGCCCGCAAGGGATGGCAGCTCTACCACGCCTTGCTGCTGGGCCTTGGGCTGGAGGGCGTCGACACGGACGCCCTGCTCGAGAGCCTGAGCGCCGCCGCGCCGGAGCATGCCGCGAGCACCGAGCTCAAGGTCTGCCTGGCCCTGCACCGCACCGACCGCACCTCCGCTGCCGAGGCCATGCGCCAGGCGGCCGCGCGCGCCGAGACCTCCGCCGAGTCCTCGCCACTGTGGATCCACGCCGCGCACCTGCTCGCCGAGCAGGGGGATGGCGTCGGTGCCATGCAGGCGATCTCCATGGTGCTGGGGAGCGATGACGTCGCCGGGCAGCCCATGATCGCGGTCGCGCGCCAGTGCGAGGCCCTGGGCGACTGGGATGAGGCCGCCCTGGCGCTGGCCCTCTCCACGGAGCCCGCCGCCGCGCGCTACCTCGGCCGCATCCGGGAGCTCTACCTGCACGATCTGGACGGCGCCCTGGTGTCCTACCGCCAGGCGGTGGACGTGGCGCGGGGCGACCTGGTCGCCTGGCTCGGCATCGAGCGGTTGCTGACCGCCGCCAACGACCACGCCGCCCTCGCCGCGGTTCACGCCTCGCTGGTGGAGAACACCGAGACCCCGGCCATCCGCGGCCTGCACGGCCTGCTGGGCGCACACCTGTTCGAGGGCATCGGCGACGAAGCCCACGCCCGCTCGCTCTACGAGCAGGCGCTGGAGGCCCGCCCGGGTCGCGGCAAGGCCTTCGATGGCTTGCTGCGCGTGCTCATCGCGCTGGGCGACGGGGCCGGCATCAAGGCGCTGTTCGCCAGCGTCGGGGTCGAGGCCGGGCTGGACCTGGCCAACGCCCTGATGGACGTCGGCGAGCTCGAGGCAGCGCTGGAGGCCCTCGTGGGAGCCCTCGACACCGCCGAGGACCAGCTCCCCATCCTGCTGCACCAGGAGCGCGTCCTGGCCGATCTCGGCCGCTGGCAGGAGGTCTTCGAGGTGCTCGGCGAACGCCGGCGCATCACCGTCTCCAACGACGCCCTGGCCTGGATCGAGCGAGAGCAGCGCCGGCTGCTGGCGGGCCCGCTGGCCGGCACCGACGACGCCTGGCTGTTCTACAAGATGCTGTACGAGGAGCGCCCGGACGATCAGGAGGTCCTCGAGGCGCTCGCCCACATCTCCCAGGCGCGCGGCGAGACCGACAGCGCCATCATGTACCTCGAGCAGCGCGCCGCGGTGGTGGGCTCGGATGCCGAGCGCGTCCACGTCCACCGCCTGGTGGCCGACATCTACCTCCAGGCCGGCGACGGCGAGCACGCCCGCGAGGCGTTCCTGCAGGCCCTGGCCATCGATCCCGAGGATCTCCAGAGCCTCGATGGCCTCGAGGCGATCGCCGTGGAGGCCGGGGACTGGAGCACCGTCGTGGGCATCCTCGCCCGCAAGGGTGTCCTCTTCGAGGGCGAGGAGCAGGTGGAGACCTACGCGCGCATCGCGCGCATCTGGGACACCGAGCTCGGCGACCCCGGCATCGCGGTCGAGAGCTGGCGCAAGGTGATCGAGCTCGACGAGCAGCATCGTGAGGCGCTCGATCGCCTGGTGGCCCTGTCCGAGGAGGGCGCCGGTTGGTCCTCCTTCGTCGAGTATGGCCAGGCTATGGCGAAGCTGCTCACGGGCGCCGAGCGCTCCACCCTCCTGCGCCGCATCGGCCTCGTCTACGAGGGCCAGCTCCACAGCGTGCAGGACGCTCTGCGCTTTCTCGAGGCCGCGTCGGCCGAGCCCGCACCGGACGCCGACGCCGCCCGGGCCCGCGAGCGGATCCACACCGAGCGCGGCGAGTGGGAGCAGGTCATCAAGTCCCTGCTCTCCCTGGCGCGCGCGACCGAGGGCGAGGAGAAGGAGCAGAGCCTGCTCAAGGCCGCGCGGCTGCGCGCCACCACGCTGCACAACCGCAGCGCGGCCTCCGAGATCTACGCCATGGTGATCGAGGTCGCGCCTGAGAACGCCGAGGCCCTGCGCTTCCAGTGCGAGCAGCTCTTCGGAGCCCAGGACTACGCGGGCGCCGTCGGGCTCTTCGAGCGCCTGGAGCCCATCGAGGCGCAGCGCGATCTGGACGACTTCGATGAGCAGATCGAGGTGGCTCAGTTCTACTTCCACTTCGGCGAGACCCTGCGCTTCCTCGGCCGGCATGCCGAGGCCGTGTCGCGCTACGAGCACACGCTTCAGCTCAACGACACCCACCTCCCGTCCCTCGAGGCCCTCGGGCCGCTCTACATGGAAGCCCGGGACTGGAAGAACGGCGAGATCATCTACCGCAAGCTGCTGCAGCTCACGGGCGGCCGCGGCGACCCGGCCTTCCTGGCCGGCATCTACACCCAGCTCGGGCACATCCAGCGGCATCAGGGTGATCTCGACAAGGCCAAGAAGCGCTTCAACAAGGCGCTCGAGCTGCGCCAGAACGACGTACCGGCCCTGCTGGGGCTGGCGGCGGTGCAGTACGACTGCGGCGAGTGGAGCGCGCTGCTCAACGTGTACAACAACGTGATCTTCCACGCCCGCGAGCGCGCCGAGGTCATCGGCGCCTACCTGGCCAAGGGCTACGTGCTGGACCGCAAGCACAACCTGCCCGAGAAGGCCGCGGACCACTACCGCAAGAGCCTCAATTTCGACCCGGACGAGCCGCACGCCCTGCTGCTGCTGGGCGAGCTCACCCTGCGTCGCAAGGACTGGGGCGAGGCCGCGCGCCTGTTCGAGCAGGCCCTGGCCACCCCCCCCGCCGGCGTCGCCCTCCAGGCGAACCTGCGCCTGGCCCTGGCCGCCGCGCGCCTCGGGGCTGGCGACCAGGGGCCCGTCCCCGAGCTGCTGTCCGCGGCTGTCTCCATGGACGTCACCCTCGGTGACACCCTCGCGACGGCCGATCCCACCAGCGTCTCCGATCTGATCGCGGTGCTCCGTGATCGGCTCCTCCCGCCCGGGATGTGAACCGCGCCAGCCTGCGCCGGGGCCTCGGTGGCTGGCTCTTCCGCCACCGGGGCTGGTTGCCCGCACCGCTGCTGGTGGCCATCGCGCTGGCGGCGCGCCCCGACTTCGGGGCGCTGTGCGTGGGCCTGGTGGGCGCGTTCCTCGCCGAAGGGCTGCGCTGCTGGGCCGCCCACGCCATCGGTCCGGCGTCACGGACCCGCGGCGTCGAGCCTGGGGAGCTCACCGTGAGCGGCCCGTACCGCTTCACGCGCAACCCGCTCTACCTCGCCAACATCGCCATCTACAGCGGCTTCGCGGTCGCCTCGGGGCGCGGGTGGGCCTGGAGCCTCCCGCTGCTGGCGCTGCCCTACTACGCCCTGATCGTGGCCTGGGAAGAGCAGGCCCTCGAGCGGACCCACGGCGAGGTGTATCTCGCCTTCAAAGCCAGCACCCCGCGGTGGTTCCCGCGCCGGTCCGCGGCGCCCGCCGGCGCCCCCCACGCCACCTGGCCGCAGGCTGTGCGCGCCGAGCGCGGCAGCCTGATCGTCCTCGCGCTGATGACCGCTGCGCTGATCGGCCAGTGGGCCTGCTCAGCTCTCTGAGGCCCCGAAGCGGGTCCCGATGGCGGCCCCGATGCAGGGGAAGAGGGACGCGAAGATCAGCAGCTTGCCGAGGTAGGGCACGAAGCTCAGGGCGCCGAGCAGGCAGACGCCCACCAGGAAGGCCCCAGCACGGCCACGGGCGCCTGCGGGCACGGGGAGGAGGTCGCCCACCACCTGGCCGAGGGCCACGAAGCCCAGCAGCCAGGCGAGGCCCAGCAGCAGCAGGACGAAGCCCGAGAGGGGGATGCCGACGAGGGTGATGGCCAGCAGGCCCGAGACCACCAGGCCGGTGCCGGAGAGCAGCAGCCCGGCCAGGCCGTAGCGGATCGGGTGGCGCTCGATGCCGCGGGCCACGTTGCGCACCTTCTCCGGGAACAGGCCGAGCACCAGCACCCCGATGCCCGCCAGGCAGAGCAGGAGCACGGTGCGCCGGACCATGTTGTGCATCCAAGCACCGCCCTGCGCGGCGAGGTGGGCCAGGCCACGGCTGGCGCGGGGGGACTGGACCGCCCCCCCCAGGGCCACCTTGTCGCCATCGACCCGCCCTCCGGGCTCCACCCGGACCTTCCCCGTGAAGGAGACGGCATCGCCGTGGACGTGGCCCTCCTCGGTGACGATCACGTCGCCCCCGAAGCTCACGGCATCGCCCAGCACCGTCCCGGACACGGTGACCGGACCGCCGAAGGACACCGCCTCGCCCACGGCCTGATCCGGCGCGATGGTGACCGCGCCGATGAAGGAGGTCACGTCGCTGGCGCCGTCCCCCCCACCCGCGATGCCGGTGTCCCGGAGGACCTCCGGCAGCTCGGGCAGGGCGGGCGCCTCGGGCAGGGCGGGGAGCTCGGGCAGGGCGGGCGCCTCGGGCAGGGCTGCTGCCGGTGGGACCGCCGGAGTCGGCAGCGCTTCGAGCCGGGCGGCGACGCGCTCCAGCAGCTCCTGCTGGGCGCTCATGTGCGCCTCCAGGCGATCGAGCCGCGCCTCGACGGAGGAGTCCGCGGCGGCCGGCTCCTGCGCCATGGCCCCGGGGGCCACGCTCAGGAGGGTGAGGACCAGGATGGTGCGGGCGGACTTCATGCGATCTCCCTTCTCGGATCGATCAGGCGCAGGGCGGCGAGGCTACCCACGAGGGCCAGGGCGGCGCCGAGGGCGAGCGGGGCGGAGGAGGCGGGCAGGCAGTGCAGGACGAACGCGGCGGCGACCCACACGGCGCGGAGCAGGGCGGCGAGCTTCCACAGCAGCGCGGTGGGCGCCCCGCCGACCACCATGAGCACCAGCGCCGCCGCGATGAGGCCGCTGCCGGTCAGGAACAGGCCGAAGGAGGGGTGCTGGGGGATCGCGGGGGCCGAGGCGGGAGCGGCCTCGCCGACCTCGGCTACGGCCCCGGCCTCACGCGCCTCCGCGCGCTCGACGGCCGCCAGGACGGCCGCATCGAAGCCCTCGGGCAGCTCGGGATCCGGCATCGCGGCGAAGGCGGGCGCGAGGGGATCGAGCGCCACCGCCCGGGCCGCGCACTGCGGGCAAGCGTCGATGTGCTCCGCGGCCTCGGCGGCCCGACGCTCGTCGAGGTGCCCCTCCGTGAAACGCCGCAGCGTCTCCTCCGAGAGGTGCTGGGTCATGTCTGACCTCCTGGCTCCATGGCCTCGTAGATCTCGCGCAGCTTCTGCCGCGCGCGGAAGATGCGGTTCATGACCGTGCCGAGGGGCAACCCCAGCAGGTCGGCGATCTCGCGGTACTTGAGCTGCTCGAAGTGGTAGAGCAGCAGCACCTCGCGGTACATGGGGGCCAGCCGCTGCAGGGCCTCGTGCAGTCGCTCGGCGCGCAGCTCACGATCTGTGAGATCGAAGGGCGAGGCGCCGGGCTCCACCAGCTCCACGTCGCTGGTGGTCCGTCGCCGGGCCCGCCGCCGGTGCTCGTCGATGCAGGTGTTGCGGGCGATGCCGAAGACCCAGGTGGAGAAACGCCACGCCGGATCGTACCGATCGAGGTTGCGCAGCACCTTGATCATGGTCTCCTGCGCGGCGTCCCGGGCGTCCTCCTCGTTGGCCAGCATGCGGAGGCAGAACCGGTACGCCGGGGCGCTGTGCTGCCGCAAGAGCTCGGCCCGGGCGCTCGGGTCGCCGCTCGCAGCCGCCGCGATACACGCGCGCTCGTCCACAGGGGCTGGCTCCAGTCTGAGCAAGGGGCTCCCGCACCTCGCGCCCGCCGGGGGCGCCACGACCAGGCTCCAGTGCCCGGGTCGCAGGTTGGTACGGGACCCCTGGGGCATTATTGCAGCCCAGCGTCGGCCGCTCCCTGCTCCTTGCGATCCGTCCGCAGCCGGTGCTACCCTCAACCTATGGGCGCCGACCCGAGGCCCAGATCCCACACGCTGGTGGAAAGGGATGGACAAGCACCGCAAGCTGAGCCGGTATCGCCAGAAAGACTACACGCAGCTGGTGGATTTCCCGGTCGAGATCGTCGGTCGCAACGGGCAGATCCGGACCTACAGCTTCGAGGATTCCATCCGGCTCTACCAGCGCCGGGTCGGCACCGCCCCCAGCCGCTACCCGGACGGGGAGGTGGTGCGGGCCGAGGTCGCCCACTGCAGGGCCCGCATCCGCCAGCTCCGTACCAGCTTCTTCGAGCGCTACGCCCCCGCCTCCCTGCGCGGCCGCAGCGACCTCAGCCTGGATGTCGAGGAAGCCGCCGAGATCGTGGGCCTGTTGGCGCGCTATACGCGCAGCACCGTCCCACCCTCCGACTACGCGCTGCAGGAGGTCGGGCGGCAGGGCGTGGCGCGGGTCTTCTTCGTCGAGCTCGTCGGGGGGGTCGGGCGGCTGCTCTACCTCAGCCGCTTCGAGGGCTCCCGGGCCGCGGAGGACCTGCGGGAGTACCAGCGGATGATCGAGACCCTCGAGGCGTCCGGCGAGCGCGAAGACCTGGAGCACTTGCACGCGAGCCACACCACGGCGGACCTCGGGTTGGTCCTCACCGGGCGCGAGCCGCGCACCCACGACGACGCCATGGAGGAGCTCTCGGCCCTGTTCAATCCCTGGGAGCCCCAGCCCGGCCCTGTCTATGTCAGCGCCGGCCTGCTGCGCACCGGCGCGGCGGCGGAGGCCCTCCGGATCCTCGACTCGGTCCTGGCCGAGCGTCCCGACGACCGCAACGCCGCCCTGACAGCCTCCCTGGCGGCGGCCCAGGCGGGCGATGCGGAGCAGGCCGAGCTGTACGTGCGCCTGGCCCTGGCCTACGCCCCTGACGACGGGGTCCTGCTCCACCAGCTGGGCGTCGTCTCCATCATGCGCGGCCAGTACGAACGCGCCGTGGAGCCCCTGGAGCGGGCCGTGCAGCACCACCCCAAGCTGTTGCAGGCCCGGCTGCTCGCGGCCCTGATGCACCTGCACCTCGGCCACGCAGTGGAGGCCACCCGGCTGGTCTCACGCGGCCAGCCGGCGCTCGCCCGTGAGCGGAGTGTGGCCCTGCGCCTGGTCCGCGCGCTCGCCTGGCGCGCCCGCTGGCGCAAGGCCGTCATGCTCCTGATGGCGGCCAGCCTCGCCCTGACCACGGCGTGGGCCTGGGTGGGGCTCCCCTTCGCCCTGGTGGCCCTGGCGGCGGTGGCTGGATGCTCGGCCGCGCTCATCCTGCTGCTGCGCCGCCCCGCACCTCTCGCCACCGCCGTCGAGCTGATCCAGCGCATGCCAGTCCCGCGCGAGATCATCTCCGGGCAGGTCACCCGGGTGGGGCCTGCTCCGACGAGGCCTCCAGAAGCCTGACGCCCTCCTCGATGGGCCCGAGCCCGCCGTCGTCCAGGAGGACAGGCGCGGCCTGCGCCGGACCCTGCCACCAGGCCGCGGCGTCCCCCTCGACCTGCCCGACCGAGGCCACCTCGCTGGCGCCATCGGCCGCGTTCAGCTCGATGTGGCCACGCGGCGCCAGGGGCCCAGGCGGAGGGCCGAAGGACACGGCGCGCAGGCCGGCGAGGCCGCGCAGCCAGGCATCCACACCGTCGCTGTCCAGGGGACGGCCGGAGCCGTCGCGCCAGCCGTCATCGCTGCGCACCGCCTCGAGCCGGACTCCGCTGTGCTCTACCGCCACGAAGGTGGCCTCGGAGGGGGTGGTGAGCCACAGGTGGCGGTCCCGCAGCGCCTCCAGGGTGGTGTCGACCGAGGCGCCCAGCAGCCCCGGCGCCACCCGGATCTCTTCATCGAGCTGGACGTAGGTCCCGCCACCCACGGGGGTGGGATCACCCACCAGCAGGGTGCGCCCGGCGCCCTCCTCGAAGGAGATCTCCACCCGCAGCGCCCGCTGGGGGTCGAGCCCGTAGTCGGCGGGGTTGGCCCGCTCCATGGCCGGGCGCGCCTGCAGGAGCGCGATGGTGCTGGCCAACGCGTCCGCCCTGCGCGCGTCGGCCCGCGTCTCCTGGGGCGCCGTGATGTGCCAGCCCTCGGTGGAGCGCTCCAGCACCAGCGCCGCATCCTGGCCCCTGGAGAGGGCGATCCGGGTGAGGTCCTCGGGCTCCCTGTCCGCGAAGGCCGCCTGCGGCGCCCCCTCTTCACCCGCCTGCCGGGCCGGCAGCCAGATCAGGGCGGTGACGACGCAGAGCGCCACCACCAGGACCACGAGCGCGCGTCGCTGTCCGACGGTCATGCTGGCCTCCTGCACGCAGAGGGCACCGGCTAACCCCCTGTGCTCTGGGAACAAGCGAGGCCCGAATCGCGCTCCGCGCCGCCGCGGTCGCGGTTGACGTGCGAGGGTGCGTGGTTACCATCCTGCCCCGCCCGGCGCGCGGGCCGGGTTGTCCGAAGGAGGAGCAGGAGTTGGCCACGAACCAGCGTGACAGGCGCGACGACGACTTCGACGATGTCGTGGGCACACCGCAGGGCCAGGCCCCGGCTGACGGCGACGGCGCGGCCTCGGAGCCCCCGCCCGAGGAGGGCGCCGAGGTGGTGGAGTGCCCCGGACAGGAGAGCGACATCGAGCGCAGGCTGCGTCAGGTCAGCTCGGCCTACGTCGAGCTGCAGGCCCAGATGAAGTCCTTCCAGGAGCGCAACGAGCGCCTGCAGGAGGAGCGGGATCGGCGCCGGCGCGGCGAGGTGGTCACCGCCATGTTCGAGCCCGTCCAGAACCTGCGCCGCTCCCTGGAGGCCTGGCGGCGCCAGGAGCTCCCCATGGAGGCTGTGCAGGGGCTCACCCTGGTGCTCGATCAGTTCCAGGAGGCGCTCGCGAAGCTCGGCCTCGAGGCGATCACCGCCGCCCCCGCGCCCTTCGATCCGAACATCCACGACGCCATCTGCACCGTCCCCACCCAGCACGCCGTCTTCGATGGACAGGTCGTGCAGATCTTCGAGGCGGGCTACCGCGTCGGCAGCCAGGTCATCCAGCCCGCGCGCGTGATCATCGGGAAGTACACCGAGCCGGAGCCCGAGCCCAGGGGCGAAGGCGAAGGCGAAGGCGAGGGCGAGACCGAGCCCGGGGCGATCCCCGAGGCCAAGTGAGCACCGCGACCGCCCCACCACCTCTCCTGCACATCGCGCTGATCACGCCCGAGATTCCCCAGAACACGGGCAACATCGGGCGGCTGTGCGTGGGCATCGGGGCGCGCCTGCACCTGGTACGCCCCCTGGGCTTCAGCCTCGATGAGAAGGCCGTCCGGCGAGCCGGGATCGACCACTGGCGCCGGGTGGACCTTCAGGTCCACGACGACCAGGAGGCGTTCCTGGCCTGGGCCGCCGGTCGGCGGGTGCATGCCTTCACGCGGCACGCCGAGCGCTGCTACAGCCAGGCCTCCTTCGAGGCCGACGATGTCCTGGTGTTCGGGCGCGAGAGCACCGGCCTGCCCGAGGGGCTGCTGCGCACGCTGACCTGCTGGCGCATCCCCGTGCCTGGGCCCATCCGCAGCCTCAACCTGGCCAACGCCGTGGCGGTGGTGGCCTACCGGGCCCTGGAGGCCATCTCCCCCGCCCTCTTCCAGGGGTGAGCCGGCCAGGGGCTGGCGGATTATCCTCCGACCCCCGCCCGAATCCCAGGAGCCCCCATGGAGACGAGTAGCCGCCACCAGTTCATGGTGCTGGTCATGGCCGGAGGCCGGGGTACCCGCTTCTGGCCCCTGTCCAGGAACCATCGCCCGAAGCAGTGTCTCGCCCTGACCGGCGAGCGCACCCTGCTGCAGCAGGCGGTGGACCGCGTCGTCGGGCTGGTGGGGCCGGACTGTGTCATGGTGGCCACCGGGCGCGACATGGAGGCGGAGGTCCGCGCCCAGCTACCCGAGCTCCCGCGCGAGAACTTCCTGGTGGAGCCACGCGGGCGCAACACCGCGCCGTGCATCGCCTGGGGTGCGGTGGAGACCGCCCGGCGCTGGGGCGGCGACAGCGTGATGGCCGTGCTGCCCGCCGACCACGTCATCGCCGATCCCGAGACCTTCCGTGGCGTCCTGGCGGCCGCGGCCGAGGCCGCCTCCCAGACCAACTCCCTGGTCACCATCGGCATCCAGCCCACCCGCCCCGAGACCGGCTACGGCTACCTCGAGGTCGGGGGTGAGCTGGGTCGCTGGGGCGGGCGGCCCTTCCTGCGCGTGCGGCGCTTCGTCGAGAAGCCCGACGCCCACACCGCGGCGGGCTTCCTCGCCACCGGGGGCTACCTCTGGAACGCCGGGATGTTCTGCTGGACCGTGGACGCCATCCGCGATGCCTACCGCGAGTACCTGCCGCGCACGTGGGCTGCCATGGAGGCGCTCGCCCACAGGCCGGAGGCCCTCGACGATCTCTGGGAGCGATTCGACGCCACCTCCGTGGACTACGGCGTGCTGGAGCGCTCCCGCGGTGTGCTCACCGTGCCCGCCGAGTTCGGCTGGTCCGATGTCGGCACCTGGTCCGCCCTGCGCGAGGTCCTCCCCGGGGTCACCGGCGGCAGCATCATCGCCGGCCAGAGCGTGGCGCTGGACGCCCGGGGCAACGTGGTGCACGCACCCGGCAAGCTGGTCGCGCTGCTCGGCGTGGACGGGCTCGTGGTGGTGGACACCGAGGATGTCCTCCTCATCTCGCGGGTAGATCACGCGCAGGAGATCCGGCGCATCCACGACGAGGTCGAGCGACGGGGGCTGGGGAAGTACCTGTAGCCCCGCACGCCCGCGCTGTTCTGGGATAGAATGTGCCTGTTCCCAGCGGAGGTGCCCATGCTGACCTGGCTGCTGATCGCCCTGGCGGGCTGCTCGAACACGGTCCAGATCGAGGTCGAGTACCCCACCTGCGTCGACTGGACCCCGGGGGAGGAGGGCGCCATCGAGGTCGCCCAGGACGGCGATGACTGGCGCGTGACCCACAGCAGCGTGGTGCAGGGCTGCGATGACGCCTTCGATCCCGACGTGGTGGGCGACGGCAAGATCCTCACGGTGCACGAGCACTGGGAGGCGCAGACCGAGGACGACTGCACCATCTGCTTCGATCCCACCATCGTGCTCATCGATCCCCCGCGGGGGAGCTACGAGCTGGGCTGGTACGAGGAAGGCTCCGTGGACGCCGTGGACGTCATCGCGTTCGAGGTGGAGTGAGCCCGGGCCCGGAGGCTACTCCTCGCGGACATCCATCTGACCGTCGCCGTCGATGTCCCAGCCGACCTTGATGACGTTCTCGCCCTTGTCGTCGAAGTACTCCCAGTGGTCGATCTTGCCGTCGCCGTTGGTGTCGCGCTCCTTGCGCCGGATGTGATCGCCCTCGTAGTACTTGAAGAGATCGAAGCGCCCGGTGTTCTTGGTGTCGATCTCGCTCATCACCCGCTTGTCGCCCTGGTAGTGGTCGATCCAGTCGACGTTGCCGTCGAAGTCGCCGTCCATCTCCTCGCGGTCCATGGCCCCGGTCTCGGTGTAGAAGCTCCACACGTCGATCCGCCCGTCGCGGTTCAGGTCCAGCTCCTTGCGGAGCAGCAGGCGCCCGCTGTCATCGAGCTGGCGGTAGTAGTTGTAGATGTCGGCGCGACCATCCCCGTCGAGGTCCACCTCGACGACGACGTTGCCGTCGGCAGTGGCCTGCTCGCGCAGGGTGCCGGGCTCGTTGGAGGCCGTGGTGGTGGGGTCCTTCTGCTTGGGACAGGCCGTGGCGAAGAGGACCAGGAGGAGGATCAGGGGGGAGCGGCAGCACACGGCGGTGACTCCGGGGCGAAGGCGTGGTGCGCCTTATCCGATCCCCCCCCTGGGCTGTCAAACACAACCTGCCTCGCGGGCGGGCTCCGGACAACGGCGCGCCGCCACGGGCTGTGCTACGTTGGCCCCTCCCGGTGCCGGCCATGGAATTGCACGACCCCGCAGACTCCGTCCCCCACCTGCTGATCGTCGATGACGAGCCCGTCATCCTGCAGATCCTCAAGGCGGTGTTCGAAGACGAGCCCTACCGGCTCACCCTGGCCTCCTCCGGCCACGAGGCCCTGGAGGTCATCCGGCGCGAGGGGGTCGATCTGCTCCTCACCGACAAGAACCTCCCGGACGTCAACGGGCTCGATCTGCTGAAGGCCGCCAAGGGCGCCAACCCCGAGGCCGAGGTCATCATCATCACCGGGTACGCCTCCCTGGAGACCGCGCTGGCGGCCATGGAGCTGGACGCCTTCGACTACGTCCTCAAGCCCCTCAACAACGTCTTCGACATCCGCAAGAAGATCCGCCGGGCGGTCGAGAAGCAGCACCTCGCCGTGCGCAACCGGGTCCTGCTGGAGCACCTCCAGCGCCAGAATGTCGCCCTGGAGCAGTCCCTGGCCGAGACGAAGCGCCTGCAGGCCGAGCTGATCCAGTCGGAGAAGCTCGCCGGCATCGGCACCCTCGCCGCGGGCATCGCGCACGAGGTGTCCAACCCGCTGTTCGGTATCCTGGGCCTGGCCGAGGCCATCCTCGACGAGGAAGACCGCACCCTGGTCACCCAGTACGCCAGCGACATCGTGGAGTACTGCCAGAACATCCGCTCCGTCGTGATGGAGCTCTCCAGCTACAGCCGCGCGTCGAAGGGCGAGTACCTCACCACCGTGGACTTCGCGCGCGCCATCCGCGATGCCATCCGGCTGGTGGAGCGCTCCGCCGAGACGGAGGGCGTCCGGTTCGACACGCGCCTGGAGGAGCCCTGCCTGCTGCAGGCCCGCACCAACGAGATCCAGCAGGTCTTCGTGAACCTCGTGAAGAACGCGGTGGAGGCCCTGGCCGAGCGCGAGGGTGCGCGCGGCGCGGGCGTGGTCACGGTCCGGGCCGGCACGCGCGATGGGCAGGTGTGGGCCGAGGTCGAGGACAACGGCCCGGGCATCCCCGAGGGCTACCTGGCCATGGTCTTCGATCCGTTCTACACCACCAAGCAGCCGGGCCAGGGCACGGGCCTCGGGCTGAACATCGTCTACCGCATCGTCACCAAGCACCGAGGCACGGTCTCGGTCCAGAGCACCGTCGGCGAGGGGACCACCTTCCGTCTCTCCTTCCCGGCCGACGGCTAGGCCCCCGGGGCGGGGGATGCGGCTCGGCACGCTCCTGATCGTCGGCAGCGCCGCCGCCGCCCTGCCGCCGCTGCTGTTGCTCGGCTTCGCCGCCACCGAGGTGGCCACCCGCGCCGTGACCCAGCGCGTCTTCGCCCTGCACGCCGAGGAGGCCGACAGCCTCGCCACCTACGTGGGCACCTGGTTCGAGGGCCGCACCCAGGCGGTCTCCCTGCTTCGCCAGGCCTTCCCGGTGGAGGATCTCTCTGCCGAGGGGCTGGTCGGCTTCGAGCGGCTCGTCTACAACCAGCAGGAGGAGATCAAC
Organism: Pseudomonadota bacterium; assembly: GCA_043814015.1. Taxonomy (GTDB): domain Bacteria; phylum Myxococcota_A; class UBA796; order UBA796; family JAFGLY01; genus JBDRKM01. Next base: position 35,747 of record JBDRKM010000462.1, read on the forward strand.
GTGGTCTCCCTGCTGGACAGCCGCGGCGCCGAGGTGGCCCCCAGCCAGCGGGTGCGCCCCGGCGCGCCCCTGCCCGCCGGGCACGAGGAGGTGGACGACGCACGCCTCGCGGCTTTCATGGCCCACCTGCCCCGCGATGCGCGCGCGGGCGGTGAGCCCGCCGTGGGCGCACCCTACCTGCCGCCGGGGGGCGCCCACTACGTCGCGCCCGTGCTGTTCCCGGGGGTCGGCGACGACGACCTGGTGCTGGCGGTGGAGCTCTCCCTGGCGGCGGTGGAGGCCCGCCTGGCGAGCCTCGCGGGCCCCGCCACCGAGGTGGCGCTGCTCGATGTCCAGGGGCGGCCCTTCTCGCGCACCGGCGATGCCCTGGTGCAAGCCGAGCACTTCACCTGGTTCCTGGAGGGCGTCCCGGCCGCGGAGCTGCAGTACCGCCTCGCCGACGGCGAGCGGGTGGCGGCGGCCTTCTCCCGCGTGGAGGGGACAGGCTGGCTGGCCGTGGTGGCCGAGCCATGGGCGGCGATTGTTGCGCCGGCCAGGGGGATCCGGCTGCGAGCGGCCTGGTTCGGGCTCATGGGTCTGGGCTTGGCCGGCGCGCTCGGGATGCACTTCGCGGGCAAGATCCACCGCCCGGTGCTGCAGCTCAGGGACGCGGCCAGGATCCTGGGGGAGGGCCAGCTGGGGCACCAGGTCACGCCAGACACCATCGCCGAGCTCGGCGAGCTGGCTGAGGCCTTCAACACCATGTCATCCCTGCTCCAGCAGGACGCCGTCCGCATCGCGGCCCAGCAGCAGGAGATCCAGGCCTTCAACGTCGAGCTTCAGCGGCGCGTCGAGGAGCGCACGCGCGCCCTCGCGCAGGCCCAGGAGCGGCTGGTGGCGGCGGGCAAGTAGGCCGCCGTGGCCGAGTTGGGCGCGGGCCTGGCCCACGAGCTGAACAACCCCCTGGCGGCCATCCTCGGGATCACCCAGCTGCTCGCCCAGGCTCCCCGTGGCGCTGGCGACGAGGCCCTGCTCGCTTCCCTGGAGCAGCAGGTGGCGCGCTGCGCCAGCATCGTGCGCGCCCTGCTGGCCTTCACCGAGGATGCCGCCCGGCCGGCGGTGCTCGAGGAGCTCGATCTCGAGGACGTGCTCGCCGAGGTCGCCGCCCTGGCCACGCCGGCCTACCGCCAGCGCGGGCTCACCCTGGTCCACGCTCGCGGCGAGCGACGGCTCCCCGTGCACGCCGACCGCACCCAGCTCGCCCAGGCCCTGGCGCAGCTCGCCAGCTCCCTGCGCGCCCTGCTGCCCGAGGGCGGCCGCCTGCGCCTCCGGGCCTCGGAGCGCGCCACCGAAGTCCTCGTGGAGTTGGCCCTCGAGGGCCAGGCGGGCGCCACGCGCCCGATCCAGAAGGACGACTGGCTCGCCGCGGGCATGTCCCTCTGGATCGCGCGCAGGATACTCTCTGAGCATGGCGGGCGGCTGATCGAGCCCCCCGCAGACCGCGTCGCCCCCTTCCTGCTGCTGATGCCCAAGGCACAAGATGAGTGAGAACCTGCGCTTCGTGCTGGCTGTGGTCGCCATCCTGGTTGTCGGGCTGGTCGGCTACCGGCTGCTCTTCCCCCCAGACGACACCATGCCCCTGCTGGTGCAGGCGGTGGAGGGCACCGTCCAGACCATCGACGGTCGGGGAGATCGGGTGGAGGTGAGCCCCGGCCTGGTGCTGGGCCGCTCGGATCGCATCGAGACCGCCGCGGACGGGCGCGCCTTCCTCTCCATGGGGGAGGGCTCCACCCTCACCCTGGACCACGAGAGCGCCATCCGCGTGCTGGCCGTCACCCGCGACGGCGTGCGGGTCGAGCTCGACGGCGGCGCCGTGGAAGCCACGGTGCGCCCCGAGCGCGGGCGCGTGGGCGTGGTCCACGGCGGGCGCGAGGTCTCGTCCGACGACGGCAGCTTCGCCGTGGGTGTGAACGCTGGCGGCAACCTGGCGGTCGAGGCCCACATCGGGGAGGTCTCAGTCCAAGGCGTCGAGGCCGTCCAGGCCCTGCAGGAGGGCGAGCGGTTGATGCTGTTGGCCGACGGCACCCCCCAGGTCGCCTCCATCCCCGAGTCCCTGTTGCTGGAGGTCGCCTGGCCAGAGAGCGCCCGCACGCGCCACGCCGAGGTGGCCGTGCGCGGCCAGACGGATCCGGGCGCAGAGGTGCGCCTGGGCGCCTCTGGCCACTGGACCACCGTCACCGCGGATGCCACCGGGCACTTCGAGGCCGCCATCCCCCTGCTGGAGGGCGAGAACCCCCTGCGGGTCGTGTCCAGGGACCCCCTGGGCCGCAGCGTCGAGACATCCCACACCGTCACACGCGACAGCGAGCCACCGGCAGCGTCCAGCATCGAGGTCCAGTACTGACGTGGTGGGATAGCATGCTTCTGTGATCCGCCTCCTCACGCCATGGCTGCTGTTGCTGGCGCTGCTGCTGCCCGCGCGCGCGCTGGCGGACGCCACCATCGTCCTGCCCGACGGCGACCTGCTGCCGGGGCGCGCCAACCGGCTGATGGTCGTGCTGCACCACGGCGGGCTCCCCGTGACCGAGGCCACCCCCACCGTGGCTGCGGAGCCGGGCCGGGTAGAACCGCTGGAGGGCCGCCTGGGCGCGGGGCTGTACGCCTACCGCTACCTGGCGCCGCCCGATCTCACCGGGCAGGTGACCTTCACCATCGGGACCGGCGCCGGCGGCATCAAACGCATCCACCTTCCCGTGGCACGGCTCCCGCGGGCCCCGTTCCGGGGGCCTGACCACCTGGACCTGCTGGCGGGCGCCCAGCGGGAGCTCGTCTTCCTGTTGGAGGGCGAGGATCTGCCCCCACCGGCCCTGGTGGAGGTGGAGACCTCCGAGGGGCAGGTGCAGGGGGTGGAGCTGGTGGAGGGGGGGCTGCAGGTCAAGGTCCTGCTGGGGGAGGAGCGCTTCCCGCGGGTCGCGGTGGTGGCCGTACGGGACCGCCGCTACACCGAGAGCCCCCCGGTCTGGGTCCCGGTGCGCCTGATCGGGAGGCCGCGCATCCCGGTCCGCACGGAGCCCGGGGCGGTGGTGGACATCGACGTGGGCGGGCGGCACTACGGACCCTTCAAGGCCGGCGAGGACGGCCTGGCGAACGCCAGCATCTCGGTCTGGCCGGGCGAAGACGTGGCCGCGGTCCGCATCACGGACGCCACGGGCAACGTGCAGCACAGCACCCTCAACATCGGGCGGGAGGAGCGGCCGCTGCTGCTGCTCACGGGTGGCCAGGAGTACCTGCCCGGCACGCGCGCACCGCCGGTGTTCCTGGCGGCCTTCGACGCCCGTGGCCTCCCCTGGGATGGCCCCGACCCGCGCTGCGGTGTGGCGCCGGAGGGCGGCGGCGAGGTCGTGAAGCACGCACCCGGCCGCTACGTGATCGTGCCGACCCCCCCCGAGCGCGGCCGCTTCCTGGACCTTCGCCTCGAGTGCACCCTGCCCGGCACCCTCGTGGCCACCCGTGTCCGCCTGCCCATGGGGGAGGGGATCCCGGACCACCTTCAGCTGCGCGTCTACCCCTCGGCCCTCTCCGCCGACTTCCCGGTGGCCCAGCTCCAGGTGCTGCTGGAGGACCGCACCGGCGAGCGCGTCCAGCCCGTGGGCGTGGAGGTGAGCGCCCAGCGGGGGGAGGTGCACCTCGAGATGATGGAGGGTGGCGCGCTGCGGGGTGAGTACAACGGCGCCCTCGCGTCACCCCAGGGCAGCGACCGCATCATCGCCCGCTACGACCGGCCTCTCGGCGATGGGCCCGTGGCGCGTCTGCGCGTGGGTCACGGGGCGCCGGGCCTCGCCCAGGGCGCCGTGGGCCTGCCGGTGTACGGCCGCGCCCTGGATGGGCAAGGGAAGCCCCTCGCCGGTGTCGAGCTGGAGCTGCGTGCCGGCGAGGCCATGGCGAGCGCGCTCACAGGTGACCGTGGCTGGGCGCAGGCTGTGCTGCCCATCGCCATCCCCGGCGAGCTGACCGTGCTGGAGTGCAGGTGCCGCAGCCTGGTCGCGCGGGCGCCCTTCTTCCCGGGGAGCCCCGGGGACCTCACGGACCTGCGCAACCCCGACCTGGAGCAGAGTGTCGAGATCCCCATCTCGGCCGGGCGTGTGCGCGAGGTGTTCATCGACACCTCCCCCGCCGTGCTGTACGCCGGCCCCTCGGCGGTGGCCAGGGTGCGGGTCCGGCTCGTGGATCGCCAGGGCAACGCGGTCACCGACGAGAGCATCCGCGTGATCGCCGACGTAGGCGAGGTGGGCCCGCTGCGCGCCACCGCGGACGCCACGTACGAGGCCTGGTACCGCCCGCCGCCGGAGCTGCGCTCCGGCACGGTCCAGATCAGCGCCATCGGCCAGCAGGGCGCCGCGGTGGGCTCCACCCGCATCCAGCTGTCGCCGCGCCCGCTCTCCTGGGCGCTGGGCCTCTCCGGGGGCGTGCTCAGCAACTTCGGCGCGGTCACCTCGCCCTTGGCCTCGGTCACCGCCGAGGGGCGCCCCTTCCCGAGGACAGCCTGGGTCCTGGCCCGGACCAGCCTCTGCTTCTACGAAGACCGCAAGTCCATCCTCGATGACGCCACCGGGGAGACCATCCGCGTCACCACCCGCTTCCTCCCCATCGTGATCGGCGGCTCGGTGCGCCTCGAGCGCGGCCTGGACGCCCTCTCCTTCGGCGCCGGTGTGGTCGGGCTCGTGTACCACACCGACCTGCGCTTCGCGGATCAGCCGAGCGCCGGAGGGGCGGGGTTCGGGGGGCCCGGCGCCCAGCTGCACGTCGAGTACGGGCGCAGGGTAGGCATCATCGGCGAGCTGACCGCCGGGGTGCGCTACCTGCTGGTGACCACCCGCCGCGGTCCCCTGAGCTACGGCGGCCCCGTCGGGGGGCTGGCGGCCACCGGCGGCTATCGGGTACTGTTCTGATGGTCCGCCCGCCAGCCGTGGGAGGCGTCTGCTCGATGCGCTTTTTCCCGCTCGCCCTGTGCCTGGCCGCCTGCGCTCCAGGTTTCCCGGAGCCCAGCCTCACCGGCATCGAGCCGCGCGTCGGGTACAACGGCGAGCCGACCGCGGTCCACCTCACGGGCGTCAACTTCTTCCCCGCGGTGGAGATCGACGTGCGAGAGCAGGGCGCGCGCCTCGACCGGCAGTTCGAGGTGACGCTCTACGGCAACACGGGCGAGTTCGCCCTGGAGGGGGTCGAGCCCGAGAGCTACGGCGACCTCTGGGCCACCGTCCCGGAGGGGCTGCCCATCGGTCAGTACGGCGTGCGCCTGGTCACGCCCACGGGCGAGCAGACCCGCCTGCCCCACGGCTTCCGGGTCACCGACACCCGCGCCGATCACCTCGCCTTCACCATGGACGCGGTCGTCTTCGACGTGAACAGCCCTTTCACCGTAGACTTCAGCCTCCTCGATCCCGAGGGTTCCCTCGTCCAGCAGACCCTCGACGTGCGCCTCGCCATGAGCGCGGACGACGGCGTCGCCGAGCTGCAGCTCGGCACCGACGGCCTGGCCCACCCCGTGGTGGAGCCCATCGAGGGTGGCGTGATGGTGACCGGCACCCTGCGCGCCAGCGGGCACGGCTACGTCACGGTGGAGAGCGCCACCCCCGAGACCATCGCCCTGAGCCTCGACCCCCGGGAGGACGACTCGGTCGTGGCTGGGGCCAGCTCGCTGATCGCCATCGAGGCCGGGCAGCTGCGCGAGGTGCGGATCGACCTCCCGGGCGGCCATGAGCCCTTCGAGGCCACCGCCGGTGTGGCCTTCCCGGTCACCCTCTCCCTGGTGGACGAGTGGGGCAACGTCCTCGATGACGCCCTGGCCACCCTGGACATCAAGGAGAACGGGAACGTCTCCGTCGCTTCTGTCGAGATCGAGGGCCAGGCGACCGTGGACATCGCGGTGACGGTGGCCACCGACGAGGAGACCCCCGAGAACTTCCTCAGCGCCACAGGGACCACCTCCGGGCAGAGCACCGGGTTCACGGTGCTGCCCGGCGAGGCCGCGCGGTACGAGGTGGACGTCTACCCCTCCCGCGTCACCGCGGGCAGCTCCACGCTCTACACCACGGTCTACGCCGTGGACACCTGGGGCAACGCGCTGTCCGACTATGGCGAGGATTGGGAGCAGGTGACCGGGGCGCCTCTACAGCTCTCGCTGTCCGACACCCTGGGCGGGCTCGACCCCGACGTGGGCTACGGCGTGCAGGTCTGCCCCGGCTTCAACGAGGGCTTCCAGATCTGCGAGGTCCGGGTCTGGACCGCCGGGATCGACGACCAGGTGCTGGTGCTCGGGGAAGACGGCCTGCTCGGCCGGTCGCCCAAGTTCGACGTCAGCACCGGGCCCCTGGCCCAGATCATCCTGGACGTGGCGGCCGGCCCCTTCACCGCCGGGACCGCGTTCAACGTCACGGTGCAGCCGTTGGACGCCTACCTGAACGCCATCGCCATCAACCCCACGACCACCACCGTGTCCCTGGAGGGGGATCCCGGCGCGCTCGAATGCGCCTGGGACGGCGTGGTCAACCCCGACGGGCGGCGGACCTTCGCCTGCACCGCCACCCTGGCCACCGACAGCGAGACCATCACCGCGAGCATCCCCAGCCTCGCCACCGTCGCGGCCACCTCGGACGACTTCCGCGTTGAGAACGGGCCCCTGGGCGAGGTCGTGTTCGATCTCGCCGCCGGCAGCGCCTGGGTCGCCGGCCAGACCTTCGGCTTCGGCCTGCAAGGCTACGATGCCTGGGGCAACCCCTACATCGTGCAGGCGGATCCGGTGGTCCAGCTCGAGGACGCCACGGGGAGCCTGGTGGCCGCGGACGTCACCCTGGATTCCTCGGGGGCCGGGATCGGCACGGGCAGCATCACCACAGCCAGCGCCGCCGACAGGATCAGCGCCTCCCAGTACGGCGTGGTCCTCGGCTCCTCCGAGGCGTTCGCCATCACCGCCGCCGCCCTCGACGCCCTCGAGGTGGCCCCCGCCGCGGGCTGGGTCTTCCTGGGCGAGCCCCTCAGCGTGTCGGTCACGGCCGTGGACACCTACAGCAACCCCGTCCTCGACTTCGATGAGGAGGTGGTGCTGTGGACCCACGGGGGCAGCGTCGAGGATTCGTCCCTCCTCGACTGGGAAAACGGCGTGTGCCAGGTCGAGCTGGTGTTCGACACCGCGCAGGTGGGGGAGACCATCTCGGCCTCGGCCACCGCCAGCGGCGTGGAGGGCAGCTTCACCCCCCTGGACGTCCTGGAGGCCGGCTGCGGTGTCTCCGCCACCTTGCTCGTGGACGGCACCACCGAGCCGGTCCTGTGCCTGGCCACCGGCGGCGTCACCGTGGACATCGACGCCGGCGCCAGCAGCGGCGCCACGCTCTTCCGCATCGAGGACGACCTCGATCTCGCGCAGCGGGGCCTCAGGGACAGCGCCACCGTCACCTGGGAGGACGCCGGGCCGCGCCGCGTGACCCTGGTCGCCTTCGACGCGGATGGCTGTGGGGACAGCGCCGAGGCCCTGGCCTGGCTCGCCGAGCCTGACGGGTCGCCGGCTGGGCCCGTGAGCATCCAGCCCGTGAGCCCGAGCTGCACCGTGGGCAGCAGCAGCGCGGGCAGCACGCTGGTGGACGTGCAGGCCTACGACTGCGCCCTGGACGTGGCGCGCTACGGCGTGCTGCTGGTGCGGGCGGACCTGGGCGATCTCACCACGGGCCTGACCGCCTCGGGCGAGGGGCTCGAGATCGCGCTCGACGCCGTCGGGCACGGCCAGTTCACCTGGTCGGTCGCCAGCGCCCTGCACGGCGGCACGGCCACCCTGTACACCGGCCGCGCCGACGGCATCGCGCTGGGCACCACCACCGTGCTGGCCGAAGGCGACGACGCGCTGCCCTTCGTCCTGGAGGTGGATCCCGCCGGCGCCGTCACAGGCTCGCAGGACACCTTCACCGTGCGCTTCAGCGAACCCATGCGTGCCGCCCTGTTCACCGTCTCCAGCGTGACCCTCGACGACGGTGCGGGCCCCCTGGCGTTCGACTCCCTCGCGCTCGATGACACCGGCACCGTGCTGACCATCGCGCTCTCGGAGCCGGTGGACCTCGGCGCGGCCGCCACCACCCTGACCCTCTCCTCCCAGATCCGGGACATCGCAGGCAACCGCCTGGACGGGGCCTGGACCGGAGCGGCCGCCTCCTTCTCCCTGACGCTCGGCGCGGTGACCGACACGGCTCCCGACATCATCGGCTGCGTGGCCGACACGGAGGTCGTCCGGCCAGACGGCGACGACGTCCCGGGCACCGCCGAGGCCGACGAGGCGTACCTCGACGTCACGGCGGATGCCGCGCCGCACTGGTGGCGCATGGTCGTGGAGGACGAAGCCGGCGTGGAGCGTCTCGTGCGCTGGACAGGCGCCACCGGCGCCGCGGACACGCTGACCTGGTTCGGGCGAGACCAGGCTGGGCTCATCCTGCCCAACGGCGTCTACTCCCTGGAGGTGCGCGCGGCCGACGCCTACCTCGACCTGGGCGCCGGCTGCACCGTCGAGGTCACCCTCGACAACGTCGTGGTGGAGGTACCATGAACGACACCGCCCCGAGCCCCTGTCCCTCCGCCGAGCAGTGGATGGAGCTCGGCCGGCTCGCGGAGTTCGGGCTGCTGGCCGCCACCCTGGTCCACGAGCTGCGCCAGCCCCTCTTCGCCATGAAGGCGATCCTGCAGATCCAGCAGGGAGAGCTGAACGGCGCCCGTGAGCTGGCCATGAGCAAGCTGGCCATGGAGCAGGTGCTCCAGCTCGAGGCCATCCTGGAGTCCGCCGGCGGGCTGACCCAGCGCCCCGGAACCTGGGATCAACCCTTCCACATCGGCGAGACCCTGCGCTCGGTGCACGCGGCCCTCGCCCCCCGCGTGCGCAAGCTCGGGGTGCGCTTCGACCTGGAGGTGGCGGAGCCGCTGCCCGTGCTGCGCGGCAACCCCGTCGCGCTGCGCCAGGTGCTGTCCACCCTCGTCCAGAACGGCGTCGACGCCGTCGGCGGGCGACCGGATCCACGCGTGGTGCTCTCCGCCCGCTCCGCGCCCGATGAGGTGACCATCACCCTGGCCGACAACGGCGTCGGGATCGGGCCGGAGCAGCACGCGCACATCTTCGAGCCCTTCTTCACCACCAAGCCACCCGGGAAGGGCACGGGGCTCGGCCTCTCCATCTCCAGGAACCTGGTCCAGATGGCCGGCGGTCGCATGGAGATCGCCTCGGTCCCGGGCGCCACCCAGGTCCAGGTCCACCTGCCCTGGGGGCGGTAGACCGGGTAAGTGGGCCCCCGCTCCTGGAGGCCACCATGACCCGTCGTCCCCCCACCGCTCCTGGCGCGCCCGATCCCGTGGAGCAGCCCGAGGATCACCTCGCCGGCCTCGGCGAGCGCTTCATGCAGGCCATGGACCTGCTCCAGAAGGGCGAGCAGGACCGCGCCATGGAGCTGCTGCGCGCCATCCTCGTCGTGGAGCCGCGCCTGGCCGAGCCCCACCTGGAGATCGCGCGCATCCTGTTGGATGGCGGGCAGCTGCGCGAGGCGCGCGCCGAGGCCGAGGAGGGCCTGCGCCTGCTGGAGTCCGGCGGACGATGGGTCGAAGACCTCGATGAGGCCGTGCTGCTCGGCCTGGCGCACGGGCTGGTGGCCGAGATCCTGCGCCAGATCGCCGACACCGACGAGGTCATCTTCGGAGATCCGAAAGTCTTCAAGGGCATCACGCGCCGCGCCCGCCGGCACTTCGCCAAGGCCGCCGCTCTGGATCCCGAGAACCACCACGCCAGCTACCACGCCTTCTTCCTCGGCGTCGGCCAGGAGGAATGCGGCGATGACGGGGAGGACGGCGACGATCAGCTGATCGGGTGATCGAAGGGCGCCGAGCCCGCCCCAGGGGAGGGCTCGGGCTCGTGGGGGCGCGCCTCGCGGCGCTCCTGCCCGACCTGGGTCACGCTGCCCGAGAGCTCGATCTTGAAGCGCGCCAGCAGCCAGCGGGTGGCCAGCGGCGCCATGCGATGGCGGCTCCAGGGGAAGATCAGGGCCATCCCCGCGAGGTCCGTGAGCACGCCGGGGGTGATCAGCAGCAGCCCGCCGGCCAGCACCATGGCCCCCTCCACCAGGCGGCTCGCCGGCGGCAGCCCACGGCCGAGGTCCTGCTTGAGCTGCCGGAGCACCGCCAGGCCCTCGCGCTTGGCCATGGCCGCGCCCACCAGGCCGGTGAGCACGATGATCCCCACCGTGGGGATGACCCCGAGGTGCTGCCCGACCAGGATCAGGAGGGTGAGCTCCACCGCGGGGATGATGGTGAACGCCAGCAGCAGCTTCCAGAACATCGATTCACCGCGGAGGGCAGGGGAGGGGAGGGGCTCTCCCAAGGCTAGCCACCATCCGGCGGATCGCCCAGGGTCTTGACCTCCTGCCAGAGCTCCTCGAGGCGCTCGATTCGCGTGTGGTGCAGGTCGAGCCCGCGCCCTCGCGCCAGGCCCTCGAGCTGGCGGAAGCGCCCCTCGAAGCGGGCGTTGGCCTCGCGCAGCAGCTCCTCGGGCCCGTAGCCCAGGAAACGCGCCAGGTTGGCGCTCGCGAGCAACAGGTCGCCCAGCTCATGGCGCACCGCGGCGGCGTCGCCCGACGCCAGCGCCTCGTCCAGCTCCCCCAGCTCCTCGTCGACCTTGGCGCGCACCCCGGCCAGATCGGGCCAGTCGAAGCCCACGCGGCTGACCTTCTCGCCCACGCGGTGGGCGCGGATCAGGGCGGGCAGGGCCGGGGGATGCCGTCCAGCACCGAGCGCTCCGGGGGGTGCTCCTGCGCCTTGACCGCCTCCCAGTCCTCGGCGCTGCCGGAGAAGGCCGACCCGTCCTCGGCCGGGCGCAGGATGCCCGGGTGACGGCGGCGCATCTTGGCGGCGATGCCGCGGGCCGCCGCGTCGTGATCCCAGCGGCCGCGTTCCTGGGCGATGCGGGCGATGAGCAGCAGCAGGTAGAGCAGGTCGCCCGCCTCGGCGCACTGGGCCGCGGCGTCCTCTTGCTCGATGGCCTCCACCAGCTCGTAGGCCTCCTCCACAAGATACGGAATCAGGCTGCGCCCGGTCTGCGCCCGATCCCAGGGGCAGCCTTCGGGGCCACGCAGGGTGGCGATGACCTCGAGCAGGTCACGCAAAGCGTCGGTGGGGGGAGGGGCGGGCACGGCGGACTCCGGGGACCGGCGGTGGGGAAGGGGAGTAGTATCAGGTTGCCAGCCCCCGCCGCGGGGGAAGGTGGCCCCGACTGCCGTTGGGAGCAGTTTCCAGATAAGGAGTTCCTTCCACCCAGCGCGCACGAGGAGGGCGCTTTGCCCACACCCAACCAGCCAGAGGTCTTCGGCAAGTACCACCTGCTCGAGAAGATCGCGACGGGCGGCATGGCCGAGGTCTACCGCGCCCGGGCCTACGGCATGGAGGGCTTCGAGAAGATCCTCGTGATCAAGCGCGTGCTCGATCACCTCGCGAAAGATCAGGAATTCATACAGCTCTTCCAGTACGAGGCCCTCATCTCCGTCGAGCTGCAGCACGCCAACATCGTGCAGGTCTTCGAGTTCGAGCAGGTGGATGGCCAGTACTACATCGCCATGGAGTACGTGCACGGGCTCGATCTCGCCCGGCTGCTCACCCGCGCGCGCAAGTCCGGCACCTTCCCCATCCCCCTGGCCCTCTTCCTCGCCTGCGAGGTGCTCAAGGCGCTGCAGTTCGCCCACGAGCGCACGGACGAGCGCGGTCGGCCCATGAACATCGTGCACTGCGACATCTCGCCGCAGAACATCCTCGTCTCCTACGCCGGCGAGGTGAAGATCACCGACTTCGGCATCAGCCGGGCGGCGATGCAGGCGGTGGGCACCCACAAGGTCGTACGCGGCAAGTATGCCTACATGTCTCCGGAGCAGGTCGAGGGGCGAGATCTCGACGGTCGCAGTGACATGTTCAGCCTGGGCATCGTCCTGTGGGAGCTGCTCGCCGGCCGGCGCCTGTTCAAGGCCAAGACCCGCGAGGAGACCCTCGCCCGGGTACGCCGGGCCGAGGTACCCAGCCTGCGGGGGATCCGGCCCGAGGTCAGCGAGGACTTCGAGGACATCGTCCTCAAGGTCCTGGCCCGCAAGCCGGAGGATCGCTTCCCCTCCGCCGCCGAGCTCCAGGAGGCCCTCTCCATCCTGGTGGTCCGCGAGGGGCACCGTGCCACCAACAACGACCTCTCGCAGCACGTCAAGGACATCCTCGACGCCGCCAGCCGCACCCGGGAGGACGGGCTCGCCGAGCCGGCCAAGCCGGTGCGCCGGCCGCTTCCACCCAGCGCCATCGTGGTCATGGCCGCCGAGGCCAGCCAGCCCCCGCGCTCCATCGCGGCCCCCCACGCGAGCATGGCCAGCGTCATCCAGCAGTGGGCCCCCGTCATCCAGGAGTGCGACGGTGAGATCTGGGAGTCGGGTGACGGCTCCATCCTGGTGGTCTGGATCGTGAAGGAGGGCCTGCGTGAGACCATCTCGCGCGCCGTCAGCTGCGCCTTGCGCCTGCAGCGCCAGACCCTGAAGGCCGGCTTCCGCCTCTCCGCCGGGGTCGCCCCCGGCGTCGCACGCCTGCAGAGCGACACCCAGCGCCCGGAAGACGGCTGGGAGCTGGCCGGGCCGTTCTACCTCTCGCGTTGGATGATGAACCTCTCGGCCCATCGCGGCCGCGTGCTGGTCACCGAGGTCGGGCGCCGCCAGATCGCGCTCCCCACCCAGCAGCTGGGCCGCATCCCCATCGAGGGCAGCCGCTACATCAACCTGTACGAAGTCGGCTAGGCTGCGGTGCACCAGAGGGGCGAGGGGTGCGCTGGACAGATTCCTGTTGACACGTCTACCTCCAGTGGTAGACTCAGCATGATCATTGACGCGTCGAGAGCACCACCCCCGCTCCTCCTGTCTCTTCCTGTCTTCAGGGTGCCCCCGTCCCGTCCCGCGGTTTCAATCCGGTGCGCCACCGGTGTCCGTTCTTGTGGACCCTCAGCACCTCATCCGCCATGCACCGCCTCTTCGCCCCCGCCCCACTCCTCTTCGCGCTCCTCGCGGGCGGCACGCTGCACGTCCGGGACGAGGTGACGGCCGATGGGATCACGCGGGTGCGGGTCCACTGGGCCAGCGGGACGATCCGTGTGCGACCCGTGACCACGGAGGTCACCGAGGCCGGCGTGCTCGCCTGGGGTCCCGAGGCGCCCGGCGCCTTCTCGTCCCGCGCCACGGGCGGGCTGCTCTCCCTGGAGCTGGGCTGTCGCCTGCCGGTGCCCTGCGGCGGCGACCTCGAGCTGGCCCTGCCGCCCGGCGTGGCCCTCGAGGTGGACCTCGGCGAGGGCGAGGTGCTGCTGGAGCGCGTCGACGGTGACCTGACGATCTCCGTCGGTCAGGGGCGCATCGCGGCAGAGGCGCTGGGATCCTCCGACGCCGTGCTCCAGGTGGCGGTGGGGGAGATCGACGCCTCGTGGTCCACGGCGCCCGAGCGGGTGGTGCTGGCCACGGTGCGCGGTGACGTCCAGGCCGCCCTGCCACCCGCGGCCTACCACCTCCAGGGCCTGGGAGGGCGGGTAGACATGGTGGGCATCGAGGACTCGCCCGAGGCCACACGCACCGTCTCGGTCACCACGGTGGAGGGCCACGCACGCATCGCGCGCAGCGTGCCGGAGCTGGCCGCGGTCGACGAGGCGGTGCCGGGGCTTGCGGCCCTCTGACCGAACCCATACCTGGCGGCCATGACCGCCGACCGCACCCCTCCTCGCCTCCGCATCGCCATCGACGGGCCCGCCGCGTCGGGCAAGGGCACCGTGGCCCGCGGGCTGGCCGCCGCCCTGGGCTACACCTACGTCGACACCGGCACGCTGTACCGCACCCTCGCGCTGCTCGCGCGCCGCGAGGGGGTGTCGCTGAGCGACGAGGCCAGCCTGGCACAGCTCGCCGCCACCCTGCCGGTCCGCCTGCTCTGGGACGGCCACCGCCTGCAGGTCCTGCTGGGAGAGGAGAACATCTCCGAGGCGATCCGCACTGAGGAGGCTGGGCAGGACGCCTCGGCCGTGGCCGCCTTGCCGAGGGTCCGCGCGGCCCTGCTCGGCCTGCAGCAGCGGCTCGGCGCCGCCGGCGGCGTGGTGATGGACGGCCGCGACATCGGCAGCGTGGTCATGCCCGGGGCTGAGCTCAAGGTCTACCTCGACGCGAGCCTCGCGGAGCGTGCCCGCAGGCGGCTGCTCGAGCTGCGAGCCCGCGGCCTGGAGGCCGAGTCCGAGACCATCCTGCGCGAGGTGGCCGCGCGTGACGCCCAGGACAGCCAGCGCGCCGTGGCCCCCCTGCAGGTGCTCCCCGATTCCTGGCGGCTCGACACCACGGGCATGAGCCCCGCCGAGGTGCTGGCGTGCGTGGTGGCTGAAGCGCGGCGTCGCGGAGCTTGAAACGTGGTTGACGCGCCCGGCCGCGCTGGATAACCCGGCGCCGGCCGACCTGGCTTCAGGTCGGCGGATCGCCTTCGGGAATCCTCCCGGACCGCAATTTCCCGCAACCACCCACGGTCCGCCGCGTCGGCGGAGCCTGTGTACTGGCCTCCATTCAATGTCCAACACTTCTGGTAACCTCCTCGACACCCCCCTCAGCGACCTGGACCGCGATGCCTTCAAGAGCCTCTTCGAGAGCGCCCTTCAGGAGAGCAACGTCCAGGAGCACTCCGTCGTCACCGGCAACGTCATCGACATCGGCGACGAGTTCGTCACGGTCGACATCGGCTTCAAGGCCGAGGGCATCATCCCTCGCCGTGAGTTCATGAGCCCCGAAGGTGAGCTCACCATCGCCATCGGCGACAAGGTCGACGTCTACCTCGACAACCTCGATCAGGGCGACGGCCAGCTCTACCTGTCCAAGGAGCGCGCTGATCTGATGAAGGCCTGGGAGGAGATCTCCAAGGCGGTGGAACGTGACGAGGTGGTCTCCGGCACCATCGTGGCCCGTGTCAAGGGCGGCGTCCAGGTGGACATCGGCGTCAAGGCCTTCCTGCCCGGCTCCCAGGTGGATCTCAGGCCCGTGAAGAACCTCGACAAGCTGTTGGGCGAGACCTACGAGTTCAAGATCATCAAGTTCAACAAGAAGCGCGGCAACATCGTCCTCTCCCGCCGCGTGCTGCTCGAGCAGGAGCGCGAGTCCAAGCGCTCCGACACCCTGGCCAAGCTCCAGGTCGGCTCCATCATGCAGGGCGTCATCAAGAACATCACCGACTACGGCGCGTTCGTGGACCTCGGTGGCATCGACGGCCTGCTGCACATCACGGACATGTCCTACGGGCGCATCAACCACCCGAGCGAGATGTTCGAGATCGGCCAGACCATCGAGGTCAAGGTCCTCAAGTTCGACCGCGACACCCAGCGCGTCAGCCTCGGCTACAAGCAGATCCGCCCGGATCCCTGGGAGGAGGTCGAGTACAAGTACCCCGTGGGCGCCATCGTCCGCGGCAAGGTGGTCTCGATCCCCGACTACGGCGCCTTCATCGAGCTCGAGGACGGCATCGAGGGCCTGGTCCACATCTCCGAGATGACCTGGAACAAGCGCATCAAGCACCCCACCAAGATCCTGAACCTCGGCGACGTGGTCGAGGCCAAGGTGCTGGGCGTCGATGTGGACAACAAGCGCATCAGCCTCGGCATGCGTCAGCTCGAGCCCAACCCCTGGGACATGGTCGAGGAGAAGTACCCGGTCGGCACCATCGTGCACGGCAAGGTCCGCAACATCACCGACTTCGGCATCTTCGTCGGGATCGAGGATGGCATCGACGGCCTGGTCCACATCTCCGACCTCTCCTGGGGCCAGCGCATCAAGCACCCCACCGACAAGTTCCACAAGGGCGACGAGGTCGAGGCCCGGGTGCTCAACATCGACAAGGAGAACGAGCGCTTCTCCCTCGGCATCCGCCAGCTCTCCGAGGATCCCTGGCTGTCCGTCCAGGCCCGCTACTTCCTCGGCCAGATCGTGCAGGGCAAGCTGGTCCACAAGGTCGACTTCGGCGTCTTCGTCGAGATCGAGGAGGGCATCGAGGGCCTGGTGCACATCTCCGAGCTGTCGCGTGGCGGTGACGACTGGATCGAGCACTACCAGCTCAACCAGCAGGTGGTCGCGGAGATCATCAACATCGACTCCCACGATCGCAAGATCAGCCTCTCCGAGCGCGGCGCCGAGGAGCGCAACGTGGACTCCTCCAGCATGTCGGACTTCATCGCGCGGCAGGGCGAGTCCTCCACCCGCCTCGGCGACGTGATGGGCGATCTCTCCCGCAAGCTCTCCGAGAGCGTGGGCGACGAGCAGGAGTAGCGGGGTCCGAGCCCGGCCGCGCTTGCCGGGTTCCCGCCGCTTCGGTAAGAGAAACAGACCGTGCCCGTCGCCGGGCACGTCTTTGCTGAAGGAGCGACCATGAAGCATACCCGGCTGTACATCTGGCTCGTGGTCCTGCTGATGGCCGCAGGGGTCCTCGCGCTGTTCATTCTCCAGAACTACGAGCGCACCACGGATCTCTCCATCAACCTCTTCTTCTTCAGCCGACACCTGGCCCAGCCGGTGTCGGTGCCGCTGCTGCTCCTCGGCACCTTCGCCGGCGGTGGCCTGGTCGGGCTGATCGCCGGTTTCCTGCTGCGCGGCCGCGGGCGGAGTGGGGGGTCCTCAGGCCCAGGCCTCGATGACGCCTGGGCCTGATCCCCGGCCGTCCCTGGCAGCTCCCGCAGCAGCTCCCGTCCCAACACCGCGTGGTCCGTGCCGCGCGCCCCGATCCACCAGGAGTCCACCGTGTCCGATCCGACCGCCAGGCCTGAATCCAGCTCCGTGAACACCATGCTCGCCGTGGGGCTCGGGGTGGTCATCCTCCTGGGGGCAGGCGCTTCGTTCGCCGCCTACAAGGTCGGTTACAGTCAGGGGACCGCGAGCGCTGGCGAGCAACTGGCGGCCAAGGACAAGCAGATCGAGAGCCTGCGCACGGAGGTCGCGAAGGCCGCCAAGAGTGACAAGAAGAGCGGCAAGGAGCCCCCTCCGCCCGTCAAGGAGTCCACCCTCGGCGCGGGCGATCTCGGCAGCAGCGCGCTCTCCGCCCTCGGGGGCGCCCAGCAGGCCCTGGCCCTGCGCGTGCTCAACGCCGCCTCTTCCCCCTGCGACCCCTGCGAGAAAGCCGGCTTCTCCATCGCCACCTGCGCCAAGGCCAAGGGCGACGTCTGCACGAACATGAGCAGCCTGGTAGACCGCGCCGCGCGGCTGGCGGGTCAGGGCAAGAGCGAGGAGGAGCTCACCGCGGCCCTGACCTACGAGGCCGGCTGGGTCCCGCTGGACACCACGGGTTCACCCGCCGACGGCCCCACCAGCGCGCCCATCGTGCTGGTGGAGTTCACGGACTTCCAGTGCCCCTACTGCAGCCGCTCCCAGGCCACCCTCGGGGCGTTGCGTGAAAAGTACGGCGACAAGCTGCAGATCGTCTACAAGAACTACCCGATCTCCAGGCACAAGCTGGCCAAGCCGGCCGCCGTCGCCGCCATGGCCGCCGGGATGCAGGGCAAGTTCTGGGAGTACAAGCACATCCTGTTCGAGCGCCAGCGTGAGCTCAGCCAGGACGGCATCTTCGAGCAGATCGCCCAGGAGGTCGGCCTGAACGTTCCACAGTGGAAGAGAGACCTCGAGAGCCCCGAGATCGAGAAGCAGATCCGCGAGGACTCCCAGCAGGCCCGCAAGGTGGGCGTCACCGGCACCCCTTGTTTCTTCGTGAACGGCTACAAGCTCAAGGGCGCGAAGCCGGTCCCCGCCTTCGAGGCCGTGATCGATCGGGAGCTGGCCGATCGGGGGCTCTAGGCCTTTGGCCCGGCGCGGTGCTGGTGGGGGCGCCAAGGGCGAACCCGTCGCCGCGGCGCGGCACGCGGCGCTTCGCGCGCTGCAGCGGGTAGGGCAGGGGGCCAGGAGCGAGCTGGCCCTGGCCACCGAGGCGCCCGCCGACGCTCGGGATCGCGCGCTGTGCTGGCACCTGGTCTGCGGCACGCTCCAGCACCGGGGCGAGCTGGACTTCCTGATCGAACGCCTCGCGAAGCGGCCCATCACCCGGATCGAGCCGCTGATCCTCGACCTCTTGCGCATGGCGCTGTTCGAGCTGCGGTGCGGCCGCGCGCCCGCCCACGCCGTGGTGCACCAGGCCGTCGCCCTCGCGCGCGCGGGCGGTCAGCCGTGGGCCGCGGGCTTCGTCAACGCGGTGCTGCGCGCTCACGGCCGGGCCGACATCTCGCTGCCCGAGCTGGCCTCCAGCAACCACCCGGCCTGGCTGCTGGAGCGCTGGATGGCGCGCTACGGCCGCGACGCTGCCCTGGCCTGGGCGCGGCGCAACAACGAGCCCGCGCCCCTCTGCGTGGCGCTGCACCGCGATCCCGATGGTGCCCGCCGCGCGCTGGAGGGCCAGGGGCTGGAGCTGGTCCCCGCCACCGCCGCGGGCGAACCCATCGCGGGGCTGTGGTGGATCCACGGCCCCACCGGGCCCGTCGAGGATCTTCCCGGCGCAGGGCGCGACTTCTGGGTCCAGGATCCGGCCGCCGCCGCGGTGGTGGATCTGCTGGACGCCGAGCCGGGTGCCCGGGTCCTCGATGCCTGCGCCGCCCCCGGTGGCAAGACCCTGCGGCTCGCCAGCCAGGGTGCCGAGGTGCTCGCGGTGGACCGCTCTCCAGCCCGGCTCGACACCCTGCGGGCCGCCCTCCACCAGGCAGGCCTGGGTGCCGAGGTCGCTCTGCACGACTGGACCGTGGGGCCGCTGCCAGGCGGCGAGGCGCCTGCGCTGTTCGACGGCGTGCTGGTGGACGCCCCCTGCACGGGGCTCGGTACCACGCGGCGCCACCCCGAGATCCGCTGGCGCCGGGAGGAGGCCGACCTCACCCGCGCCGCCGCGCTGCAGCTACGCATCCTGCTCGCCACCGCACGCCACGTCGCGCCGGGGGGCGCGCTGGTGTACGCTGTCTGCTCGCCCGAGCCCGAGGAAGGGGAGGGGGTCGTGGCCGACTTCCTGCGGGAGAGAACCGGGTTTGCCCTCGAACGCACATGGAGCAGCGCGCCTCCCCGGGGAGATGAGGACGCCTTCTGGGGCGCGAGGCTCAGGCGGGCAGAGAGGCTGGAGGCTGGAGACAAGAGGCTGGAGAAGACGTGAGTCCTGGGGGCGGCCTTTCTCGCAGGGAGTTCGTCCGCCGGTTCGGCAAAGACCGCCCGCACGTGCCTGCGCCGCTTGGCGCGCGCCAGCGCCAGCCAATAGCCTACTGCCCACGGCCGCCCAGGAGCGCTGACGTGATCCCCACGGAGCAAGCTTGAGCCAGTCCATCGAGACCCCCATGTTCCGCCAGTACCTGGCGCTCAAGGGCGAGCACCCCGACGCCTTCCTGTTCTTCAGGATGGGCGATTTCTACGAGATGTTCTTCGATGACGCGGAGCGCGCTGCCCCCCTGCTCGAGGTGGCGCTGACCAGCCGCAACCGCAACGACCCGGATCCAGTCCCCATGTGTGGGGTCCCCGTGCGTGCGGTGGACGGCTACATCCGCCGCCTGGTGGACGCCGGCCACAAGGTGGCCATCGCCGAGCAGGTCGAGGATCCACGCCTGGCCAAGGGCCTGGTGGAGCGCCAGGTGGTGCGGGTCGTCAGCCCCGGCGTGGTGCTCGACCCGGAGGGTCTGGAGGCGCGCGAGCCCAACTACCTGCTGGGCGTCGCCGCCGGCGGACACGACCGCTACGGCCTGGCCTTCCTCGACGTCTCCACAGGTGATCTGCGCGTCACCGAGACCACGGGGATCGAGGCCACCGCGGCGGAGCTGGGCCGCATCCCCGTGCGTGAGGCCGTGCTGCCCCAGGAGATCCCCGGGCTGTCCCTGCTGCTGGATGCCCTCACCGGCGCCCTGATCAACCAGCAGGAGCGCGCATGCTTCTCCCCGGCGGCCGCGCTGCACACCCTGCGCTCGGTGCTCGGGGTCAACAGCCTGGAGGGCTTCGGCGCCGAGGGGCTGGAGCCCGCCCTCACCGCCGCGGGCGTCGTGCTGCAGTACGCGCGCGACAACAGCCGCTCGGACCTCAAGCACATCCACCGCCTGCGCGTGGTCCCCCAGGGCGGCTTCATGGTCCTGGACGAGACCACGCGGCGCAACCTGGAGATCTTCCGTCCGCTGCGCGGCACCGGGCGGGTGGGCACCCTGGTGCACCTGCTCGACCAGAGCGCCACCCCCATGGGCGGGCGCCTGATCCGGGAGTGGCTCGCCTTCCCCCTCCTGGACCCGGGCGCCATCCGCGAGCGACAGGATCTCGTGGCGGCCCTCGCCGGCGACGGCGCCCTGCGGGACCACGTGCGCCGCGGCCTGCGCGCCGTCTCCGATCTCGAGCGCATCGCCTCCAAGATCGCCCAGGGCACCGCCCACGGGCGCGATCTGGGGGCGCTGCGCCGTTCGCTGGAGGCCCTGCCCGAAGTCATCGGGCCGCTCTACGCCCAGCCCGTGCTCGGGCCGATCCTGCCTCAGGACCTCTGCACCGATGTCCAGGAGGGCCTCAGCGCCTGCCTGGCGGAGGAGCCCTCCCTGACCCTGGGCGACGGCGGCCTGATCCGGCCAGGCTACAGCGCGGAGCTGGACGAACTGCTGCACCTCGCCCACGAAGGCAAGGGCGCCATCGACGAGATGGAGGCCCGCGAGCGCGAGGCCACCGGCATCTCGAGCCTCAAGATCAAGCACCACCGGGGGCAGGGCTACCACATCGAGATCACCAAGGCCAAGCTCCACATGGTGCCGGAGCGCTACCTGCGCTCACAGACCCTGACCACCTGCGAGCGCTATGTCACGCCCGAGCTCAAGGACTTCGAGGAGCGCGTGCTGTCCGCCGACGCCCGCAGCAAGGCGCTGGAGCAGGAGCTGTTCCTGGCCCTGCGCGACCGCGTAGCCCGGGAGCTGCCCCGCCTGCAGGCCCTGGCCGCCGACATCGCGCGCCTCGACGTGCTCGCCGCCCTGGCCGAAGTGGCGGTGAAGTACCGCTACCGGCGCCCCGAGGTCCACACCGGGCGCTCGCTGGAGCTCGTCGAGGCCCGCCACCCGGTGGTCGAGGCCCTGCTCTCCGAGGAGCGCTTCGTCCCCAACAGCCTGGCGCTGGAGCCGGAGCAGCGCCGGCTCGTGATCCTCACCGGGCCGAACATGTCCGGGAAGTCCACCATCATGCGCCAGGTCGCCCTGTGCGTCCTCATGGCCCAGGTGGGCTCCCTCGTCCCCGTGAAGAGCGCCAGCATCGGCATCTGCGACCGCATCTTCGTGCGCGTCGGTGCCAGCGACGATCTGGCCCGGGGCCGCTCCACCTTCATGGTGGAGATGGCCGAGACCGCCAACATCCTGCACAATGCCACCCCGCGCTCGCTGGTCCTGCTCGATGAGATCGGGCGCGGCACCTCGACCTACGACGGTCTCTCCATCGCCTGGGCCGTGGCCGAGGAACTGCACGACCGCATCCGCTGTCTGGCCCTGTTCGCCACCCACTACCACGAGCTGGTGGGCTTCGCGCGCCAGCACCCCCGCGCCGTCAACATGCGCGTGGCCGTCAGCGAGATGGGTGAGCGCATCATCTTCCTGCGCCGCCTGCAGGACGGCAGCACCAGCCGCTCCTACGGCATCCAGTGCGCGCGCCTGGCGGGCATCCCCGATCCTGTGGTGCAACGGGCCCGCGCTGTGCTCAAGGAGCTCGAGCGCCAGCGCCCGCGGGATGAGCGTCAGCTCTCCCTGTTCGACCTCGAGGCCGGCGCGCCACTGGAGGACGCCCCTGCCGAGCCGGCCACACCGGCTGAGCCGGCGGTCCCGGATCTCTTGCGCGAGTCCCTGTCCGCCCTCGACCCGGACCGCCTGACCCCCCGCGAGGCCCTCGACGCCCTCTACCGTCTCAGGGCGCTGCTCTGAGGGCGCCGTGACACCCCCGCGCCTCCCGGTCCTTCGCCCGCGGCCAGCGCCCCTGGTGGCCCTGCTGCTGGCGCTGCTGGCCCTGCTCCCCAGGGTGGGGCGTGCCGCCAACCTCGACCAGGTGCTGCTGTTCCTGGGCCACGATCATGCCCGCGTCCTGCTGCTGCTGGACGGCGCTCCGGGCGAGGTGAGCACCCGCTCGGTGGCCGCCGTGGGCAGCGCCCCCGCCCGCGCCGTGCTGCAGCTCGACGGCGTCAGCCTGGCGCCCCGCCTGCTGCAGGCCTACCGCAGCCGGCCGGGAGGCGCCGAGATGCCCGTCGGCCAGCAGGGTATCCGCCAGATCGTCCTCTCGGCCGTCGGGGAGGGCGCCCAGATCGCCGTGGAGATGGACCGCGCGCGCACCGCGAACCTCGGTGAGGTGGGCGACCACGCGCTGCTGTTGGACCTGCGCCTCCCCGACAGCCCCGCCGACCCGAGCCTACCCGACACCGCCACCCTCAGCGCCTGGCTCGCGGGCACCTCCACCGCGCCCAAGGTCGCCAACAATAAGAATCCAAAGCCCAGGATCGTGATCGACCCCGGCCACGGGGGCTGGGACTCGGGTGCGGTGGGCTGTACCGGCACCCGCGAGGCCGACGTGGTCCTCGCCTTGTCCCGGCGCGTCGCCGTGGCCCTCAGGCGCGAGCTCGACGCCGAGGTGAGCCTCACCCGCGAGGACGACCGCTACCTGACCCTTCATGAGCGCGCCGCCTTCGCCAACGCCCTGGGCGCCGACCTCTTCATCTCCATCCACGCCAACGCCGCGCCCGTGCCGACCCTCTGGGGAATCGAGACCTACTACCTGGACGTCGCCAGCGACGCGAACGCGGCCGCCGTGGCCCGGCGCGAGAACGAGGTGGTGCGGCGCGATGGCCTGCCCACCGAGGCCGCGGATCGCGTGCTGGGGGAGCTGGTGGTGTCCGGCACGGGTGCGTTGTCCAGCCGGCTGGCCCACGAGGTCCAGGGCGCGGTGACCCAGCGCCTCGGGGACCTGCTTGGCCCAGGCCAGAGCCGCGACCTCGGGGTCAAGTCGGCCATGTTCACCGTCCTGGTCTCGACCCGCATGCCGTCTATCCTGTTCGAGTCCTCGTTCCTGACCAATCCCGACGATGAAGCACGACTCCGGACGCCCGCCATCCAGCGCGAGCTGGCGGACGCCATCGCCCAGGGTGTGCGCGCGTACCTGGCGGCCTCCGGGGGCCAGCCGTGAGCCCCGTGACAGGGCAGGGGAGGGGAGGGGGCCCCATCTCCCCTGCCCTCGACCAAGCCATCGAGGGCTTCCTGGGCCAAGCCCGGGTCGAGCGCGCGCTCTCGGTCAACACCCTGGAGGCCTACCACGCCGACCTCACGCGCTTCGCCGCCTGGGCCAGCGCCCAGGGCCTGGACACCCCGGCCTGCGTCAGCCGCGACGACATCGCCCGCTACCTCGGCGTCCTGCTCGACGGCGGCCTCTCGCGCCGCAGCCTCGCCCGCCACCGCGTCTCCATCCGTCAGCTCTTCCGGTTCCTCTTCATGGAGGGCCTGCTCCCAGAGGACCCGGCCTCCCTGGTGGAGGCGCCGCTCCCCAGCCGCTCGCTCCCCAGGGTCTTGAGCCTCGATGAGGTGGACAAACTCCTGGCGGCTCCCGATGACGGCACCGTCCTTGGGTTGCGCGACGCGGCCATGCTGCAGCTGCTCTACGCCACGGGGTTGCGGGTCAGCGAGCTGGTCTCATTGCCTCTCTCCGCCTTGAACCTACGCAACGGTTACCTCATCGTGCGCGGCAAGGGCGGCAGGGAGCGCATGGTTCCCACGGGTGAGCGCGCGGTGGCCCTCATCGAGCGCTGGCTCCGGGACGGTCGGCCCGAGCTCGACCCCCAGGGGCGTTGCCGCGCAGTATTCCCGAGCCAACGCGGCCGCGCCATGACACGTCAGACCTTCTGGCACCGCATCCACCTGCACGCGCGGGTCGCCGGCCTCCGTCAGGTAGTCACGCCGCACCTGCTGCGCCACAGCTTCGCGACGCACCTGCTCGAGCACGGCGCCGATCTGCGCGTGGTACAGGCACTCCTCGGCCACGCCGACATCGCCACCACCGAGATCTACACCCACGTCGCGCGGGAGCGCCTGCAGCACCTGCACCGCCTGCATCACCCCCGTGGGCGCGAATAATGCCCCTCCGGCCAGATCCGACCCGTGAGACGGGATGGATGTGAAGCGCGTGACGGACCGGACCTGGCCGGGAGGGGGTAGAGGAAGAACTCGCCAGCGAGTGCATCCAGGTTCCGGCTGCACTCGCGCCCCAACTATAGAGCAAGCGCGATTGGCCGCCCATAGGGTCTTCTCCGGATTCTTCATGGTGAATTCTCCGGACCAGGAACCGGAGGAAGCCTTGGGCGTGCGATGAGGGCCAAGTCCCATGGACGCGCAACGCGCGGGACCGCGAGCCCGCCCCTGAAAGACCTCCGGTCCCAGATCGTGGCGCTGCGGCCGAACCTGGCGGGCCCGGAGGCGACAGAAGTAGCCCGAGATGGTTCATCTCCCCCCCGCGGTGTCGCGTCCGGGGGGCCCGAGGCGACAGAAGTAGCCCGAGATGGTTCATCTCCCCTCCGCGGTGTCGCGTCCGGGGGGCCCGAGGCGACACAGGTGACAACCCACCCCCGACAACCGCGAACCTGCCGCGAACCTGCCGCGAACCTGCCGCGAACCTGCCGCGAACCTGCCGCGAACCTGCCGCGAACCTGCCGCGAACCTGCCGCGAGGCCGATATTATGGTAAATCACGCTCGCGTGATTTACCATAATATCCCTTATCGGATCTATTGGCGGGGCGCCCCCACCACACTATATTGCTCCGATGCGGCTCCTCCTCCTCCTCACCCTCGCAGCCTGCGGACCCGACCCGCTCTACCGCGTCCGCCGGCCCGATCTGCGCCTCGATCTCCCCTGCGCCGACTCCGGCGACGACTGCCGCGACCTCTACCTCCTCGACATCGCCTACGAGCGTACGGGCGATCTCTCCTTCACCATCTGGAACGACGGCGAGCTCCCCCTCCACGTCTCGTTGAGCGCCGACAGCGCAGACTTTGCCGTCTCGGTACCCGAGGCCACGGTCGCCTCGGGCGGCCACAAGGTCATCCAGGTGTCCTACACTCCCTCGTGCTTCGAGGACCAGCAAGCCTCGCTCGTGCTCACGCACGACGCCCTTGGAGATCCCATCACCCTCACGCTGCACGGCAACACCGACGCGGACGCCGACGACGACGGCTACCGCACGGATCTCGCGCCCGGCGGTGACGACTGCAACGACTTCAACGCCACGGTCAACCCGGGTGCCGAGGAGTCCTGGTACGACGGAATCGACCAGGACTGCGATGGGTGGAGCGACTACGACCAGGACCGCGACGGCTACGATCTGCACACACGGCCGGACGGCGACGACTGCAACGACGAGGATCCTCGCATCCACCCGGACGCGCCCGACGCACCCGATGACGGGATCGACCAGGACTGCGACGGCGAGGACGGCTAGTGCACGCGCCCGGAAGTCTGGGACCACCCCCTGACTTGCCCGCGCGTGCACTGGCGCGGACGCGCAGCGGCCGCCGGGGGGAGCGCGCCATGCGCGCGTGGGGGGCAAGGCCCCCCTGACAAAGGGTAGTGCCGATGAGCCGCGAGCGGCCGGCGCGCCAGCGCCGCCGGAAGTGGGGGGGGCCCCCCCGGGGGGGGCGGGGCGTGGCGGGCGGCGCGCCGAGGGGGGGGCGCGGCCTGGGGGGGC
>JBDRKM010000463.1:0-2051 GCA_043814015.1 Pseudomonadota bacterium
GGCGTCGGCCTAAATAGCGTCCTTGGGCGGTTCTCACCTCAGATCAGGCTCGTATGACGCCCTCGAGCACCCCGTTCACGCTCCAACCCGCCACCAGGTGCTGCGCCGCTTCGATGATGACCGGTAGATGGCCAACAGTGATCACCCCCTCGACAAACCGGTTTGCCTTTTGCCCGACAGGCTCCTAGAGGACGCGATCCACACCGCGCTGGGCGCCTGGCTCGCCCACAGCGCCGAAAACAGGATCGCGGAGGAGCCCTGCGGGCCGCTGCTATACGAGCAGCTCCACCCGGGCGGCACCGGACCTACGACACGGCCTGGTCGTACGGAGCCGATCTCGAGCAGGTGGCAGAGGTGCTCGTGGAGTCGGTGCAGCGCACCTTCTGCCCGCCCGAGGAGGCGGACTGGGACGTGGAGACCGCGATCTAGTCGCAGTCCTCGCGGCGCAGGTGCGTTGATTCACCCGCGCCCGCGCGACCGCCCCCTGGCAGGACAGGGGTGAGGGGGCGGAGGGTTGCCCTCCCATCCTTGTCCGGAACAGGCGACATGCAGCGGCAGACACCGCGTTGCCCCCTCACCTTTGTCGTGAAAACGGGTCATGCAGGCGAGGGCAACGCGTTGCCCCCACATCCCTGTCCGCACGCCGGGGGTCTACCCTGGCTGCCCGGCTGCATCCCGCGCTGCCACCCCGTCAGTTCAACACCCGCCACTCCACCCACGTGTCCTCCCCCCCCAGCGCCACCCGCGCGCCGTCCTGAAGCCCCACGACCCGCACCTCCTGCCCGTCCACCCAGCTCCCGTTGGTGCTCGCCGTGTCGATGGCGTATAGCCCCCCGTCGAGCTGGATCACCAGCAGGTGCACCCGCGACACGCTCGCCCGCCCGCCGTCGCGGATCACGGCCGTCGCGCAGCGCTCGTACCGCCCCACGAGCACCCCCCGGGCCAGCGCGGCCGCCCCCAGCCGCACGAGCTCGCAGCCCCCGCCGCGCACGCAGACCACCAGCTCGCCCAGCGGCTGCTCGCCGGGCTCGACCAGGTCGCGCTGCGCCGGCCGGGGCGCCTCGATCCGGCTGACGTGGGTCACGCAGGGCGCGGACACCTCGTCTTCACGGTCCGGACCACGCGCTGCCCCCACCGCTCCCGCCTCCGGTGCCCTCGCCGCCGCCTCCTCCTCCGCCGCCTCGTCCAGATACACCCGCGCCGGGATCCGCGCCCAGGCCTCCCGGGCGTCCATCGGCATCCCCCGCGCCAGCGCGCTCCCCAGCAGGAACACCACGTAGCGCCCCAGCCGAAACACCACCGGCCCGTCCGCCAGCACCGCCCGCTGCACGACGCCGCGCTCGTCCTCGAAGCCCTGCCCGGTGTTCAGGTCCAAAAGGAGCACCCGCCGCGGCTCCCCGGGCAGGAGCACCACCGCCATGTGTCGCAGCGCCACCCGGGGGTCCCGGCTCAGCCGCAGGTCCGCCCGCCCGTGCCGCCCGATGATCGCCGCGGCAGGCCGCCCCACGTCCGCCGCCAGGCTCAGGTACCCCACGGCCCCGGTCAGCCCGTCCACCGAGACCAGCACGACGCCCGGGATCAGCGCGTGGCGCAGCGCCCGCCGGACGCCGGGGTAGCACTCCACGAACAGCTCCTCGACCGGCCGCGCCTCGTGGCGGTCGAGGTCGAGGTCCGGGTCCCGGTCCGGGTCCAGCTTCTGCCCCGGGCCCAGCCCCCGCCCCGGGTCCAGATCCAGCTCACGGTCCAGGATCAGGGTGCCTTCATTCTCCGCGAGCCTGCGCTCCGGGTCGAAGCGGTCGTGGATCGTGCGGGTCCTGTGCCGGTGCATGCTTGTAAGGGTGACCGGCCTGGTGCAACTATGCTGCACGAATTCTGACACCCGCCCACATTTCACGATCGCGACAGGGGGGATCGATGCCCCGGCCGGCGCCGCAGACCAAGCCGCAGACGAAGAAGCTGACCCACGCCGCGCGCGTGCTGCGCATCCGCGAGATGCTCGACTCGCAGGCCGCCGTGTCGGTGGCCGAGCTGATGCAGACCTTCGGCGTCTC
>JBDRKM010000464.1:0-2301 GCA_043814015.1 Pseudomonadota bacterium
CGCTCGAAAAGATGCTGGACCCCGCGCTGCACGCTCCGCTTCGGACGCGGCCGCGCCGCCTCGACCGCGCACAGCTGGTGGTACTGCGCGAACTGCCGCTCCGGGCACCTCACGCTCACCAGCTTCCGCAGCTCCGCCTCCGTCGGAACCAGGAGCGGTTCGAAGCTCGGCCCCGGACTACCTCGCGCGCCTCCACCACCGTCGCATGGCCGGGCTGCGAACCGCCGGTTGAACAAAGCCGCGGGTACCCGCCGCCGGCCTATGGGGAAAGCGACGAGGTCCGGGTCGCGGCCCAGGTCGCCGCCGTCCGTCGTGCGAGGCTCAGGCGGCCACCGGAGGCGTCGATGTACTCGGCGGAGAGGCACTGCCAGGGCCTCAGCCGACCTCCCGGTGCACCTGGGCGGGGCGGGGGCGCACGTCGGCGACGGTGTGCCCGGCAGGCCACCCGGGGAGCGACGGGCATCGTGGCACTCACGAGGTGTCCCAGGGGGTGGGCGGGACCTTGCGCGGCTGGGGCGGCACGGCGATGCGCAGCATGCGCCCGGTCTCGCAGCAGGGGCAGCGCCGCAGGTCCACGCCGGTGGGGTCGCACACGATGTCCTTGGCGTCCTCACCCTCGGCCACGTCGGTCTCGGCGTCTGGCCTGGTCACGGGGCGCGGCTGGCCGAGGGCGGCGGCGGCGGGGAGGCGCTGGCGGACTGCGGTGCTGCTGTAGAGGCCGAAGTGGCGGATCTTGTGGAAGCCGTCGGGCAGGACGTGCAGCAGGAAGCGGCGGATGAACTCGTCGGGGGCGACGGTTGCGCGGCCGTCGCCCCTGGTGCGGAAGGTGACGGCGTCGCCGGAGGGGGCGCCCAGACGGGGATCGGAGATGGCGACGCGATGGGTGTAGCGACCCAGGTAGGCGAAGACGGCCTTCTCGCCCGCGAACGGGGGCTTGCAGTAGACCACCCATTTCTTGCGGTGTAGTCCGCGGAGCATCCGCTTGAAGGCTCGGGGATCGGCCAGCTCGGCGCAGGCCCCGGCGAGGTCGAGCTCTCCGCGCTCGTGGGCGCGGAGCAGCCCGCGTCGGACCACACCCCGGAAGAGCTTGCGCATCACGGCGACCGGGAAGAGGAAGTGTCTGGGAGTGCTCACCCACCGGCTGCCGTCCAGCGCGAGCCCACCGCCGGTGACGACGCAGTGGACGTGGGGGTGGAAGAGCATCTCGCGGGTCCAGGTGTGCAGAACCTCGGTGACGCCCAGGATCGCGCCGAGGCGCTGGCGGCCGAGGGTGTCGAGGACCTCGTGGGCGGCCCGCATGAGCAGGCCGTAGACGACCTTTCCGTTGCGCAGGGCGAGCGGACGCAGCTCGGCGGGCAGGGTGAAGACGACGTGGAAGTGGTGGGTCGGGAGGACACGCTCGAGGCGCTTCTCCAGCCACTCGCGCTGGGCGAGGGCCTGACAGCCCGGGCAGTGCCGGTTGCGGCAGGAGTTGTAGGCGGGGCGCTCGAAGCCGCAGGTGTCACAGACCTCGAGGTGGCCGCCGAGCACAGCCGTGCGGCAGGCGCGCAGGGCGCCGAGCACGCGGCCCTGGGCGGGGGTGAGGACGTGCGCGGCGGCGTAGGCCTCGCCGTGGCGACGGAAGATGTCCGCCACCTTCAGCGCGGGCCTGCGCGAAGCCGCGACCGCCCCCACCCCGCCGGGCGCGGGGTGGAGGTGCGCCGTCACCGCCGGCTACTCCGCGGGCAGGTCGAGGTCCTCCAGCGGGCTCTTGACCTGCTGGATGTGCGTGGTGCGCACCCGCAGGTAGGTCAGCGTCGTCTTGAGCTGGCTGTGGCCGAGCAGGGCCTGGATGGTGAGGATGTCGACCCCGGCCTCCAGCAGGTGCGTCGCGAAGGCGTGGCGCAGGCTGTGGAAGGTGAACCAGCCGGGGACCCCCGCCCGCCCGCGGGCCTTGAGCAGTGGCCTGTGCACGCCAGCAACAGTGATGGACCGCCCCGCCTTGGCGCCAGGGAACACCCACGGCCCAGGCGGGCGGCCGACGCGCCACCAGTCCCGCAGCGCGGCGAGCAGCCGGGGCGGCAGCACGGTGACGCGGTCCTTGTCGCCCTTGCCGCCGCGGACGTGCAGCAGCCCACGGGCGCTGTCGATGTCCTCGACGCGGATCCGGCAGGCCTCGGAGATGCGCAGTCCGGCCCCGTAGCCGAGCATCACGAGCGCGCGCAGCCGCGGGTCGACGCCCGTCGCACCCACGAGCGTGGCCACCTGCTCGGCGCTCGGGACCGGCGGCAGGTGCTTGGAATGGCGCGGCCACGGGAGCCG
>JBDRKM010000465.1:0-32846 GCA_043814015.1 Pseudomonadota bacterium
GCCCTCAGGGCGCAGGTACTCGCGCCGGCAGCGCAGGGCCTGCGCCTCGGTCGCGCCGGTGATGGCCACGCACAGCACCGCCAGCGCCTCCAGGGAGCGGCATGACGCGAGGACCCGCTCCACGAACCGGCCGTCCAGAGAGATGATGGCCTTGGGGGGAAGCCGCGGCTCGTCGAGCCCGATCCGCGCCCGGTTGGTGGCCTTGATCTGGAGTTCGAACACCACGAGCCGCAGTTGCTTGATCTCACCTCGCACGACGCCGGCATCCCGCCTAGCACCGCGAGCGCCGGTGCCCAGAGCCCGGCGTGTACGGGCGATCTCCCGCTCGTCGATCCGGAGCACCGGCACATCCCCGACCGCCTCGACCAGCCTCCTGAAGCACCGCCGCTGCCGGACCAAACGCGTCGCGTCCTGCTGGCCCTGCGCCAGCAGCGTTGGCCACGCCCCGGCCCGACCGACCTCCCGCAGCGTCGTGGTCGGCCCGAGTCGGAGCCGGCCTGGCACACCGCTGGCGAGCAGGCGTGGCCACTCGTAGGGGTACTTGGCCGCCAGCTCGACCAGGCCGGTGGTGCAGAGGCCGTCGCGGGTGCAGGGCGGCAGGGGGGGCAGATGAGAGGGCATGAAGGACGTCCGGGCAGGAAGACACCCCCCATGATCCCACGGATCCGGGGCGCCCGGCGTCACGCAAGACACCGCCGTGGATACCTAGTCATTTAAATCATGAACATCGTCTACGACGCGCTAGTCACCGATAGGGTCAGAAAGGTCCGCACGAAAACCGACGTTCTATCGTTGGCCGCATGTTGATGTCGTGACTAGGCTGGTTGAACCAGCGTGATCACTAAATAGCCTCGAAATGGAATACGGACTTCTCTATTCCCGGCCTTGATAGCCCTGTTTCGGCGTTCGATGGAAATTGCGGATGAACCAATCTGACCCCATCCGTGACTATCAAGGTGAACAGTGGGTTTTCGGCCGGCCGCAGATCGGGTTTACGCGGTCGGAATGGAGGATCGGCTACTCAGCTACCCCCAACACCAGGTAGGCGGCCCCCGCGTAGGCGTCGCGGCCGAATGCACCTACGAGCAGGTCCGGGGTGCCGTCGGCGTTCATGTCGCTGGCGCCGGCCACGGCGTAGCCGGCGTGGTCGTTCGAGGACTCGCCGGTGAGCTTCGTCTCCGCCTCTGCCAGCGCCCGGCCGGAGAGTTCCGGCGCCCCGAGCACGAGGTAGGCGGCGCCCGCCCAGGTCCCTGCGTCATTGTTGAGTCCGGCGCCGATCAGCAAGTCATCGTACCCATCGCGGTTCATGTCACCAGGGCCTGCCACGCCGATCCCGGCCTGCTCCTGCCCGCTCCCGTCGAAGCGCGCGTCAGCGGCCTCGATATTGCGGCCGACCATGGTGCTGGCGCCCAGGAAGAGGACCGCGGCCCCTGGTCTCTCCGTACCGTGGAGGCCCATGAGGATGTCGGCGTACCCGTCGCCGTTGGCGTCCCCGGCTCCCGAGAGCCCATAGCCGGCCATGTCGCCCGCCGTGTCGCTCCAGAACCTGGCGTCGGCGGACGAGAGGACGCCGCCCGACGGAGCCGTGCTACCCAGGATCAGGTGGGCCGCGCCAGTGGCGTTCCGCTCGTAGGGAGCACCAACAAGGAAGTCGGCGAGGCCATCGCCGTTCACATCCCCAGCTCCGGCGAGGGAGATTCCTGCCTGCTGATCCGATTCGCCCTCAAAACGCAGGGCGACCGTGTCCAACGCGCCCCCTCCTGGGGAACGGGTTCCGAGCACGAGGTAGGCCGCACCTCGATCCGGAGTGGGGCTTGGACCCCAGTGGGGCGCCCCGACGAGCATGTCCGCCAGGCCGTCACCGTTCACGTCCCCCACACCGGCCAGCGCGTCACCCACCTGCTGGGATTCGCTGCCGCTGCCTTCGTACCGCACCGCGATATCGTCCGCGGTGCCACCCTCCGGGTCTGCCGAACCGAGGAACAGGTACGCACACCCGACGCTGTCCTCGCCGTTCCACCAATCGGGAGCACCCCCGGCGATGTCATCGAACCCGTCTCCGTCGAAGTCACCCAGCCCAGCCACCGCCCGTCCGAGTTCGTCATTACGGCCTGTGCCCGTGGGCTGCGTGTAGGAGATCGCCGCCGCCAGGGAGCCCCCCGCGGGCAGGGGCCCACCAGGGATCAGGTAGACCGCGCCGCCGCCGATCACCGCGTCCGCGAACCCATCCCCATCGACATCCCCGGCGCCATCGAGGTCCCAGCCGGCCCATTCGCCAGCCGCGCCACTCCACCGGATCTCGATGTCCCCGAGCGAGGCCGAGGCAGGTAGCGCGCAGTCCTCTGGATCCCCGTCGCAGTCGTCGTCCAGGCCGTTGTTGCAGACCTCCTCGGCGCCCGGGTGGACCTCGGCCAGCCCGTCGTCGCAGTCTCCACCGGCCACGGTCCAGCCATCACCGTCGGCGTCCAGCGGGCCCGTGTCGGTGTCGGTGTCGGTGTCGGCATCCGCGTCGGCGTCGGCATCGGTGTCGACCTCCGCGGAGTCGTGCTTCCGTGCATCCGGGTCCAGGCAGGCTGACGAGAACGCGCCGACGAAACAGAACGAGACGAGTACCAGATCACGCTGCGCTACCATGACGCCTCCAGGCGGGCCGCGCCCGGCCCGATCACCAGGGTGAAGTCCGTTGTCCACCAGAGCACGCCCGAGCCCAGGAGCAGGACGCCCGCCGCGATCCCCTCCACGACGCTCCGGTCCCGCGCGGGTGCGACCTCCTCGTCCCAGATCCGGGCCGCCTCCTGGTCGCTGTCGACGGCCAGAAAGCGGTCGTAGGCGTCGCGCGCCTCGCGGTGGGCGCCGAGGGCAAGAACGCCGAGCGCGATACCCCCGGCGGCTGGTGCGCTGTCCAGGACGATCCGTCCCCAGGGGACTCTGTTCGGTGGCGCCACGGGGGGGAGGGTGACCTCGACGCGGGTCACGGTGTCGGGTGCGACGTCCACGGCCCGCCCGTCCGCCTGGTAGCCCGCCGCCGACACCGTCAGATCATGGGGGCCGGCGGACACCGGATCGACGGTCCGGGGACCTGTCCCGAGCACCACGCCGTCGAGGGTGACGGTGGCCTCCACGGGTGTCGGCAGGACGGACAGGCGACCGAACCGCTCTGCGTCCAATTCCACCGCGACCGGGACCGTCTCGAAGGCCGGCACGTCCAGGGTCCGGGCCTCCGGGAGAAAGCCGACGCTGCGGACCTCGACGGCGTGGGAGCCGCACTCCACCTCGAGCTGGAGCGGGGAGAAGCCGACCTCGACGCCGTCCAACCACACCGAGGCCCTGGACGGCAGCGAGGTCACGTTCATCGCCCCCTTCCCACGCTCGAGCACCAGCTCGGCGCGCGTGACCACGTCCCGGACCACCTGGACATCCTGGTGGCTCCGGGCGCAGGGCGTTCGCAGGTCCAGGCGGTGATCTCCCTCGGGAACCGCCTTCAGGAGAAGGGGCGTGCGGCCGGACTCCTCGCCGTCCAGCAGCACCGTCGCGCCCTCGACATCCGCGGCTACGAAGAGGTCGCCGGCGGGAGGTGGGGGCGCCGGCGCAGGCGCCGAGGCCGCTGGGAGCACGGGCTCCTGGGTCGCGGGCAGCGGAGCAGGCTCCACCTCTCCGACGATCAACCGCTGCGCGGGCCAGTCGACCCGCACGGTCACCCGCCCAGCATCGGGAACAGGAATCCAGGCCGTGATGACCGTCGTCGCGAACGTGGTCGCCCTGACTCCTACCTCATGCGGACCCGCCGGTAGATCATCGACGTAGACCGGCGTTGCACCTACGACGCCACCGTCGAGGAGGACGACCACTGGGACGGTCGGCGAGACCACCTCCAGACCTCCCGCGAACGCCGGATCGCCCCGGGCCACGAAGGCGAACACGAGCACCCCCAGGGTGGTCGGTAGAACACTGGAACGGACAGATGACCCAGAAGGACCGCGCATGGATTCCACCTCGGGGGACGACTCTGGTCCGGGCTAGGCGTCATTGGTCTAGTTCCTGGACGTATCACGTCCTTGAAACCCTGGTGCCCGCACTCCATCCTCCAAGGCCGAACAGGAGCCTTTGAGGATGGAAGATCTCATCCGGCACGTCGGACATCGCGTCCAGGATGCTCGGCGCATGCGGAAGCTCACGCAGGAGCAGCTTGCGGAGCGATCTGGCCTTGCGCCCCCCACATTGAGCCGCATCGAGCGTGGCCGGCAGGCCCCCTCGCTCCGTGCGCTCGAGAGGATCGCCGAGGCCCTCGGCGTCAGCGTCGCGTCCCTCGTCACGCTGGACGAGGACAGGCTCCCCTCCGACGACGCCATCAGCGCCCTGCTCGCGGGCCTTCCCGCTGGGGAAGCAGCCCTTCGAGAGCGGCTGCGTGAGGCGATGCGGGTGCTCGCTGGCCAGTAGGGGCGTTTCTTCGGGCGGATACCGTTCACCGGTGGGGCCGGGGCCGGCCAACCCGTGCACAGCCGAGGGATGCTGCCATAGACGTCGTGACCGAAGCGGTGGACCTCCAGACTCAGCGTCGGACCGGCTCGGTTCCCCAGTGGGGGGCGCCGTTTTCGGGCCGCGCTCCTCGCCGGGTGCGGGTGGGCCCCGGGAGCCGGTGAAGACCGCGCCGCCTCGTCACCGCGTCGGCCCGCGGGTAGGGGGCACGACCAGGAGTCCGCTCCCAGCGGCCAGCTTTCCCCCCGCGGTGGTCTCCCATGCCTGACGACTCGATGTTCGCCTTCACGTCGAGCTTCTCAGCGAAGTTCCTGCACTTCTCGCTGCTCCGGAAGACGAGGCGGCCGCTTGGGGAGCTCCGCATCGGGCGTCGGCCAGCGAAAGGACAGGAGGACGGTCGCCTGCGATGGCTCGTGGAGATCGCCATCCTGGGCGGCCGTGCGATGCCAGAGCCCACCGGCCCACCCGAGGGAGCGGGGCGGTCCACCTGGGGGCTCATGCCCGCGCTGCTCTTCCGGCCTTGCCTTCACCGGATACCACGGCTGGGCCTGGGCCCCCGGGTGCCAGCAGCGGACCAGGCGAGCCGGCCCACAGGCTGGGACGAGGTCTGGGCCCTGCCCAGGGAGACCAGATCCAGGCCCGCCAGCCTCATCCCCTCGCTCTCGGATCTCGACACCCACAGCTACCGCAGCACGGTGGAGGAACTCCGGGAGATCCTCTCCGCGGCCGATTCGCCCGTCCAACGTCGGCGCGCACTCCGGCAGATCTTCTTCGAGTGGCCCATGTTCCACGCCCTGGCCGCCGCGAACATGACCGGGTTCGTCGTCAGCGACCAGAGGCTGGCGAGCGCCAGGGAGATGGCCATGGCGGCGCTGCCCGAAGGAGCGTCCGATGGGGATGTCGCAGAACTGGCCGAACAGCTTGTGCTGCTCCCGCCCCACACCATCCTGTCCTCCGCCGACGGGGCTCTTGCAGTGAAAGGGCACGGATCCTGGAAGCCCGGCGAGGACATCCCCCCCTGGAGCGCTGCACCCCATGCCGCAGCGGCCTACCGGGATCGGTTCGTCCACGAGCGCGTGTTCGAATGTCGCGGCCGCTACGCAGCCCCAGGCTGGCTCCCGGAGCAGCTCGTGGACTTCGTCGCCCACGCCCACCACGCTCCAGACCACGAGGGGCGGCGATCTCGCCTCCACCAAGCCACGGTCATCGACGGGCAGAAGCCCGACAATTGCGGCTGGTTCCTATCGAAGACGTCGCGGAACCAGGACCGGGTTCAAGCCTGGTTGAGGATCGTCGTTCGGCACCGGCTCTACACCAAGGTCGTGGGGCTGCCTGACGCGCTCCACCTCGTGCAGGAGGACGAGGTGTCCCGGGCCGCGGGCGTCTGGCTGGGAGCCTACCTGGCCGGCGACGCTGTCAGGGAGACCCTGTCCTTCCTCGCGCGCCACCCGAGAGCCGACTTCAAGGTCTCCCCGTTCCTCCACGGATGGACCCACAAGCCGATCCGGGTCGGCGAGGGGGGGATCTTCCCGCGGTTCTGGTCCCTCGAGGTCGAGCCCCGCGATCAGGACGAGGCCGCCCTGGCGATGCTCCTGGCGCGCGGCGCGGTGATCGAGCGCGGACCGGGCCCGGTGATCGTCCGGTGCGCGGGCTTCGGCAGGAGTGCCGACGAGATCCTCGCTTCCCTGGCGAGGGAGCTTCCCTTCAGGGGCACGCCGGTGCGGGCCCGGGTGGACCTCCGCCTCGTGAAGGACCCACATGGCCGGAACATGGGCATCCTCCCGCAGGGGGTGAAGGTGCCCTCCACCCGAGCGCGGCCGGGACGGCTCGGCAGGGGGGCCGAGAGAGGATGACGACGCCTGCGGGCGGGGGCGCGGGGTCGGGGTGCGGCAGGAGCGTAGAAAAGGTTCCACCGACGCCCGTTGGTCTCGGAGCGGGTCTCTCGTCGGGCTGGGTGGGGGTGATCGGAGGCCATGAAGTACGCGGGTACGGCGTCACCCCAGCCCTGGCATCACCGGTGGAGGAAGGATCTTCAGAATCTCAAGCTCGACCGTCCTGTTCTGCAGCTCCATCGGGACGAAGTCACCCACTTCTGCGCCCAGGAGGGCCTGGGCGAGCGGCGCGTCGAGCCTGAGCGCGTCGAGCCCACGAGGAATGGTCGGGCCGACCAAGGTGACCTCCCGGTTCCGGTCTCCGCCTACCTCCCGGAAGCGCACCGTCGAACCTGCTCCGACGACCAGCTTCGCCGGTGGTGGGGAGATCTTCGTGAGGGGCTCTGGCGGCAGTGGCTCGGCTGCCCGAGGCGGGAGTACGGGCGCCACCTTTTTCTGGCCTCTGGCCTGGGTTCGCGGCGGTCCGGTCAGGACTGGAGGCGGCAAAGGGGTGATGGTCTTGGGGAGCGCCACGGACGGCGGTGGCGTCACCGCGTCGAGCCTGGCATCCGCGGCCTCGAGGCGCTTGAGGAGGGAACCCAGGACGGTCTCGCGATCCTGGACGAGGCAGGGCACAGAGATCACTTCGATCGGCCACTGGTAGCGTTTGAGGTACTCGACCCGGCCGACCTCGCGGCCGATCGCGGTCTCGGCCCACGCGGCGCCTGGTCCGTCGAGGAGCACACCCAGCGCGTATCGATCAGGGTCGTGTCGGCTCCGGATGGCCAGGTCGACGCGCGCGGCAGAGGCTCCGATGGCTCGATCCGTCTTCCAGCCGTGCTCACCAAGGAAGTCGGCGAGGTGATCCACGACGGTGGCGTGCAGGTAGTGGGTCGGTGCCTGGCTGCCGGCACCGCCGCCCTGGCTTCCTCTGTCGGGCGCTCCCATGGCGCGGGCGTAGCAGAGGTAGTCCTTCAACACCTGTGCGCCACGGCTGGACTGCTCTGCGACCTGGAGCTGGGTCTCGGGGTCGAAGGAGCAGAGCACGACCATCTTCTTTCTGGCCCGGCTCACCGCGACGTTCAGCCGACGCTCACCACCAGGCTGGGACAACGCCCCGAACCGTAGCGGAACCCGGCCGGATGCGTCCGGGGCATAGGCCACGGACAGGATGATCACATCGCGCTCGTCTCCCTGGACGTTCTCGAGGTTGCGGATGAACGGGCGAGAGTCCAGCTCCCGGGCCATGACCTCTTCGTACCGCTGGCGGAATGTCGGGCTCACCTGCAGGCGCTGGTCAAGGAGGTCATGGATGTAGTCAGACTGCTGTCGGTTGACCGTGATCACGCCGAGGCTCAGCTCGGGGTGCTCCCGCAGGAAGCGATCCAGGATCTCCACCGCGAGCGCCCCCTCGGCCTCGTTCGCGCGCCGAGTCCACTCGCCCTGCACCTGCACCCACTCCAGCGCGGGTGGGACAACCCGGGCGACCGGCAGCGGGGATACCCGCAGCCCGCCGTTGTAGAAGGCCACGTTGGAGAACTGGATGAGCTCCGGGAACTGGGAGCGGTAGTGCCACAACAGGGCCCCGTCCACGCCCGCCGCCTTGGCGCGCGAAAGCAGACTCTCTTCGTCCACCACCTCGTCGAGGTCGTCTTCGTCCTCGAGCGTGGTCGAGAACAGGTTGGACGGTGGAAGCTGCTGCTCGTCCCCCGCGATGACGCAGGTCCGCCCCCGGAAGACCGCGGTGAGCCCCTGCGGGAGAGTACACTGCGAAGCCTCGTCGAACACGACGTAGTCGAAGAAGCCGCAGGTCAGGGGAAAGACGGCCGCCACCGTCTCGGGTGAGCACAGCCATACGGGGAGCAGGTCGGCCAGACCTTGCATCCAGAGCTGCTCGACGAGCTTGCGCACGGGCCACCGCCGCCTGCGCTGCTCAGCCCGCTTGGCGATCTCCAGCCGCTCCCGGTGCGGAATGCCCGCGACCTTGTCGTGGAGCCTGGCTGACAGCAGCGCCCGGTTGACCTTCGGCAGGCGGGCCCACGCACGCGTCAGTTCCTGGCGACGCGCGTCCACGTTGCCCGGTCGCGCATCCTTGAGCACCGGGTGCCGGCCCTCGGCGTCCCGAATCCAGCGTTCCGAGAACGCGGACCATAGCTCCGCTTCCATCTCGACGCCGCCGTCGTGCACCTGCACCGCGAAGTCCACCAACGCCCGGTGACGCGTCATGGTGGCGGCCAACCGCCGGTCCGCCGCGCCGAGACGGTCGAAGGAAACTACGACCTCATCTTCGAACCGGCGATGTAGCCGCGACGGATCCCGCGCGTCGAGAGAATCGTCGACCCAGCCGCGGGCCTGGGGGCCCACCCAGGTCTGCAAGGACACCACCGCCGCGTGGTAGCCGGCCAACACGCCCTCTGCTTGAAGGGCGTGAGCCGCACAGCTCCCGATACTGCGCGCTTCGGCGGTGCTGCTCGGCATCGAAACGCCGACCCGGCTCGCGTCTTCAGCGATCACGCGCCAGGCTTCAACCATCGCCGCAGCGACCATCGTGACGCGATGTGTGGCCTCGCACTGGGCTTCCGTGAAGGAGGTGAGATCCTGCCCTGCCCTTCCCAGGACCTGCAGGCGACCGGGCGCGGCACCAAGCTCGACCGTGTACCTGGCGCGATGGCGCCAACGCGCGATGTCCGTTCGCATCGGGAGGCCAGCGAGCCCCTCGGCCAGGAGCACGGCGCGCGCCAGTTCGGAGCAGCGATGCCAAGATGGCAGGAAAAACCGATACCACAGCGCATCCGCGCGCTCGAACTCGGTCAGGCGGAGGTCGTCCTCGGGCTGGGAGGCGGACAGCACCTGGCCTTCAGCCGCTTCCCTGAGCTGCAGGAGACCCAGGAGTACCTGCCGGTCGGCCTGGATGGCCTCAGATGGCCTGGGCAGCGCCTGCACCACTGGCACCCACGCCCATACGGTGTCGTCGGCCGATGCAGCGCCGGTGCACCAGGCGTGGAGCGCCTCGTAGACCCCCTTCAGTGCCGCGGTTCGCCCAATGTCGCCGAGGTTGGCTGGCCGATCATCGTTCCAGCGCTGCAACCGCGCCACGGATGCCACCACCCGCGGCAATTCATCCGCAGCAAAAGCCTCGAGTTCGTCCAACGCCGCCGAGGAGAAATCGGGCCGATCGGCCTTCCATGTCCCCGGCTCCCGGGCCCAAGCCCGATCCTCGACGAACTGGCGGAGCGCCGGCATGGCGTCACGCAGCGACGCCGGGGTCTCCGCCGGGAGCTGGTGGACTCGCAGGACCCGGGGCTTACCGGGGTGCTGGAGTCGGCAGAGATACGCCTCAAAGTTCGATGTTCCCGAGGCAGACGTGGCCGTGAGCGCCTCCTGCGAGCGCGCGAAGTGGGACTCGGCATCCACGATCCCCCGCAGCAATCCGTCGCGCTCGGACGGGTTGGCCGTGCCACCCTGCGCCATCTGGTGAGAGAGGCTCGCGAGGATACGGTCGCAGAGCGCTTGCCGGTCGCGGACGGGGTCGTGGACGAGCGCCAGGAATCGCTCGAGATCCGCGCCGAGTCGTTGCGCGACCACGTCGAGGGCCGGGCGTTTCTGGGACACGACCAGCACTCGCTTGCCCTCGGCCAGAGCGCTGGCGACCAGGTTCGCGATGAGCTGGGACTTGCCGGTTCCGGGAGGGCCATAGACCGCCATCGAGCGACCCGCGAGGACCTGGCCGAGCACCGCCTCCTGGCTCTCATCTGTCTGCTCGATGTGCCACCGGTTGGCCCCTGCGGTGGGGGCCTTCCTGCCAGACATCAGCCCGCGCTTCCCGGCAGCCGCGATCTCGTCCCTGTCACCGAGCAGGGCACCGGCGTAGCCGAGCGGCTGATGCGGGTTGACCTCGAGGATCCGCACGAGGTCGTCGTAGTCGGTGAGCAGCGCTGTGTCCGCCAGGGGGAAGCGGCTCAGGACCGCGTGGGGGCGCAGTTCGAAGCGCCGGACCGCGAACGCTGGGACCTCCTCGGCTCGATACTCAGGGAGAGCAGGCACCAGCTCCGTGTCGGGTACCGCCAGGCCCACGGGGGACGCCCCCCAGAGCCGAGTCGTCGGCTGCGACCTGAGCCCATGCTTCTCCAGCAGATCCGCGATCCGGGCCGCGCTGGCCGACAACCAGCCCTCGGCGCGACGCTCCCCGAAAAGGACCTCCGCCGCGGCCTCCTCGATACTCTCGAGGTCGAGCGTGAGATCGGCGTACTTCTGGAGGGCCAGCAGGAGGGTCCGGTTGACGTTGACCTCCCTGGGATCGTCGAGCGGTTCGAGAGCCCAGGCTGTCCCGGCCTTGCGGCGCCGGTCGAGCACCAGCCGGCGGGGAACGAGGAACACTGGCGCCTGGATGTACTTGCCCTCGGCGATGGCTCCGCACAGGAACATGAAGCCCAGGGAGAGGTCGTAGACGCCCCGCTCCTCCTCGACCAGGCGGACCTCGCGGTCCAGGTAGGTCAGGTCCTTGTGGATCCGCTGCTCTCCCTCGTCATCGCCGCCCACCTGGAGCAGTGTCGCGGACTGCTTTCGGCCGCTGAGCACGCGCTCCAGCACCATCGCCGAGTCGCCCGCGTGGACCTTGTCGAGCCAGGCCAGATCGAAAGCCCGCTTCTTGGGGAGGCGAACCAGTCGGAGCGAGCGATTCCTCATGGAGAGGTCGCTGAGCCGGTCGCGCAGGCGCCGAAGGGTGGGGATGTGCTCGGCAGTGCAGTTCATGGTTCCCTCCGCCATGATCGCGGGCGCGACACCTCAACGGGTCATCGGAGAGTGGAAGGCTCCCTCTCGCCGCTCTGTCGCGCAGGATGGTGGTTCGCTGGAGTAGCTCCGTGGTGAGAAGGGTAACCGGCTGCCGAGCCCCTCTACCTGCCCTGCATCCTCCAGAAGACGACTGGCTGGTCTTTCAGCGCCTGGCGAGGATGGTCACTTCACAGAGGGATCCGGGGAAACCACGCTGGCGGCGTACGACGGTAAGACACCCCTCTTCGACTCAACGAAGACGATGGAAAGAGACGCCCTGTCCTCCGCCGAGGCCCTCGATCGCGCCTGGCAGGACCTCTGGCAGAAGATCCCCTGACGGCCACCCCCCTCCCCGAATAAACCCTCCTCCCAGCCCCACGCTCCTCCGCGGCGCGGGACGGAGGCCCCTCCCCCCATGCTCCCCGAAACCGGCGACATCGTCCGCGTGCGCTCGCGGCAGTACCTGGTCGAAGGCGTCGACCTGCCGCCTGCCCCCGGGGACGCCACCCTCCTGCACCTCTCCTGCCTCGAGGACGACGCGCAGGGCGAGCCGCTGGAGGTGCTCTGGGAGCGGGAGATCGACGCGCGCACGGTGCGCGGGGCGGACTGGGAGCGCGTGGCCAGCCGGGGCTTCGACGCACCTCGGCTGTTCTCCGCCTACCTGCACACCCTGCGCTGGTCCTGCGTCACGGCCACCGACGCCCGGCTCTTCCAGGCCCCCTACCGGGCGGGCATCGAGGTCAAGGACTACCAGCTCGAGCCCTTGCGCAAGGCGCTGGGGATGCCGCGCGTCAACCTGTTCATCGCCGACGACGTGGGCCTGGGCAAGACCATCGAGGCGGGGTTGATCCTGCGTGAGCTGTTGATGCGCCAGAAGGTGCAGCGCTGCGTGATCTGCGTGCCCCCGTCGGTGGTGCGCCAGTGGCGCGACGAGATGGAGGAGCGCTTCGGGCTCGGCTTCGTGATCTACGACCGGGACTTCGTGTCGCGGGTGCGCCAGGAGCGCGGCTGGGCGGTCAACCCCTGGACCACCCACACCCGCTTCCTCATCTCGCAGGCCCTGGTGCGCGACGAAGCCTACGCCGGCCCGCTGCGCGACTGGCTGGGCGAGTTCTCCAGCCGGGCGCTACTCATCCTGGACGAAGCCCACAACGTCGCCCCCGCCAGCGGCGCCCGCTACGCCATCGACTCCCGGCTCACCCGCACGGTGCGCGACCTGGCCCCCCGCCTCGAGCACCGGCTGTTCCTCTCGGCCACGCCCCACAACGGGCATTCCAACAGCTTCTCGGCCCTGCTTGAGCTACTCGATCCCCAGAAGTTCTGCCGCGGCGTGCCGGTGGACGCGCGCCTGCGCGACACGGTGCTGGTCCGGCGCCTGAAGTCCGACCTGCGCGCGCTGGGCGAGCGCTTCCCCCAGCGCAACGTCCTGCGCATCGTGATCGACCGCCTGCCCGACGACGCCCCCGAATTGGAACTCTCGCTCTTGCTGCAACGCTACCGGCGCGCGCGTGAGGAGCGCCTGGCGGGCGCCAGCCGCGCGGCCCAGTCCTCGGCCATGCTGGTGGTCACCTCGCTGCAGAAGCGCCTGCTCTCCTCCATCGAAGCCTTCG
Organism: Pseudomonadota bacterium; assembly: GCA_043814015.1. GTDB lineage: Bacteria > Myxococcota_A > UBA796 > UBA796 > JAFGLY01 > JBDRKM01. Next base: position 12,731 of record JBDRKM010000465.1, read on the forward strand.
CCCGCACCCTGGACGTGCACCGGCGCTCACTGGCCGCCCGGGCCGTCAAGACCGCTCCGGTGGCGCCGGCCGCGCTCGACCTGCTGGCCGGGAGCACCGGGGCCGACGACGAGCGCGCGGAGCTGGACGAGGAGGAGGTTGGCCGCGAGGAGGACGACCAGATGGCCGCCGCCACGCGGCAGTCCGCGGGCGAGGGCGCGGCGCTGCAGGCCGAGCTGGCGCTGCTGGAACGCATGGCCGCGATCGCCGAGCGCGCCCGCAGCGAGCCCGACGTCCGGCTGCGGCACCTGGTGGACTGGGTCCGCGCGAACCTCTGCCCCGAGCTCGGCCGCGAGGGTGCGGCGTGGCTGCCCCGGCGCGTGCTGATCTTCACTGAGTACGCCGACACCAAGCGCTACCTCCAGCAGCAACTGTCCGCCGCCATCCGGGGCTCCGACCGCGCCGCCGAGCGCATTGCCACCTTCCACGGCGGCATCGGCGAGGAGCGCCGCGAGGCCATCAAGGCCGCCTTCAACCTGGACCCGGCCAAGCACCCGCTGCGCATCCTCATCGCCACGGACGCCGCCCGCGAGGGCGTGAACCTCCAGAACAACTGTTACGACCTCTTCCACTTCGACGTGCCCTGGAACCCCGGCCGCCTGGAGCAGCGCAACGGCCGCATCGACCGCAAGCTCCAGCAGGCCCCCGAGGTCAACTGCGGCTACTTCGTGCTGCCCCAGCGGGCCGAGGACCGCGTGCTGGACGTGCTGGTCGGCAAGACCCGCCGGATCCTCGACGAATTGGGCAGCCTCACGCCGCTGATCGAGCGCCGGATCGAGGACGCGCTGCGCACAGGGATCGAGCACGAGCAGGTGGAAGCCCTGACCTCGGCCATCGACCGCGTGGACGAGGACGAGCACCGCGAGGGGGCACGGGTGCGCACCCTCAAGATGGAGCTGGGGCACGACGACGTCGGTCGGCGCCGGGTGCGCCTGGAGCGCGACCTCGCGGAGCTGGGGGCGCTGCGCGACCGCGCGCGCACGTGGATCGGCCTGGAGGACGGCCACTTCCGCGACGCGCTCTCGGCCTCGCTGGAGACGCTGGGCGCCGAGGGCCTGGCCCCGGCCGACGCCGCCCACGCCGCGGAAGACCCAGCCCGCGCGAGGTGGGTCCTGCCCCGCCTGCACGAGCGCAAGGGGGCCGACCCCTCCTGGGCCGCCACCCTCGACACCCTGCGCGCGCCCCGCAAGCGCGGCCAGACCCCGGCCGAGTGGCGCCGCGAGGCCCCGATCCGGCCGGTGGTCTTCGAGGACCCGGGCACGCTCGACGGCGAGGTGGTGCACCTGCACCTGGAGCACCGCGTCGTGCGCCGCCTGCTCGGGCGCTTCCTGTCGATGGGCTTTCGCGACGACGACCTGCGGCGCGCCTGCGTGCTGCGCTCCGAGGAGCCCGAGCCCAGCGTCGTGCTGCTGGGGCGTCTCTCCATGTTCGGCGCGGGCGGCACGCGGCTGCACGACCAGGTGCTGGCCGCCGCCTCGCCCTGGACCTCGGCCGAGCAGCGCGGCGCGCGCGGTCGGCTCCAGCCCCTGGGCGAGGGCGACAAGGCCGACGTGCTGCGCCTCGTGGAGAACGCGCTGGCCGAGCCCCGCCTGCGGGAGAGCCCCGCCGGCCTCCAGACCCGCCTCAAGGCCGACGCCGCCCGCGATGTGGCCGAGCTGACGCCCCACCTGGAGCGCCGCGCCGCCCTGCTCGCGGAGCGCGCTCGGCGCGATCTCACCCAGCGGGCCGAGGCCGAGGCGCTGGAGATGGCCGGGATCCTGCGCGACCAGCGCGCGCGCATCGAGGCGCGCCAGCGCGCCCTGGCCGAGGAGGAGCGCCAGCAGCGCCTGGCCTTCGACCCCGAGGAGCTGCGCCAGCTCACCGCCGACCGCCGCCACTGGGCCGAGCGCCTCCTGGCCATCGCCACGGAGCTGGAGCGGGAGCCCGAGCGGGTGCGGCAGAGCTACGCCGTGAAGGCCACCCGGGTCGAGCCCGTGGGCCTGGTCTACCTCTGGCCCCTGGCGCGCTGAGGGGGAACCATGCCTAAGTTCGATCCCGAGCGCGAAGCCCACCGAGCCTGGATCGGCCTGCTGCAACCGGTGGGCCTGGTGGTGGCGCCGCCGGCCCTGGTCAAGGCCCAGGTGGTGCCGGACAAGAACATGGCGCCGCTGCAGCAGGCGGTGCAGGCGCTGCTCGTGCGCCCGGCCTCCCTGCGCGCCGACGCCGACCCGCTGCTGCTGGACTTCCCCCGCTTCGCCCGCGAGGTGCTCGGCTGGGATCCCGGCGACCTCGCTGGCGCGCCCGGGGGTCCGCCCCTGCCCGAGCGGCTCGCCGTGGCCCTGCCCGACTACGGCGAGACCCTGCGCCCCAGCTTCGCGGTCCTCGACCCCATGGCCGACAACGCCGTGCTGATGCTGGTGCAGGTGGTCGAGCCCGGCCTCGATCTGGACAAGCCCCTTCGTGAAGGCGAGCGCCACGGCTGGCAGGCCAGCCCCCAGGCGCGCCTGGAGCGCCTGCTGCGCGACACCGCCGTGCCCGCGGGCCTCCTGCTCAACGGAAGCACCCTGCGCCTGACCCACGCCCCGCGCGGCGAGTCCTCGGGCCACGTCGGCTTCCCCGTGACCGAGCTCTGCACCGTGGGCGGCCGACCCATCCTGGCGGCCCTGCACATGCTGCTGTGCGAGCACCGGGTCTTCTCCGCCCCCGACGGCCAGCGCCTGCTCGATCTGCTGGCCGAGAGCCGCAAGTACCAGAGCGAGGTCTCTACGCGCCTGGCGGAGCAGGTGCTCGGCGCGCTCTGGGAGCTGCTGCGCGGCGTCCAGGCGGCCGACGACCTGGCCGGCGGGCGAGTGCTGTACGACCTGCCGCGCAGCGACCCCCAGCAGATCTACGGCGGCCTGCTCACGGTCATCCTGCGCCTGGTCTTCCTGCTCTACGCCGAGGACCGGGGCCTGATGCCCGACGATCCGGTCTACGCGCGCAACTACGCCATCGGAGGGCTCTACGCGCGGTTGCGCGAGGACGCCGGGCGCCACCCCGACACCATGGACCAGCGCTTCGGGGCCTGGGCCTGGCTCCTGTCCACCTTCCGCCTGGTCTTCGACGGCGGCGGTCACGGCGGCCTGCGGCTGCCCACCCGCCACGGCCAGCTCTTCAACCCCGACGAGTACCCCTTCCTCGAAGGGCGCCCCCCCGGGGTGCACCGGGTCCTCGGCGAGCCCTTCGAGGCCCCGAAGGTGAGCGACGGCGTGATCCAGCGTGTGCTGGAGGGCTTGCTGGTGCTCGACGGCGAGCGCCTCTCCTACCGCACCCTGGACGTGGAGCAGATCGGCTCGGTCTACGAGTCCATGATGGGCTTCGACGTGCAGACCCTGCCCGGCCGCGCCGTCGCGCTGCGCCCGAAGCACGCGGTGGTGGACCTGGACGCCCTGCTGGCCGTCCCCTCGGGCAAGCGGGAAGCCTGGCTCAAGGAGCGGGCCGACTGCACTCTGACCGGCCAGGCCGCCGTGGCCCTCAAGGCCGCCGCCACGGTGGAGGATCTCGTGGCCGCGCTGGAGCGGCGCCTCTCCCCCCAGACACCGCGTCCGCTGCCCCCGGGTGCCCTGTTCCTCCAGCCCGGCGAGGAGCGCCGCCGCTCAGGCTCGCACTACACCCCCCGCGAGCTGACCGAGCCCATCGTGCGCACCACCCTGCGCCCGGTGCTCGAGGCCCTCGGCGCGCGGCCCACACCCGACCAGATCCTGGCCCTCAAGCTCTGCGACCTCGCCATGGGTTCCGGGGCCTTCCTGGTGGAGGCCGACCGGCAGTTGGCCGAGGCCCTCGTGGCGGCCTGGGAAGCCCACGGCGGCATGCCCGCGCTGCCGCCCGACGAGGACCCCCTGCTGCACGCCCGGCGCCTCGTCGCCCAGCACTGCCTGTACGGGGTGGACAAGAACCCCTTCGCCGTCAACCTCGCCAAGCTCTCCCTCTGGCTGGCCACCCTGGCCAAAGACCACGCCTTCACCTTCCTGGACCACGCCCTCAGGCACGGCGACTCCCTCGTGGGGCTCACCAAGGCCCAGATCGGCGACTTCCGCTGGATGACCGAGGAGCGGAACCGTGGCCCCCTCTTCGCGGGCGTGCAGGCGTCCGTGGACGAGGCCGCCGGCTGGCGCGAGCAGATCCAGGGCCTGGGCGAGGGCGACTACGACCGCCGACGCGCCGCCTGGCGGCAGGCCGAGGACCTGCTGCACGACGCGCGCCTGATCGGCGACCTGTGCATCGCGGCCTTCTTCGGGGCGGAGAAGGACAAGGAGCGCGAGACGCTGCGGATCGCGTACAAGCGCAGGGTGGACGACTGGAAGGCTGGGACACGGGACGCGCTGGAGATCGAGGGGATCGTCGAGGCGCTGCGGGGCGGGGAGCGGCCGGTGAGGCCGTTCCACTGGGAGATCGAGTTCCCGGAGGTCTTCGGGAGGGAGAATGGGGGGTTCGATGCGGTGGTGGGGAATCCGCCGTTCTTGGGGGGGACGATGATCGGCGGCCGCTTGGGTCTTGCCTACCACGAGCACCTCATTCTAAGGTTCCCTCCTTCGACCGGTTTGGCAGACCTTGTGGCTTTCTTCTTGAGACGCGCGTTCACGGCCCTGCGCACTGGGGGCTGTTTCGGACTGATAGCGACCAACACTGTCGCTCAGGGCGACACTCGCCTGTCTGGCCTGCAATCCATCATCGAGTGCGAAGGATGCATCTTCGCCGCAAGAAGCCGCTACGAGTGGCCCGGTCAGGCAGCCGTGGTCGTGAGTGTGCTCCATGTCGCCAACGGAATCCGCGTGCCGCGTGCCGTCCTTGACGAGCGCGAGGTGGAACGCGTCTCGGCCTTCCTCCTGAAAGGTCGAACAGACACCACCCCTGTCCCGCTGGCTGGGAACAGGGCGATTTGCTTTGCCGGTACCAAGATATGGGGCGCGGGTTTCGTCTTCGAGGAGCGACCCTCGAATGGCTCGTCTTCACTAGATGAGATGCGGCAGTTACTCCGTGTTCGACCGGAGAACTTCCAGGTTGTTCGGCCGTACATGGGGGGCGCTGAGTTCAACGATAGTCCTGCCCAGAGCCCAAGGCGGTTCGTCATCGACTTCGGAGACATGACCGTCGATGAGGCCAAGAGATGGCCGGAGCTGTTTGCCATCGTGGAGGAGCGGGTACGCCCCGTGCGGATCGGCAACAAGCAGCGTAACTACCGGGACGAGTGGTGGAAGCACGCCAACAGGGTGCAGGAGACGCCTGCGTTCTACAGAGAGCACGGTCGACTGCTCACACTCACCAAGGTGTCACGCCATCTCTCTATCGGTTTCGCCGAGTCCGGGACTGTGATCGCTGATTCCATGATTGTTGTTCTGCTGCACACGATGTCCGACTTCGCTGTGTTGCAGTCTCGGGCACATGAAGCCTGGGCCAGGCTCATCGGGTCATCGATGAAGGATGATCCTCGGTACACGACTCCCTGCTTCGACACCTTCCCCCGACCCAACGGCGGAGACAGGCTCGAATCAACCGGCCAAGCCTACTACGACTTCCGCGCCGCCCTCATGATCCGCAACGACGAGGGCCTCACCAAGACCTACAACCGCTTCCACGACCCCGGCGAGCGCGGGTCCGACATCCTCGAACTCCGCCGCCTGCACGCCGCCATGGACCGCGCCGTGCTCGACGCCTACGGCTGGACCGACATCCCGACGGACTGCGACTTCCTCCTCGACTACGCCATCGACGAGGAGACCTGGGGCGACAAGAAGAAGCCCTGGCGCTACCGCTGGCCCGACGCGGTCCACGACGAGGTGCTGGCCCGCCTGCTGGACCTGAACCAGCGGCGCTACCAGGACGAGGTCACGGCGGGGTTGCACGACAAGGCCGAGAAGAAAGCCGCACCCGCGCAGCCCAAGGCCAAGGCCGGGCGCAAGCCCAGGGCTGCCGCGCCACCGCCGGGCCCAACCCTGTTCAACTGGAAGGAGGGTGGCGATGGGTGACCCTTCGCGTCGTCGCAGCGCCGCCGCCGAGCAGCGCAGCGCGGTCGCCCGCGAGCTGATCGCCCTGGTCAAGCAGGCGCTCGACGCTCACGAGGAGCCACCATGGCGGCGCCCCTGGGTGGGTGGCTTCGGCCAGCATCGCGCGGGGACGAAGAAGAAGCGGCAGCCCTACCAGGGCTGGAACGCCTGGAGCACCTGGGTCACCGCCATGCGCAACGGCTACCGCTCCGAGCTGTGGTACACCCGGGAGCGGGGCGAGAAGCTGCACTGGACCTTGAAGCCCAACGCGGTGGGCGCCGGGATCTTCGTGCCGCTCTTCTCGGGCGGGTCCTCGGAGGAGGGCCCGACAGGCGGCCTGCCTGGGTATGGCGGCGACTGGGGCGGCGCCGTGGTCTACAACCGCGATGCGTTCGACGGGCCCAAGCCCGAGCCGCCCCCGACCCCCTGGGAGAGCGCCCGCGGCATCGACCGCGTGTGCCGGCTCCTGCGCGCCGCGGGCATCGACCTCATGCTCAGGGGCCTCGCCTGCTTCGATCACGGTGACGACGTCATCGGGTTGCCCGACCCATTCAGGTTCCACAGCGCCGATGATTGGGCCGGCACGGCCCTGCACGAGCTGGTGCACTGGACGGGGTTCCACCTGCGGCTCGACCGCATCCGGTATCCATGGAGCCCCGAGGAGCGCGCCCTCGAGGAGCTGGTGGCCGAATTGGGCTCGGCCATGCTCTCGGCGCAGCTCGGCGTGGCCGGAGTCCGGGAGTACGACGACCGACATCGCGCCTACCTCACCTCCTGGTCGGCCCACATCCAGCGGGCACCCGAGGCGCTGGAGCATGCCATGGAGCAGGCCGACCTGGCCTGCCGCTTCCTGGAAGCGCTGGCACCCGAGGTCTTCGCCGGAGCCCGGCGCGAGGGCGATGTCGTGGGGATGGAGGCCGCGCCGCAGTGGCTGCGCGAGGGCCACCTGTGGCGAGGCGACCCCATGGAGCGCCTGCGGGTCCATCGGATCGAGGGCGACCCGCCGCCCGTGCTCCTCGGTCCTGCGGCCGCCGCTGCCCTCACAGCCTGGGCCCGGGCCGTCGAGCGGTGGAGCGAGCAACCCCAGGGCCGCGCGCCCCTGCTGGTCCTCCAAGGCGCCCCCGGCGATGGCGCCGAGTCGCTCCTCGCCCTGGTCCACCTGGCCATGGTGGGAGCGCCTGTCCCCGGCGCCACCTGGCTGGGCGCCGATGGGCCCCAGCCCCTCGAGCTTCCCCGCGTACCGTCGCGCCGGCGGGATGCTCTGCTGCTGCCGCGGCGCGACCAGGACTGGCGCCTGCCCGCCTGGGCCTTCCTGGCCGAGGGAGAGTCCGCACCGAGCGCGGCCGATCTGTTCGCCGCGTTGGACAAGGGCCACAGCCTGCCGGTCCCCGCCGCGCTGGTGGTGCGCAGCCTGCCCGAGGTAGAGCGGCGCACCCGGGCCGTGTTCGTGGTGGACCTGGCGCGCGAGCCCCTGGCGCTGGTGTACGCCGGCTGGCGGCTGGCCAAGACCGACGGGCGCATCTGGCTGGCCGTAGCGCAGCGCCGGCCCGCCATGGCGCGGCGGGTGGAGTCCTGGGCGAGCCGCCTGCGGGGCTCCTCCCCGTGGCTGGACGCCCAGCAGCACAGGGGCCGCGACCCGCTGCGGCGCAGCGCGCTGGGACAGACAGCCCCGTTCGCGCCCGTCGTCCTGCAGGCCGCCCAGGCCGTGCTCGACACCCTCGCGCGCCTGCGCCTCGGGTTCTTCGGCCTGCCCGCCCTCGTGGAGGAAGCCATGAGGCGTCACCCGGTCCAGGACGCGAGCCAGATCATCCCCCTCGACGAGCTCCTGGAACCCCTCTTCGGCGAGCCAAGGGAGGAGCCTCTCTCGCTCTTCGACGCTCCGCCGACCCAGGCGGTCTCACTCTCCGCCCGGGCGCGCCTGGTGGTGCAGCTCCTGGAAGTCTGCCCCGAGCTCTCCCGCGGTACCCAGGGCCTGGCCCTGCTGCTCACGCGCTCCATGGACGTGGATCTGGACGCCTTCGGGGCCGAGATCGAAGAGGCTGCGGGCCGAGCGGGGCGTCCCTCCGGACCACCGAAGGGGGGCTCCAGACAGCACGGCCGCCTCGTGCGGGAGCACCACGCGTGGTCCTGCACCGTCCCGCTCCAGCTCGGGGGACGGCCGGTCCGCGAGGCGTGAACCACCCCGGTGGCTTGCCCCCTCTCCCAAGCTCGCTATTCCTCTCTCCCTCCTCCCCGAGGCCCCCATGCCCTCCCCCAAGATCACAGGGCTCCGCGTCAGCGGGTTCAAGAAGTTCCAGGAGCTCTTTACGCTCGATCTGCGCGACCCCCAGGGCGCACCCCTCAAGACCGTCGTGCTCGGGGGCAGCAACGGCAGCGGCAAGACCACCCTGCTGGAGGCGATCCTGGTGGGGTTGGGGAGGGCGGCGCTGCTGCGGAACCCGGGGTCTGAGCACGAACCCGCGGGAGCGCTGCGCGGTGCTGAGATCGAACTGGACATCCTACGAGACAGCAGCATCCAGATCGTTCGATACACCCACGATGTGCTTGCCACCTTCAGCACCGCCAATGAGTTCTTGTCGGGCGGGAGCAAGGCTCTCGCCGCCATCCCCGTCGAGTTCTACTCCTCCTGGCGCTCCCCGAGCCTCGTCGGCGGCGTGCGCCCCATGACCGCGGGCCGACGCCCCGGCGACACCGAGGCCAACCGCCTGTGGCGCCTGAAGCAGAAGATCGTCGATCAGCGCTCGCGCAAGGGCTTCCAGCAGACCCTGCCCGGCATGCCCCTGGACGACCTCTGGCTCGAGAAGCTCAACCACGCCTGGCAGCTCTTCCACGGCCCCACCTCCAGCATCGACGCCCAGATCGTGGACCCGGAGTCCGAGGACGTGGTCTTCGATCTCTTCGTGCTCCAGGACGGGCAGCGGGTCTGCTCGGTCGATGACTGCGCCTCGGGCGAGATCGAGATCCTCGCCCTGACCGCCACCCTCATCCTGCAGGACTTCGACGGCATCCTGCTGCTGGACGAACCCGAGCTGCACCTGCACCCGGAGTGGCAGGCCGGCCTGCTGCCCGCCTTGCGCGCGCTCGCGCCCGAGGCCCAGATCATCGTCTCCACCCACTCCGACCTCATCTGGGACCAGGCGTACAGCTACGAGCGATTCCTGCTCGCCCCGCCCGACGATCCCCGCGTGTCCGCCCGCCGTGCGCCCGAGGAGACGCGGGGATGAGCGCCCCGGGCATCGCGGCGCAGTACAAGGACGCGAAGATCGTCCTGTGGGTCGAGGACGATCTCACCCGCGGCTACCTCTCCGCCCTGTGGCTGGACCTGGACATCGGCTTCCGGATCGGCGGCGGCAACGACAGCATCGCCGGGGTGGCCGAGGACGCCTGGCGCGCGGGCTACGGGCACGTCTTCGGCCTGCGCGACCGGGATTTCTCCAAGACGAACCGTGACAGGTGGAGCGATCCATCCCCAAACCTCCGCTGCTACACGCTGGAGACCCACGAGTTCGAGAACTTCCTGCTCGACCCCGCCGCGCTCCACCGCTGCGACCAGCACACCGGCGGGCGCAGCCTGGCGCAGATCGAGGACAAGCTCCAGGCGGTGGCCGCGGGCATGGTCCCCTGGATGGCCTGCCGCCGGGTCATCGCCGAGCTGTCCCAGGCGCGGATGCTGGACTTCCCGAAACACCCCAAGCGAAAAGCCATCCCGACCATCGAAGCTGCCCAGAGCTACCTGAATGCCAGCCCGTGGCTCACCACCCAGGTCCACGCGCTCCCCGGCCTGGCCGCGCCCGCGGCCATCTCGGCGCAGCTCGCGACCTCCCACGCCACGTACCAAGCCGCGCTCCAGGACGGCTCCTGGCGTCAGGTCTTCTCGGGCAAGGAGGTCTTCGGCGACCTCCGCAGCTTCGTCCACCCCCAGGGCAAGGGCAGCGAAGCGGCGGTGGACCTCGCCAAGTCCGTCGGTGCCTGGCAGCGCCTGAACCATGCCGTGCCTGCGGAGTTGGCCGATCTGCGCCGCTCCCTGCGCGTGCGCCTGGGGCTCCCGGCGTGACCGCGCCAGCCACCTCGTCCGCAGCGGTCCGCGCCCGCCTCATCGACGCGCTGCGCCTGGACCTCGTTGGCCCGCGCCCCGGGCACCCGCCGCACGCCTCCCTCGCCGAGGAGCAGCTCCCCATCGCGCCGTCCAAGTGGTACCTCACGGGCTTCCTGGTGCCCTACGAGGCGCCCGCGTCCCAGCGCGCCGACGACGACGGCGACGACACGCTGGATCTGGTGGACCGGCCCGCGGAGGCCGACGACGACGGTGCCCCCGAGGTCGCCTCGGCGCGCAAGGCGTTCTTCCCCTCGTCCATGGGCCTCTCGGTGCTGGTGGCCGCGGACTGCGCGCAGCTCCACGTGCGCGTGGCCTGGGCCGACTACGCCCCCGCCGCGCGCACAGGTGGCGAGGCCGAGGACGGCGCGGAGGAGCCCGCCGAGGCCCAGTCCGCGATCCCGGAGGAGCGCACGGGACGGGGCCGCTGGCAGCGCATGCCCCGCGAGGCCGAGCGCTTCGTCAACGTGGACGCGGTCACCCGCCGGCCTGTGGAGCGCCCGCTCCCGGGGTACGAAGACCTCAAGATCGTCGTGTCCGTGCGGGCCGTCGCCGAGACCGGCCTGGTCCCGGCCGGCACCCGCGCGGTGTCGGTCTTCCTGGTCAACCGCCGGCCGCCCGCGCCCGACGTGCGGCGCGACGCCGCCTACGTCTTCCAGCCCGAGCTGTCGCTGCACTCCCTGCAACCCTTCGTACCGCGCCCCGATCTGCACGGACGCGACAGCGAGGACTGGGACGAGAAGGTCGCCGACCTGCAGTACCGCGACGCCGTGGAGTTCGCGGTCGGGCACAACGTCTCGGCCCTGGCGGTCCGGGACGGCGCCGGCCGCTGCCGCGAGGTGAAGACCGCCTGGATGCCCACCGCCGACGTGGAGAAGGTGGTCGCGCGGCCGGTGCCCGGCGTGGAGCTGGGCATGGAGGCCCTGGCTGGGGCGGCGGACGCCGCGACGCTGCGGGCCCAGGTCGGCCCGCTGGTGGCCGAGTACCGCCGCTGGTTGCGGACCCAGGCGCGGCAGCTCCCCGAAGGGGCGCAGCGCAAGGAGGTCGCCCGAACGCTCCTGGAGAACGCCGAGCGCGCCGCGGGGCGGATCCAGGCCGGGCTCGACGCCCTGGACGATCCGCTCGTGCTGGACGCCTTCCGCATCGCCAACCGGGCCATCGCGACCGCGATCCGCCAGCGGGCCTGCCACGGTCGCGATGACCTCACCCCGGAGCAGGTCGCGCCCCCAGCCTGGTACCCCTTCCAGCTCGCGTTCCTGCTGATGAACGTCGCCGGCACGGCCGACGGCGCCCACCCCGACCGCCGGCTGGTGGACCTGCTCTTCTTCCCCACCGGCGGCGGCAAGACCGAAGCCTACCTGGGCCTGGCCGCCTTCGCGATGGTGCTGCGCCGCCTGCGCGATCCCACCGTCCGGTCCGCCGGCCTCACCGTGCTGATGCGCTACACCCTGCGCCTGCTCACCCTCGATCAGCTCGGCCGCGCCGCCACCCTGGTCTGTGCGCTCGAGCTGGAGCGCCAGCAGGACGTGGCGAAGCTGGGTCCCTGGCCCTTCGAGATCGGGCTCTGGGTCGGGCAGACCGCCACCCCCAACCGGATGGGCCGCAAGGGTGACAAGGACACCCACAGCGCGCGCGCCCGCACCATCGCGTTCCAGAACGACTCGGGCCGCAAGCCCTCGCCCATCCCGCTGGAGAATTGCCCCTGGTGCGGCTGGAAGTTCACCAAGGACAGCTTCAAGCTGCTGCCGGACGCCGACGAGCCCGACGACCTGCGGGTCATGTGCGTCCAACGCCGCTGCGCCTTCCACAGCCGGCGCCAGCCCCGGGGCATCCCCGTGCTCGCGGTGGACGAGCCCATCTACCGGCGCCTGCCCGCCTTCCTCATCGCCACGGTGGACAAGTTCGCCAGCCTGCCCTGGGTGGGCGAGGCGGCGGGGCTCTTCGGACGGGTCCAGCGCGCCGACCAGGACGGCTTCTACGGCCCCGCGCACCCGAACCGTGGTCAGCCGCTGCCGGGCCCGCTGCCGCCGCCCGACCTGGTGATCCAGGACGAGCTGCACCTCATCTCCGGCCCGCTGGGAACCCTGGTGGGGCTGTACGAGACTGCCATCGACGCGCTCAGCGGGGCCTCCCTGGACGAGCACGCCGTGCGGCCCAAGATCGTGGCCTCCACCGCCACCGTGCGGCGGGCCGAGCGCCAGATCCGCGGGCTCTTCGGGCGCGCGGGCGTAGAGGTCTTCCCCCCGCCCGGCCCGGACCGCCGCGATTCGTTCTTCGCCCTCACCGTGGGCTCCGACCAGCGCAACCCGCGCACCTACGTGGGCGTGGCCGCCCAGGGCCGCAACCTCAAGGTCGTGCTGCTGCGCTCCTACCTGGCGCTCCTGGCCGCCGCCCAGAAGGCGTGGACGGAGAACGGGGGCGCGAAGAACCCCAGGAACCCTGCCGATCCCTACATGACCCTGCTCGGTTACTTCAACGCCCTGCGGGAGCTGGGCGGCAGCCGCCGCATCGTGGAGGACGAGGTCACCACGCGGCTGGTGGACTACGGCCAGCGCCGCCGCCGGGTGGGCGAGCGCGAGGGGCTCTTCGCGGACCGCCCCCGCCTGACCGAGCCCCACGAGCTGACCAGCCGGGTCAAGACCCACGAGGTGGCCGAGACCAAGCGGCGCCTCGCCCTGGGCTTCGCCGAGAAGGAGCGGGTGGACGTGGCCCTGGCCTCCAACATGATCTCGGTGGGCCTGGACATCACCCGCCTGGGCCTGATGGTCGTGCTCGGCCAGCCCAAGACCACCGCCGAGTACATCCAGGCCACCAGCCGTGTCGGCCGTGACGATGGCCGCCCGGGCCTGGTCGTCACCCTGTTGAACACCCACCGCCCGCGCGACCGCAGCCACTACGAGCGCTTCACCGCCTGGCACGAGAGCTTCTACCGCGCGGTCGAGGCCACCTCCGTCACGCCGTTCTCCCCGCGCGCCATCGACCGCGGCATCGCCGGGGTCACCGTGGCCCTGGCGCGCCTGGGGCACCCCGGGATGACCGCGCCCCGCGGCGCCATGGCGATCAGCGCCCTGCGGCCGCAGCTCGACTTCGTCGCCGAGCTCATCTCGCGCCGCGCGGAGGGCCACGACGCCCAGCTCTCCCGCGAGGAGGCCGAGACCCTGCGCCGTGCCGTGCGCGACCGCGTGCTCGGCCTGCTGGACGCCTGGGCCAATATCGCCAACCGCAAGGGCGACCTGCAGTACCAGATCGAGGTCGGCGGCGCGCCCCGGCTGCTCTTCGACCCCCTCGACGCGGAGCTGGCCAAGAAAACCAGGGAGGAGGCCCAGTTCAAGGCCGCCCGCAGCCTGCGCGACGTGGAGCCCGCCGTGAACCTCTGGCTGCGGAACCCGGACGGCTTCGAGATCGAGGAGGAGGCGGAATGAGACCGCGCATCCCGCCCACTGGAGAGCTGCGCCAGAGCCAGGTCCTCACCACCTTCGGCCCCGGCGCCATGGTGGACCTGCCGAACCACGCCGTGCTCATCGGCGGCCTGGAGCATTGGCGGGGCGAGCGGGAGCGCATCCAGGAGGAGCGCCTGGAGGGCTACCTGCGCGAACGCCTGGGCGTCCCCGAGCTGAAGCTGTACGCGCCGCCCGTGGACACCGGCGAACCCGGCGGGCCGCCCGTGGGGATCACGGCCTTCCAGTTCCCCACATGGTTCTTGGGCCAGGTGGAGGAGACCTGGACCGCGCCCGACGGCCGCGTCTACCGCACCCGGCCGCTCTTGCCCTGGGGCCGGCTGGTGAAGGGCGGCTACCTCGACCGCGACCGCAAGGTGCGGCCCGTCGTCCCCGTGCGCTTCGTGCGCGCCTGCGTGCGCGGCCACATCAGCGACCTCGACTGGTACGGCTTCGTCCGGCACGACTACGCCACCGAGCCCACCGGGGACCTCTGGCTGGACGAGGGCGGCGCCGGCAACGACTTCGCCGAGATCTACGTCCGCGACGTCAAGAACGACCACCAGCGCCGGCCCCTGTCCGAGGCCATGGTCCGCCACGCGCCCGTGCTCGGCACCTGCAACGGGCGCATGCCCTGGCTCGGCCCGCGCGTCTGGGAGCCCTGCGACAAGCCGAGCCGCCTGCTGGTGCGCTCCGCCTCCAACGCCTACTTCTCCCAGACGCTGGGGGTCATCGCCATCCCCGACGCCGCCGAGGACCTGCGGGAGCCCGTCGCGCGGGTGTGGGAGGACAACCTCCAGTACTGCGAGTCCCTGGACGACGTCCGCCGCGAGCGACGGCGCGAGAAGGTCGCGGCCGCCCTGGAGGGCCTGGACGACGAGGACGTCTGGGCCGAGATCCAGCGCCGGCGCGACCCCACCCCGCCGCGGCCCCGGGGCATCAAGCAGGCCGAGATCGAGACCCTGCTCTCCCAGCGGCCGAGCCTCGGCGTGGACCGCCCCGAGGGAGACTTCTACGCCCGCGTCTGCCCGGTCGGCCCCCTGCCGCCCGAGGCCGAGGGCCGCATCGACCGCCTCGTGCTGGTCCACCGCCTGCGCGAGGTGACCGCCCAGCTCGGCTTCACCCGTTTCGAGGCGGCCCTTCCGGACATCGACGGCGAGCTGGACCTCGAGGTCGAGCTGGCGCCCCTGTCGCGCGAGATCACCTGGCTGCCCGCCTTCCAGAACCGGGGCGAGGGCCTGTGCCTGTCCTTCGCGCCCGCGGCCATCGACGCCTGGCTCGGCCGGCCCGCCGTCAAGGAGCGGGCTGCGCTGCTCGTGCGGGGCTTCGAGGTGTGGCGGGACCGCAAGGGCGTCGAATCCGCCCGCTTCCCCGGGCTGCCCTACATCATGCTCCACTCCCTGGCCCACCTGATGATCACCGCTCTCTCGCTCGACTGCGGCTACTCCGCCAGCGCCATCCGCGAGCGCATCTACGCCGGCTCCTCGGGCTACGGCATCCTGCTCTACACCGGCGCCCCCGGCTCCGAGGGCACGCTGGGCGGCCTGGTACAACTCGGGCGCGCCATCGGCCGGCACCTGGAGCGCGCCCTTGATCGCGCTCGCCTCTGCTCCAACGACCCCGTCTGCGCCCAGCACGACCCCGCCGACCCCCTGGAGGAGCGTTTCCTCCACGGCGCCGCCTGCCACGGCTGCCTGCTCATCGCCGAGACGAGCTGCGAGCGGCGCAACGAGCTGCTCGACCGCGCCCTGGTGATCCCCACCGTGGCCACCCCCGACGCCGCCTTCTTCGGCGGTGGCGTGTGACCGACCCCTTGCGGCGCCTCGGGCGCGGCTCCCTGGCGAGCCTGGCCGAGGCGTTGGCCGCCGGACGGCTCGGCCCCCCCTACCACCCCGCCGCCCTGGCCCACCACGTCCCCGACCCCCTGGTCCAGACCGCCGTGGCCGCCCTGGCTGCGCTGGACGCCGAGGGCATGGCCCCGCGCCACATCGCGCGCACCCTGGCCCTGCTCGCCGAAGAGCGCGCCGCCGGCCAGCGCATCGCCGACCGCCTCCAGCTCGTCCTGTCCCCGCCCGAGCTCGACCAGGTGGACGCCCGCGACACCATCGTCGTCGTCCAGGATCTGCTGCGCGCGGCCACCTCGCGCGTGATCATCGCCAGCTACGCCCTGGACGAAGGCCCCAAGGCCGAGGCCCTCTTCGGCGCCCTGGCCGCGCGGATGGACCAGCTCCCCGACCTTGACGTCGCCCTGTACCTCAACGTCCACCGCCCGCACCTCGACGACACCCCCTCGCCCGTGCTGCTCGGCGCCTTCGCGAAGCGCTTCCGCGAGCGGGTCTGGCCCGGCGCGCGCCTGCCGCGCGTCTACTACGACCCCCGCTCCCTGGAGCAAGACCCACGCCACCACGCCGTGCTCCACGCCAAGTGCGTCGTCGTGGACGACCGCTGGACCTTCCTGACCTCCGCCAACTTCACCCAGGCCGCCCAGGAGCGGAACATCGAGGCCGGGGTGCTGCTGGAGGACCCGCGCTTCGCCGAGCGCCTGCGCCGCCAGTTCGAGGGGCTGGTGGAGCGGGGGGTGGTGAGGGAGGTGTTGGGGGTCGCGGAGGGGCGGGCGTGAACATCTCCGATGCCGACGGAGCCTACGCGCACGGGTCCCGGCAGCAGCGGGGCCAGGACAGCGGTGCCAATGTCGGCGTTGGCGGCGAGCGGCGCGTACCACTTCGATATGGTTACTTACATGGGCCTTTTCGCTGTTCACGCGCGTGAACAGGCTCACCCGCTCGCACTGTCTGGGCTACCCGGTCGTCGGCTCGAAAGCGTCCACGGACGCGGACACCCGCGCTCGCAGCTCCTGCCGGGACTGGATCCGGGGATCGAGCCCAGCCCGCAGGGCTCTGGCCTCCCGTGGACTGGACAAGCTGACGGGGTGAGCCGCGAGGCACGCGGTGGGCAGCGCGGTACAGAGCCCAGGACAGGGGCACCGGGCGCGCCGCCGCCTGGTGGTGCTACCCGGGTCCGCAGAGAGCCTCCCGGGCGGTTACGACTTCCAGGACTTTGCTGGGCTTGACGGGGAGTTTTCCCGAGCCCGGCCCGTGGACGGTACCCGGGCTATACATCGCGCCACGCGTCCCTAAGCTGGCTATAAAGGTCCGTAGAATAGGAAGTTAGACGAACTCGAAGAGCATCGCGGAGGGGCGGAACTGGAACCGGAAGGAACGGTCTGACTCCGCTGCGCCAGCCACAAAGCGGTATGCCACTATTCGAAATCGGAATGGCTCATGGACCTCAGGAATCTACTTCTGCTGCTCACGAACTACGGCGTTGGAGGAGTCGTTCTCGGAGCCGTGGTCGCAGGCTGCCTGCTGCTCACACGCCGATTTGACCGCGAAGACGCAGCGATCGTCGTTGTTGGGGTCTGCTTGTTCCATGTCGGTGCCACCTGTGGGACTCATGTCCGAGACCTAGGCATGATGTCAGCAGGTTCTGCTCCGACGAATGCGGGGCTATTCCTGGGATCAGCCTGTCTCGCACTGGCCCTTGTCTGCCCGCTGGTCGCCTTGATTCAACAGCGGGCGTACCGCTGGGGCGCGACAGCAATGATCAGCATGTCGATGGCCGCGATTGCTGTGGGCATGTTGACCGCATCGAACCTTGCTCACTACACCCATTCTTGGCTCTACGGGTTGAGAGTCTCCAGGGCCATGTTCCTCGTTGCTGGCACCAGCGGGCTCATCGCCGTGGCCCTCCGACTGACGTGGAAGATGCGCTCCATGATGTCGAGGAAGGCTGGTTGAACCGCTGACCGGCGCGCCGCCGACGGAATCGCTTCGTCGTCTAACCCGCCGTTCGTGACCGACGGAATCGCTGCGCGATTCCGCGGCACAACGGCAAGACGTTATGGCTGAGATGAGGCAGCAGTGGGGCTCAGAGCGTAGGGAGCTAGGTACCGCGTGGCTCTTCTCTCCCACGTAGCTGATTCTTGTTGACAACAGCGATCATGTTGAGTAATTCAATGCCATGACTCACACGGTGAAGCCATTCCATGAACTGGAAACAGATTATTCAGCAGCTTCCTCCGGTGGCCTGCTTTGTAGAGCATCAACCGCAGACGCCCAGGTACGAGAGAGCCGTCAACAGGATCGAATATCTACTGGCAGAGTCTGTGGTAGTCGGTGTCCGGACACCAGAAGGCCATCCCGGGGACTGCGTAGAAATAGCGGTCTGGGCTCCGGAGCCAGCAAGGCGCGGCAACGGGTACTACGCTTGCTTTCGCATTTTTCTTGTGGAAGGCGCCCCTTCACACGCGGTTCTGTACTGTTTCTACGATGGGACAGACCACTCACCAGGCTTTCGGTCAGCAGAGGCTGCAAGGGCCTTCGCGCATTCCAAGGAGTTCAAAGATGAAGTTTGAGACCATCATTGAGCGGGACTACCCCTACCACTGCGCCGGACGGGTCTGGATTATTCCTGAGCTCCACCTCACGAAGCTCCCCGATGGAACAGTCGGACTCTCGCTGGCGGAGATCAACCGCATCCATCGTGCGGTAGCGAATGAGGTGTGTGGCTCTGCAGCACCGATGACTCCGGAGGAGTTCGAGTTCCTGGCGTCCGCGACCGTGACTCCCTACAGCGAAGTGGCACGCGTGATCGGCATTAGCCCAAGCACCCTGAGCAAGTGGCTTGAGCGCGGTGGCGAGATGCCCAGGCTGCGCTCCACTTTCCTCAAAAGGTGGTTCTGGTTCCGTTTCTTCGGCGACGAACTCTCGGACACTCCTGTTGTTTTGGCGCGTTTCCGCGACGATCACGACTTCCTTCAGTTCGCGCACGATGAAGCTATTGCCAAGGAACTGGCTGCTGAAGTCCGCGAGAAGGTGGCGTAGGCCGTTGCGGTGGCGACTCGAGACGGTGGTGGCTCAGCCATAACAGGCCGCTTCTGCGGACGGCCTGCGGCCGCCGCAGAGCGTCAACGTTAGATAAGCATGAGACTTGATGCCGCATCTCTGTAAGCAACTTGATTTTGCGGAATCAGTTGAGGTATACAAGAAAACCGTTCATTCTCTCAAAGGATCGCACAGTGGAAATAGTCTACGCGGTAGATAAAAACACGCTGGCTCTATCTCAAGTACTGGAATTGCCAGTTCAGGTTCGTTCTCTTCCTCGAATGATGGAAGAATGTATAGAATCAGTAGTGGCAGCAAACCTTAGCATTCTATTTCCGGACGAAGATATTCTTTTAGTAAATGCTCAGGATTCTCTCCTCCGAGACGCTGATATCCTTGCCATTGATCCTATCGGGTGCGTTCGCGTTTTTGAACTGAAACGTGTTCCAGTTCGGAAGACAGACATATCCAATCAGGCATTTTCATATGGTCTGGCTGTAGCGGGAATGCCAAGTGACTACTGGATTACCAAGCTTGCGAATCGACTTCCATGTTGGCCAGAAGAGCAACGACTCGCGCGCTTAGGTGTTGCACTTAATGTCCGCACGAAGAACCTCGGGCCAAAATACGCCAGCCTGAATGGATATCATGGCAACTGGGCGAAGCTAACTCGGTTTTCGAGAGCGGAAATCCTTGCCGGACTCCTTGAGTCCCATCTTCCGAGTCCGAATGCGCTTACTAGCAGTGGATTATTAGAAATCATTAAAAGGACTTGCGCGGGAGTAGACATTTTCGGAACGGATTTGTCTCAGCCTTTGGTTGCCGCAGAAAGAGTCTTACGCTCTTGGGGTTCCATGCCTTCTGCTCGTTCTTTGGAAGTGCTGGTTGTTGGGCCTAGCGCAGACTCGCGGGCTGTGATAAGCGGCCTCCATGATATTGATTCGCGAAACGTAGACTACGCCCTCATTGATGCTGAACTTCGTCCTTGCCACGATGCTAGTTCCAACATTGCGGGATACCTTACATGGCGTGTTGTTCGGCGCTCCATATCAAATGATGTTCGGATAGCTGCGGTGGCTCTTCAGAAAGCTCTCCATGCCGGTGGTTCACACCGAGAACTGCGCCTAGTGCGGTTCACTCTCCGAGGACGCAATGTTCCTCGAATGGTGTCTGGCCATGGTCCATTCCACGCTATGCTCTCTTTCGTTGATGAAGGCGGGCAACTCAGGCTTGAAACCGAGACTGATTCATTGACAGAAGGGCTTTCTTTGGCTGGAAGTGAGTATCATTCCGCGCTTATCCGATTGAAAGAACGATTCGTTGACATTGACCCCCAGTGGAGAACCTCTGGACGAAGACTGTCTGTGCCGTTGACTCCCTTTACGACGACCTTTGTAGAAGCCTACTTCGCCGAATGTGAACGTGTTGGCCTTCTTAGCGCTACAGCCTGGAGCCGTCGCCCTGCTGGAATCTAACCTGCCGCTCCTGCAGACGGCGCTTCGCGCCGCAGCAGAGCGTCCACGTTAGCCGGGCGAAAAGAAAGATCTTTGACTGGAGTCTGCAAGAAGATCTGAAGGGGTTGACAGTGAACTGGCACGGGCTATCATAGAATCACGGTTACCGTGATATTCCGCCAGCCGGAGACCTCTCGAATGATAGCCA